>CAZRWU010000007.1:0-40618 GCA_964603915.1 uncultured Rhodospirillaceae bacterium
CGCCGCGATCATGCTGACCAACCCCAACACCTGCGGCCTGTTCGAGAACGACATTCTCAAGATCGCCGAGGCGGTTCATGACGCCGGCGCCTTCTTCTACTGCGATGGCGCGAATTTCAACGCGATCGTGGGACGCGTGCGGCCTGGCGATCTCGGCATCGACTGCATGCACATCAACCTCCACAAGACGTTCTCGACGCCGCATGGCGGCGGTGGACCTGGATCGGGGCCCGTCGTTTTATCGGCGGCGCTTGCTCCATACGCTCCCCTGCCCTACCTGATCCACGACAGCGACGGAAGGCTCCGTCTGGTTGAAGCTTCCGGTGAAGGGGAAGCCAAGCCATTCGGCCGGATTAAAGGGTTCCACGGCCAGTTCGGCATGTTCGTGAGAGCGCTTGCCTACATGATGAGCATGGGAGGAGACGGCCTGCGGCAGGCTTCGGGAGACGCCGTGCTCAACGCCAACTACCTGCTTGCGCGCCTGACGGGCACCCTTCATCCGGCGTTCGACGGGCCCTGCATGCACGAGGTGTTGTTCGACGAACAGACCCTGAAAGGCACCGGCGTTACCACGCTCGATCTCGCCAAGGCGCTGATCGACGAAGGATTTCATCCAATGACCATCTACTTTCCCCTCGTCGTGCACGGCGCCATGCTGGTCGAGCCGACGGAAACGGAAAGCAAGGCGACCCTGGACTCCTTCATCCGGTCAGTGCAGGGGCTGGTGGCACGGGCAAAAACCGGGGATGCGCGTTTCTTTGAAGACGCCCCGCATCTCGCGCCGCGCCGTCGCCTCGACGAAACCCGGGCGGCGCGCCGACCCGTGCTGCGGTGGCAGCCTTCCGCCGTGGAAGAGGCAGGCGAGCGGGCACTCCAACCCGAAGCGGCGACGGCAACGCGATCCAAGACCGCTTCCGGCCAAGCGGCGGAGTGAATTCGCAAGAGAAACCGGCCCCGCCGCCTCATTACAGACAGAGCAGAGGAAACGCGTGCTGTGCGGCGGCCGTTCCCAAGCCTTCGGGAAGCAGGAACAGAACGCTCGGCACTGTTTGGTAGGGCACTCCCGAGGCTGCGAGAAAGCGCGCAATCACCGTGGCATTGACGGCGATGCCGGTCTCGCTCCTCTGTTCCAGGCGAGCCGTCACCATTCCTGCGACAGCGCCGTTGCGCTCGATCACCGGGCTGCCGCTGTTGCCCGCCTCCATCGCATCGGCGGCAGCGAGGGCGAGCAAGCCGCCACCGAAACCGGGCATACTGGTCGCCGTGGCGGGGACAACGTCCCAAGAGCCGAGCCCGCCGCAGGCGCGGTAGCGCCCGACCGATACCGGCTCCACCAACCATTGCGCCGGATAATCGGGAAAGCGGGCGTAAGCATCCCTCGCCTGATCGGTACGGATCACGGCAAGGTCAAGCTGTTCCGACTTGGCGACGATCCTGCCGACGACGATTCCTTCGGGAGTCTGCAGCGCCGGGTGGGCGCATCTATCGACGACATGAAGCGCAGAAAGAAAGTCGCCATTGGCGTTGACGAAGAACCCGGTTCCGCCATTGAAGGGCAGGATCGCCGCGAACGTGGCGGCGACGGCCTGCCAGGGCGCGCCCAGCCGATCCAGGAAAGGCTCGGCATGCCACAGCACGCCGAGGACCGTTCCCACAATGGCCTTGGTTGCCGAGCACCACATTCGGCGCCGCGCCTGCGGCGCGCGGCCGGATCAATCCGTTTCGGCGGGTTCGGCGGCGGGCGGCGTCACGCCATCGGGGTCGGCTTGGCGTCCGCTCTCGGAGCGCGGCGCATCGTCGCCATCCCATTCCTGCAACGCGAAGCCGACGTCCAGCGGCGTTCCGGTCGCATGGGCATAAAGAACGAGATCGTTCAAGAATTCCGCCTCCGAGTCGGCCCGGCCCTTGTTGCGGCGAATCGTCACCAGCTTGGTCAGCGCCTGAACATTGAATCCTTCCCCTTTCGCTTCCGCCTTGAGGTCTTTCAGATCCTGCTTGAGGCCGTCGATTTCATCGAGCAGACGCTCGATCCGGTCGGCATAGGCAATCAGCTTTTCGCCTGCTGCGGTGTTGCGGCCAATCATCATGCGAAGGTTCTCCTTGAAGGGGCGCGTTCGGATTTGGCTTGGAGACGCCCATCTGACAGACTCCAGAAGCCTCGCCAACGGTGAATCACGGGGATAACGGGGACAGGCTTGATGGCCGCGGCGGGAGCGGGTCGGCCGCGGCAGCCGGGAGATCGCAATTGGTTCTATAAATAACGTTCGTTTTCATCGGCTTCGCCCGATACCGTAGGCTCTCTATCGCTGCCGGTAAAGAGCGCTTCGACGTAGCCGAGTTGCCGCCGCAGACCCCGGCGCTGGAGGATTTTCTTTTGCGCTTCATCCGGAAGTTGATCGAAACGGATGACGCCGTTGTCGATGAGAAGCGCAATGAGGTCCTCAAGGACCCGCGCCATCGCCAGGTCCGATTCGAGCCAATCGACCAGAACGCTGCGAACGAGATGCGCTTCCCCAAGAAACCGGACCAACTCGGGATCGCCTTCGCCGATCTCCTCGGCTTGATCGTCAATCGGTTGGGCAAGCAGAGCGATGATGCGCCCCTTGGCGTCGCGCTTGACAAAAGGCATGCGCGCCGGTTCCTCCACCTGTATGTCGACACGAGGCCTCTACCTTTAACGGAAAAAGATTAAGGAACCGCCTTGCGGAGCGTCTCTCCCGGTCGGCGAGACATCAGCCGCTCGGCCGCGGGCCGCTGGAGAGCGGCGGAAACTCAGGATCGCTCGCGCGTTGTTGCCGCACTGCCGGATTGTACTTCAGGCAGTTTGGCAAGCAGTCGCACTCCATTGCGATCTTCATCGCGGCGATGCCGCCGTCGTTTCTGAGGGCGTAAAGGCGCGGCACGACCTTGTTCCTCAGCGAGTCGGGATCGATCGTATTGACATGAATTCTCGTTCCGCCCTCGAAACCCGCCGGGGTCGACACCCGCCACTTGATCAAGACCCGCCACGGCATGGATACGTCGGCGTCCGGCGGCTTGTAGTACCATTCCTCGTTGCACGGAACCGTGGCGCCGGTGGCGGCGTGGCAGGCATGGACAAGATCGGACATGCCGCGCAATTCGTCTTGCGAGTGATTCCACGGCTGGCTCCGCTCGCTTTTCGAAAACACCTCCAAAGTCGGATAGCGGTGACCGAAACCGGCAAAGGCGATGGCGTGGTCGTTCTCGGCAATGACCAGGTTGCGATACGCCGCGAAGTTGACGGCCGCTTCGTTGTAGATGTTGGGGTTGGCGCGCGCCAACCGCACCTCCAGCTCATTCTGGACACCACGCTCGTCGATCGCGACGAGCTGCTTGTGGAGGTGGTCGAAGGAGGCGCCCGCGGCTTTCAGCCAGTTCTGAAAGACGGCGACGTAACGCACGTAGCGGTTGCTAATATAAATGTCGCGTACGGCCTCGATGGTAAACCGCATGTACTGGTAGTGCTGCTCGGGCGACAACGAGCCGGAGGACGCCAACTGATCGTCGCGTTTGGCGCCGGGGACGAAGTGACGCCGCGCGACGATGACTTCGTGCCCGCCCCCGAAGAAGGCGTTGGCGACGCCAAGCCGCTCGTCGACCGTCATCCGCTGGATCGTCAGCGGATCGACGCCGGCCGCCTTGAGGCGATGCTCGACCACGTTCAGAACGTGACGCCGCCCCGCCTCGGTGGCGAGATAGGCGTGCTTGCGCGACTCCGCCGCTTCCGGCAACTGGTATCCGAAGTTCTTCTGCCAGTAATCGAACGAGACGATTTCGAACAGGTTCGGCACGCGCCGAAACTCGGCGACCGTGTCGAAAATTTCTTCCGCGTTGAGATTGCGCAACGTCGTATAGCCGTTGCCGCTGACGATCAGGCGGGACTTCTCAGGGGGCGTTTCGAGATATCGTTTGGCGCAGAACGCGCAGTGGGCGTCCTCCTGATCGGGGTCCAGCGGCTGGACGTTCTGGTTATCGATGCCGAGAGGGCGATTGGCGCGGCCGGGCACGGTCCAGACTTCGGTTCCCGTGAACGGGTTGATCTGCTTGATCGTGCCATCCAGCATCCGGATGAGGTAATTCGACTCGGGAACGAACTGTGGAACCATGGCCGATCTTTCACATTGTCCCACGATTTTATAACCTTGGAGAGAAGTGAAGGGCGACGGAAAAACGCGCGGAAGCTCTCGCGCCGGTCTCGTCTTCCTATCGCACTCCGGCTGGCCTACGGCGAGCCGGGTTCACCGATGTGCAAGGCGAGCGCCCGAAAGCGACCCGCCGCCAGATCCGGCATCCACGCCCGGATATCGACCGCGCGACCCGCCACCACCGATGTGATCAGCCACACGAGGTCAGGCTCGAACGCCATTGCAAGATCGTGTTCCGAAGGCGTCGCCACATGGTCGGGATGGGAATGGTAATGCCCGATCATGCGCTCGCCGCTGCCCCGCAAGCGCCGCATCAGCGCGAACTGAACGCGCGGGTCGATGGCGAAGCGATCGCGGCGGGAGCCCGTAGCGACATTCGCGGCAGGTTCGACCGCGCCGATGCGCGTCGCGCCGTCCGGCTCCTGCCGGCCGATGAGCAAGCCGCAGGACTCATCGGGATATGCTGCTTCCGCCGCCTCCCGCACTGTTCGCACCAGCGCCGCCGGCATCGCCACTACGGTCCGAGCGTGAATACCGCGATCTCCCGACCGGAATCGACGTCGATGATCATAATGCGGTTGCAGCCTTCGTCATCGCCAACGAGGCGGACAAACAATCGCTCGTCGGCCGGCCTCATTTCGGCGACGGCGCAGCCGGCCGGCACGGCGATGCGGCCCACGCGAGGCGCAGCCTCCTCGCGCGGTTTCGTCACAGTGAAATCGGGATCGGTCATCCGGGCATAGAAGCCGTAGATGAGCAGGACAAAGCTGATGACGATGAGAACACCGAGAAGAATAACGACGGCCTTGAGCGCTTGCATGATTCAGGAGCGGCTTTGCTGGCGATGAAGGCTCCCACTTACACCGTTCGTATCGCCGAGGACAAGGCCGGTCTCCGTCTCGACCGGGTGCTCGCCGATGCAGTCCCGGAAATGTCGCGATCACGCCTCAAGGCGCTGATCGAGGGCGGCCAAGTCCAGGAAAGCGCGGGCGGCTCCTCTTGCGCGCCCTCACGCCGTGTCCGCGCGGGTGAAATTTACACGATCGAGATTGTCGCAGAGACGGGAGACGTCCCAGTTCCACAGGCCTTGCCGCTTGATGTGGTGTTCGAGGACGATGCGGTGATCGTTGTCAACAAACCGCCCGGGCTGGTGGTTCATCCTGGCGCCGGCAATCCGGATCACACTTTGGTCAATGCGTTGCTCGCCCATTGCGGAAGGCTCTCCGACATTGGCGCACCCCATCGTCCGGGAATCGTCCACCGCCTCGACAAGGACACCAGCGGCCTGATGATTGCAGCAAAAACCGACCGTGCGCATCTCACGCTGGCGCAACAGTTCGCCGAGCACAGCGTCGAGCGAGCGTATCATGCGCTTGTGTGGGGAATCCCGTCGCCGGTGAAGGGGCGTATCCATGGCAACATCGGCCGCGACCCGCACAATAGGGTTCGCATGACAGTGGTGCGCCAGGGCGGCAAAGCGGCCGCCACCGATTACCGCCTGCTCACGGCGGTCGGCGGCGGCGCGGCAAGTCTCGTTGAGTGCCGGCCGATGACCGGCCGCACCCACCAAATCCGCGTTCACATGGCCATGATCGGCCATCCCCTTGTCGGCGACACGCTCTACAGCGGCGGTCGCCGGCAGTCGCACAGCGTCGCGGCGTCGAACGCCGCCCTAGCGCGCTTTTGGCGTCAAGCGCTTCACGCGTTTCTTATCGGCTTTCGCCATCCCCAGACCGCGGTTCGACGAACTTTTGAAGTTCCATTATATCAAGATATCAAATACTTAATAGACTATTTAAAATCTCCATAGAGTTGTGATATACTGCAGTTCAGCGCTGGGTTATTGGTTGAGCACGCGGTAGGACGGAGATGTCGAGCAAAGGCGAGCGAGCACGAACCGAGAGGAGCGGAACGCGGGCGAGCGGGCGGCAGAGGATGGCGGCGGAAAATCTGGACACCGATATCAGTCCCGAGCGGAATTTGTCGCGCTATCTTCAGCGGGTACGCGGCTTTCCGATGCTGCGTCCCGAGGAGGAATATGCCTTGGCGCGGCGGTGGGTCGAGTGCGGCGACAGCGAGGCCGCCGACAAGCTGGTCACCAGCCATCTTCGCTTGGTCGCCAAGATCGCCGCCGGATACCGGGGTTATGGCCTGCCGCTGAGCGAGCTGATCGCCGAGGGCAATGTCGGCATGATGCAGGCTGTCAAGCGCTTCGATCCCGACCGCGGCTTTCGCCTTGCCACCTACGCCATCTGGTGGATTCGCGCGGCCATTCAAGAATACATCCTGCACTCATGGTCTTTGGTCAAGATCGGCACAACCGCCGCGCAAAAGAAGCTGTTCTTCAACCTGCGCAGGCTCAAGGGACAAATACAGGCAATTGATGACGGCGATCTCTCGCCGGAGCACGTCAGCCATATCGCCGATCGGCTGAATGTCGCCGAGATTGAAGTCATCCACATGAACCGGAGAATCGCGACGCCCGATATGTCGCTGAATGCGCCTTTGCGTGAAGAGGGTCAGGGGGAATGGCAGGATTGGCTGGTCGATACGAAGGACGATCAGGAAGTCCGCATCGCAGAGTTGCAGGAATTGACCAGCCGGCGTCATCTTCTTGCCGGCGCGCTGGGAAATCTTTCCGAACGCGAGCGTGAGATCATTGCCGAGCGGCGGCTCAGGGAAACGCCGTCGACGCTGGAGCATCTGAGTCGACGCTACGGGATCTCACGGGAGCGGGTGCGCCAGATCGAAGTCCGCGCGTTCGAGAAACTCCAGAAATCGGTGCGCAACGCGGTCATCGAGCGGCGGCTGGCGAGCTGACATCGGGCCGAGGAATTCTTTGGTCCTTGGCGGCGCGCCGCTTCAAGCGGCGGGAGTCTGGGGATGCTTAGCCGGGGGGGCGATCGGAATGTTGCGCCACTCCCTCGCCCCAGACCTCGATCAGCTGTTGCTGCCGAATACGAAGACGACCGACCCTGCGGGCGCCCCTGATGCGGTGAGCGGTGGCGACGAGCGGGGAAATCCCGAGGTGCAAGAACCAGCCCACGGCCGCAGCCGCGTAGATCGCCGTCATGGCAAAGACGTCGGTCAGGATCGCGCCGGCGATGCCGACGCTGCCGGTGTGCAGCCAAAGATCCGGCACAAAGGGCGTAATGGCGGCAAAGTTCGTGGCGCCGACGCTCAAACCCGCAAGTTTCTCGCGCGAGGAATCGACGACAAAGGCGACGCCTGTCGGAAGCATGGCGATAGACACCAGCAACAGCAGTCCCGGCGCTGCGATGAGCACGATCAACAGCAGGGCGATCGGCAGCAGCCGCCGGGAGAATATCGGGAACACGTTTGCGCGCGTGTCCTTGGCGGCCGCTCCTGCGTTCATGTTCCCACTCGGGCGCACGACCGGTCGTTACCAGAACGCGCTGATGACGATCATGAAGACGACAACGCTTGAACCCAGCACCGAAAGGGCGGCGGCAAGGCGTTGTCCTTCTTCCCGAATAACCGGGTCGGCTTGCGGATCGCTCGCCGCGAGCGCGTCGATCTCGGCCGCAATGGCTGCGAACTCTGTCACGGCGGCGGAAAATCCTTGGGCGTCCGCGGCGCGCCGGTCGCCATCGGCAAGCAGATCGTAAAGGGCGGGAAACCAGCCCTCGCGGCAGAGCGATTCGACCGCGCTCTCAAGCGCGGCCCGCGTCGCCCGGGCGTGATAAGTCGCAACAACGACGTTCAGCATGCCGCCGACCCACGCGGCAAGCTTGGGCAGAGGCGGAAGCGCGTACTGTCGCTGCAAGGCGGCAAAGATACCGACGGCGCCGACGATCACGCTCTCGGCCCGGCCGGGATCGGCAAGCGCGGCAAGATGCGGCTGAATGCCCTGCTGCCAGCCCGCGGCAATGAACGCCGCCAGATGCCGGTCCATGGGAACGCCGCCAGGAGAGGCGGAGACGGCGCTTTCCTCAAGCGCCGGAAGCAACGCATCCAGCGCAACCACGTGCGCGTTCCTGACCAACGGGCTCTGGCAGGGAAAGCCGGGGTTCATCTCGTAAAGACACCGTTCAATGCCGTAGCCGAGGTAACGGTTGTCGACAATGGCGCGCCACCGCGCGTAGTCTTTCCGCAGGGTCGCAAAATGAGGCGTCTTCTTCAGCTTTGGCGTCAGCCATGTTTGCGCAAGGTCAAGGCAAAGCACGTCGCCGACGGCCTGCGCCTCGCCTTTTTCCAACCACGTCCACGCAAGCGCCGGTCCCAGCCCATCGGGCATGAACCGTAATCCGCGATAGCTGATCGGCGCATCCGGATCGAGCGCCATGGCGACGCGCGCCACGAGAGCGTCGTTCGAACCTGAAGCGCCCTTGCGGGCGCAAACCGACGCCGCCTCGCGCGCAACCGCATCCGCCGCATCGTCCGCCTTCGCACATACCCGCAGCCAATTCTCCAGCCGTCCATCTCGAATCGCCATTGCCGCAGCGGGAACATCGCCGGTCAAGCTACGCGCGAGCGTTCGCAGCGACCAGTGCTGACGACCGCCAAACGGAAAGAAGGACGATGGGCGCAGCGGCGGTCGTGGGCGGGACCGATTCAAGCGCTGCCCTCTCAGCCAGCGATCCAGCTCTCTCAGATCCCAGCGATGCTCGACGTGATCGCACAGCAACCCGCGCAATGGATCGATCATGGCGAGGGGGATGCGCTGCTGCTCGCACAAGACGCTATAGCTGCCCCTCTCCATTTTCGCCAACAGGATCTGTTCATCGGTGAGGCTCGCAACGGGGTTGGCGCCGACGAGAAGAAGAGCGAGGGCGACGCCAAGCGCGTAGAGATCATCGGCGGCGCTTCCCTCTCCGCGACCGCAAGGCGACGCCAAGGCCCGCTCGATCGGTTCGAACAGCACGGGCTGGTTGTAGCCGGCGGGCGCTGAAACGCAGTCGCCAAGAACAAGTTCGGTTCGCGCGCTGTCAACGTAGAATACGTTGTCGGGCCGGATCGCGCGGTGGGCGACGGCAAGCGTCTCCAGTCCTTGCAGCGCTCTTGCGAGCGGCGGAAGAATCCGCTGGGTGAGGACGTGTTCGGACACGGCGCGGCCGCTGTGGCCATAGCGGGCAACAAGCGGGCCGCCTCGCGGGCGCGGGTAGACGATGACTTCACGCCGTCTCTCCGGAAGCGGCCAGTCGATCACGCCAAAGTCGGCGATCGGCAACAGGCCCGGAAGCGACGCCTGAGCCAGACGCTCACGGGCAACCGCCCGCATCGGCAGGTTCGGCGCGCGAACCAGGGCGACCATGAGCCGCTCGGGAGAAAGCAAATCCGTGGCGGCAAAGGCTTGCGTAGAAGCTGTCGCGAATTCGACGAGCGGCGCGTTTTGATCAACGACGAAGCGGCCGTGCAGGCAGACCTTTTCATCAGCCGAGCGTATCGCTTCCGCGGCTTGCCGATCCGCCGTCATCGCTCCGGTCCATTTCCTCGCTCCGCTGTCAGAGGGGAAGATATCCCGCTCCTGCCTGACGATCGGTTAACGCCGGACCGATGCGGACAGATTCTATGGGTCGGACGGTCAGCTGCTGACGAACGGATCGCGCACCATGATAGTGTCCTCGCGCTCCGGGCTGGTCGACAACAGGTGAACCGGCGCCTCGATCAATTCCTCGATTCGCCGAATGTACTTGACGGCCGTCGCCGGAAGATCGGCCCAGGAGCGCGCGCCACGCGTGCTGACTTGCCAGCCTTCCATGGTTTCGTAGACCGGCTCCACCTGGGCCTGACGACTTGTCGACGCGGGAAGATGATCAAGCGCCCCGCCATCGAGGCGGTAGCCCGTACACACCTTCAAGGTTTCGAGACCGTCGAGCACGTCGAGCTTGGTCAGGGCGATGCCGCGAATGCCGTTGACCTTCACAGCTTGTCGAACCAGAACCGCATCGAACCAGCCGCAACGGCGCGGCCTGGCGGTCACGGTGCCGAATTCCCGGCCACGCTCGCCAAGCCCGCGGCCGACCTCGTCGAAAAGCTCGGTGGGGAACGGTCCGCTGCCGACACGGGTGGTATAGGCCTTGGTAATCCCCAGAACATAGTCGAGCGCCCCGAGGCCCAGCCCCGATCCCGCGGCCGCTTGACCGGCGAGCGTATTGGATGACGTCACGTAAGGATAGGTGCCATGATCGATGTCCAGCATCGTCCCTTGCGCGCCTTCAAAGAGAATCCGCGCCCCCGACCGGCGGGCGTCGTCGAGCGTCTTCCATACGGTATCGGCATACGGCAACACACTCGGAGCCACGTTTTCGAGATCGGCAAGCAAGGCCTCGCTATCTTCCTCGGGCATGCCGAGACCGCGCAAAAGCGCGTTGTGGTGATGAAGAAGGGCCTCAAGCTTGATCTTGAGCACGCTCCGATCGGCGAGGTCGGCGAGGCGAATAGCGCGCCGACCGACCTTGTCCTCGTACGCCGGGCCGATGCCACGACCCGTTGTCCCGATCTTCAGCTTGCCGAGCGCCACCTCTCGCGCTTCGTCGAGCTTGCGGTGCAGCTTCAAGATGAGGACCACGTTCTCCGCGATGCGCAAATTGTGCGGCCCCACCGCGACGCCTTGCTGACGCAACGTCTCGATTTCCCGCAGCAATGCCCACGGATCAAGAACCACGCCGTTGCCAATGACGGCAAGCTTGCCCGAACGCACAACGCCGGATGGCAGCAGGCTCAGCTTGTAGGTGACTCCGTCGATCACGAGGGTATGACCGGCATTGTGGCCGCCCTGAAACCGCACGACGACGTCGGCGCGCTGCGAGAGCCAATCCACAATTTTCCCTTTTCCCTCGTCGCCCCACTGCGAGCCGACCACGACCACGTTCGTCATCGCTCCTGTCCCCGTTCAGGTTGTTGTGTTTTCGGATGACGGCACAAGCGGCCGCACTTGGCCATCGGCAAAGACGTGAGAGCACTTGAGCCGCCGCCCTTCGTGATCCGCGGCCGCGGCGGCATCATAGCCGCTGACGGTAATCCACCCCCGCTCCCTGAGGGCGCGCACCTGTTGCGGCGGCGTTCCAACCGGCAGAAAGATGCGGCGCGGGCTCGGCGCCGGAGCGGGCACGGCATCCATCACGGCATCCATGAACAAGGTCGCGCCCGTCGCGGCCTCGCCCTGGCCGACGCTGCCTGTACGATAGCGCCCGCCGCGGCCGAGTTCGCCGCGCACACTGGCGGCGAATACAGCAAAGGTCACTCCCGTGTGATATTCGAAGCCGCGGTTCTCGACCGGATCGATGCTGAGATTAGGTCTGAACTCCGCGCCTTGGATACATGCAACGACCTCCGCCAGCGCCGCCCGCTCCGCGGCCGCCGCCGGGGGCAAGGTGAGGGCCATCAGCGCATCCATGGCGGCGTCGCAAGGCCCGGCCAAGGCCACCAGTTCCGACAGAATTCCGGCAACCTCGCTGCCCAGGCGTCCAGACAGGCCGGCAACGCCGGCGATGTCCTTCCTGTCGAGCGCCGCCCTCAAACGGCCATGCGTCGCCTCATCGACACCGGCTTCGGCGACGAGCGCCGGCACCAGTGTCGGTATTCCAAGATCGACGGTCAGGCCCCCAGCCCCCGACGCAGCCAAGGCGGAGGCAATCATCAAGATGATTTCGGCGTCGGCCTGAGGAACCGAAGGGCCGATCAACTCGACCCCGACCTGGCTCACCTGCCGGACCGGCCGCAATTGCGTTGCGCTCACGTATGCCACCTGTCCGGCGTATCCAAGCCGCAGCGGACGCGGCGCCGCAGCAAGCCGGTCGGTGGCGATCCGCGCCACCTGCATCGTCATGTCCGGTCGCAAAACCACCATGCGCTGGGAGACCGGGTCCATCAGGCGAAACGCCTGCGAGGAAAGGGCGGACCCGGCGCCGGAGAGGAAACTGTCCTCGAACTCCATCAGCGGCGGCTTGACGCGCTCGTAGCCATAGCCCGCGAACGTCGCCATCAGCGACTCGACGGTTTTCGCTTCGAAGTCGGCGTATGGCGGGAGCACGTCGACCATGCCGGCGGGAAGCAATGTCTTGTCAGCCATTGGCGCGACTGCTTGCTCGAATCCGGAGTTGGTGGATCACCCAACGAGGCGTCAAGGCCGTTTCGTAGACGCTGGAGCGACAAACGGCAAAGAAAAAAGAGCAAAAACCGGCCTCTTCATCGAAGGCGCGGCCGGACGCGCCATCGCGGCGGACGCGGTCCACGCCGAGCAGTTGACTTCGTCCGCGGGAGCCGGTACCGAGCCGTTGACGCCGGCGCGCGACGGCGCAGAGAAGGACGAGAGAAAGAAAAAATATGAGCAGCCTCGGTGCGGTCGCCTCCGGTCATCCCGCGACATGCCGCGCCGCTGCGGCGATTCTGGAAGACGGCGGCAACGCTTTCGATGCCGCCCTCGCCGCGATGTGCGCCGCTTGCGTCGCCGAGCCGATGCTCAGCTCCCTCGGCGGCGGCGGCTTCCTGCTCGTCCGTCCAACCAGCGGATTCTTCGCCGGGCGCATCCTCGTTTATGACTTCTTCACGCAAACGCCGCGGCAGCGGCGCTCCGACGGCGGTATCGAGTTTTTTCCGATAGCCGCCGATTTTGGACCGACGACGCAGGAATTTCACATAGGTATGGGGTCGATCGCGACCCCAGGCACCGTCAAGGGCCTGTTCGAAGCGCATCGCGATCTCGGCTACATGCCGTTGCGCCGGATCGTGGAGCCAGCCATCGCGCTTGCCCGCGAAGGCGTGCGCATCGACGCCATGCAGGCGTATACGCTGCGAATCCTTCGCCCGATGCTGACCAGCCGCGAGACGGTGCGGAACCTGTTCATCCGTCGCGACGGATCCGGGGAATGGCTGGGCGAAGGCGACATGCTCCGCCTGCCGGAAATGGCCGACGCCCTTGAAGTCATGGCCATCGAAGGCGACGATCTCTTCTACCGCGGTGAAATCGCCCGGACGATCGCCGCCGACTCGGCAGCCCAAGGCGGCTTTCTCACCCGCGCCGATCTGGAGAACTACCGTGTCGAGAAGCGCGCCGCCTTGAGCCGACGCGCGTTCGGGGCGGCGCTCCACCTCAACCCGCCGCCATCGAGCGGCGGCATCCTCATTGCTTTCGCACTCGAGCTTTTGCGGGATGACGCCGTCCCCGAATTTGGATCCGCCGACTACCTTGAGCGCCTTGCCCGCATCATGGCGCTGACCAACCGCGCCCGGGTGGAGTGCCGGCTGCACGAACTCGACGCGGGCACCGCAGGCGATACGCTGCTCGATCCGCTTCTGCTGCAGCGCTACCGGAGGGAAGTGCTGGGCCACCCATCGACCGCCCGCGGCACCACACACATCAGCGTTGTCGACAGCGCCGGCAACGCCGCCAGCCTTACCCTCAGCAGCGGTGAAGGATCGGGATACGCAGTTCCGGGAACAGCAATCATCCTGAACAACATGTTGGGCGAGGAAGACATCAATCCTCACGGATTCCACCGGTGGCCATGCGACGTCCGGATGAGTTCGATGATGGCCCCGACGTTGGCGATGGACGACGACGGCGCCTTGACGGTTCTCGGTTCAGGCGGCTCCAACCGGCTGCGCACGGCGATTCTTCAAACACTGCTCAATCTCATTGGCCATCGCATGCCGTTGGCACAGGCCATCGCCAGCCCTCGCATCCATTACGAAGACGACCGTCTCAGCCTCGAGCCTGGATTTGACGAAGGCGCGATCCAGGCGCTTGCGAAAAGCTTTCCCAATCTGGATCAGTGGCAACAACAGAATCTTTTCTTCGGCGGCGTCCATGCCGTCAGCAGACGGAAAAACGGGGCATTCAGCGGCTTTGGCGACGCCCGACGCGGCGGCGACGCCATGATCGTGTGAGCGACCGCTCGGGCGGCCTCTCGACGGCAAGCGGCAATAGCATCTTCAAAGTGAACCGGCAGCCTCGTTGCGACCGTATGACATGCACAACGGTCGCAACGAGAATTGCTCTCAATGGCGATATTGTCCGGGAGAGGATAGCCGAACATGCAAACCCGTATAAGCGAAGTACAGGCGCGTCAGGCAGAGACAGTGGGCGTCGTGCGTTACGTTCTGGCGGCGTCGATGTCAATGGCGGTCATCTCGATGACAATCGTCTACTTGTCGTTTACCGGCTGAGGACTTCGCGGCTCGGCATTTCCGGATCAACACGCTCCAGGTTTGATTCGCGCGCCGAGCCGCTGCAGCCAGCGCGGGTAAGACATCGACCCCTCGGCCGAGAGAGGCTTGGCGGGACAGCCTTCCAGTAAGGCGCAGATGGCTTCGGCGAACAACGCGCAAGCGGAAGGATCATCGGGAAACGCCTCGAATCCCAGGCTCCAGTGGCTGTCCCTACGAGCGCCCGCGACACGGATGCGCGTCAGTTCCATGTGCAGGCCCCGGTCGATCTCCCGCGCCGCATTTTCCTGCCTCGCCGCGATCTCAAACGCGCCGTCCTGGGTGAAGCGCGCGGCGCGGCGAATCCGCTGTTTGGCGATATCGACAATCGGGCATGCGGCAATGGCGGAATGCCCGCCTCCGCTTTCCCCCGGCGCCGCGATCGCCCACTTGGTCCAGCACGCCACCTCGCCTTCGATTCCCTCGCCGAACCGCTGGATGCCGATCAGGGCGTGACGCCCTTTGATCTCCCAACGGTCTTGCCGCAGCTTTATGCCGAGATCGTCCACTTGCGGCAGGAACAGGTAGCGGTCCGTGCGCCAATCCTCCGGCGATATCGCCGGGCTCTTTTCGCCGCGTGCCACCGATTGGGTAAACCAAGCCGCGGTCGCCGCGCCCGTATCGGCAAGGCTGCCGTCAAAGAACCAGCGAATCTCGCGAGTCATCAGCGGCATGAGAGGCGCGACGCGTCATCGTCAGACGTAGCGCCGGGGTTGGCCCCGCGAGCGTCCCCGGCATTGACCTCGCAATCGACGGTGTTCCGCAGTCAATCCGTACCCGGGAAAAACTCCCAGTAGCGCGGCGGATCGAACGGCTCCTGTCCGCTCCGACTTGCGGGCGAGCGCTCACCCTCGGATGGAACGCCGCGTCCGGTACCGGCAGAATCCGACATGAAGCGATCAGGCGCGCTGCAAGTCGCCGAGTCGAACGTGAAACTTTGATAATATCTCTTCATAAGAGCCTCCGCTGCTGTCCGGCCCGACAAAGGCCGCCTCGATCCGATAATCCCTGCGAAACAAAATTTCTTTTCGACTCACCTCAGGGATAGATTTCTTTAAAACGGCTAGGCCGCACATACGAAAGTTACCGAGTTTACCGCTCAGGTCAACCCCCGAGGTGCGAACGGCAATAATTATTAACCAATCAAAGAAAGGATTGTGTTAACCGCGACACACTTTCCCGCGGCCGGTTCGGAAAAAAGTGGCATCAATCCGGTCTCACCCGCCGACGCCGGTCCGCGTGGCGTCAACGAAACGCTCCGTCGCATCGTCGAGGGAACGCCCCTTCCGCCCTTTCGGCTCGTGCACGTAAAGCGTTCTTCGATCCACCTCTTCCGCGGGTGTGGGCGGCAAGCTGATTTGATAGCTCACCGGCTGGCGATGATCCGCAAGCAGAAGTTCCGGCCGATAGACGCTGTTGAACTTCCAGAGCATTTTGACAAAATTGGACTGTCCCCTGGCGAGCGTCTCGGCGACCTTGCCGGCGGCTTTGCCAAAGGTCCGCCAACCGAGATGTTTCTTGTTCAACACCTGCTGCGTCTTGACGAGTTCCTCGTAAAAAACGGGTAGCGGCAGAGTCGTCGGCAGGACGGCATGCTGGATATCGAACAAGCGATAGTCGCGCGTGGTCAATGCGCGTGCTTCGGTGCGCCACGTTTCCGTCCCCGGGTAGGGCGTGTTGACGCTGATATTGACAACCTCGGGCGCCTCCAAGCACCACTCGCGGACGATTCGGAAGCGCTCGCGATCCCATTCGCAGTCGGCGATAATGTTGATCGCCACCCTGATGCCGAGGGACCTGGCGAATTCAAGGGCTTCATAGTTCTGCCCCAAGCTGATTCGCTTGCGGTATTTGTCGAGGCCGTCGTCATCAATCGCCTCGATGCCGAGGAACATGTAATGGAGACCGAGTTCCTTCCAGAACTTGAAAACGTCTTTATTGCGAAGGAGCACATCGCCGCGGGTTTCGAGGTAGTATTCCTTGCGAATCCCTCGCCTCGCGATCGCCTCCCCGATCGCGAAGCCTTGGCGCGATTGGACGAAGGCGACATCATCGACGACAAAGATGCCGGGCTCCTTGATCGCGCCGAGTTCTTCGACGATGTGCTCGGGACTTCGCGTCCGATACGTGCGCCCATAGAAGGTCCATGCGCTGCAAAAGGCGCAATCCCACGGACAGCCGCGCGCGAACTCGATGGAAGCGCAGGGATCGAGAGCGCCAATAAAGTACTTGCGGCGATGGCGCAGGAGGTCGCGCGCGGCGCGCACGACGTCCAGATCCGGCAAAAACGTGGGCGGCGGCGCAACGGCAACGGCAGTCACGGCGCCGGGAACCTGTGCAACGGCATCGCGCCCCTCGGCAAGTGCCGCCATCAAAGGCGGCATCGCCGCCTCGCCCTCGCCGCGCAGCACGCAATCAACCGCTCCCGCGCCGTGTTCAAGAATCTCGCTCGCCGTGAACGAGGCGCTGTGACCGCCGACGACCGTAAAGACGCGCGGAAGGCGCGCCTTGGCATTCTTGCTGAGGTCGATAATCTCCGGAACGTTGGCCAGATAATTACACGAAAAAGCGATGACATCGGGCCGCCATTGCTCGATCCAGCGGAAATAGTCGGCGTGGCTTTCGACCTGCAGGTCGAGGAGCGCCACGTCGTGCCCCGCGTCGCGAACCGCCGCCGCGACCAGCTCCAGGCCGAGAGGCTCCAACCGCAGGTAGATTTTCGTGTACATCAGCGGACCGGGATGCACGGCAAGAAATCTCATGCCTGGCTCTCCGCTTCTTCGTCCTCGGCCACCCGCGCACCGGCGTTTTGCGGCTGCGGTCGATCAGATGGCCTGCCCTTGGTAACGGGATATGGCCCGTGCGCCGATGATGCGCAACCGTATCTCGGCTCAGCCGCGCGCGTTTGGTTGTGATGCCTGTTGGGGAGGCGGATTTTGCCGATCGGGACCCGCCGGAGCGCTGCGCTTGCGTGGATCCGGCAACACTAGCATCGGTGCGTATAACACGGTAAAGAGCGCAAACCCGGCCACCCAAAGAGCGCCCGAGAGAGCCAGCAACTCCATGTAGTAGGGCGCCCAAAGCGAGCCGCCGACACGCGCGATCGCAGCGCCGATAATCAAGAGGTAGACCATCGCCGTGCCGAGGCCGGCGTGCAGCGCCCGACCCGTGTGGCCAAGCGTGGCTCGGCTCGCAACCGCGAGAATCATCACGCCCATGAGGCCAGCGGTCAGGGCATGAACGGCAGCCGCCTGGGGCACTTGCGGCGTCAGTTGCGCGGCGGCAAGCAGTGCCAACCCAATTGGCAGCCAAGCATACCCCAGATGAAGGATCCACAACAGAGGCTCGGCCGCCGTTCGATGTCCGCGCCAGCGCGCAAGACGCAGCGCATGGGCGACGGCGGCAACGCCAAGCAGAACGCCAACCACGATATTGTCGAAAGCGACGCTCCAAAGGAGCAACGCCGCCACCGTGACCAGCAAAGTCAGCAAATCGAAACGTCCGAACGGCGGCGGCCGGCTTTCGTCCCGCTTGGCGAGCCAATTGCCGGTGAAGCTCGGGATGATTCGGCCGCCAATCAGCGCGATCAGCATCACGATGACAGAAATCGCGAACCGCCATGCGAACTCGCTTCCCCCGCGCATGTCGAACAAACCGGCATGAAACAGGACGTTGCCGATGGCGAGGAGCGCCAACGCGACGATGATCGGAAGGTTGCGCCAGTTCTTGCCGGCAATGATTTCACGCGCCGCCACGACCGTGAGCGCGGCAAAAAAGGCAACATCGATGACCGCCGCCAACGTCACGCCGACGACCGCGGAATAGGCCACGACGACGCGCCCCGCCGCCCACAACGCAACGAGGCCAAGGAGCGGCCAGCCCTGAAGCGGTAGACGCCCCGTCCAATTCGGGATCGCCGTGAGGACGAAGCCGGCAATGGCGGCGGCGACGAACCCGAACAGCATTTCGTGGATATGCCACATGACCGGATCGAATGCGGTCGGTACGGCGAGGAGGTTCCAGAAATCGAGCAACCACAACAGAAGACCAAGCGCCGCCCATACGCCAGCAGCGAGAAAGAATGGCCGGAAGCCCTGGCTCAGTACTGCCGGACCCGCGGTGGCCTGGTAACGCGGCACAGGTGTGGTCGCCATCGCTTCACCCTCGATTTTCCTTAGGTTCGATCATAATCAAGGAAACGGAGCAATGAGATTGGTGTTCCCTCCGCAGCCGCAAGCGGCGTTAACCGAAATCCCGCTCAACCAGGAAACGGCCTCGCCATCGCGATCGGAAGATCCTGAGGTTCGTGCTTTGCGCCGGCCACAAACAACCCCAACAGCAGACTGTCGATTTCGCGCGACGATCCCGATGTGACGGAGATGATTCGCAATAGTCCCGGCGTCGGCCGCAAATTCGGGGAGGTGGGTGCGAGGGTCCGCCACATGTCATGAAGCAGCTCTTCGAGGAGAACCCGGTCGGTCGTCGCGTCGATGAGCAATACGATGCGCCCGACCGGCACGGCATCAAGGAGCACGCGCAGTTCATAGGCACAACCCCGGTTGCCTTGCGAGAAGCTGCGAAGGTCCATAAGGACGACGTCGCTGTCGTCGGCCAACCGCCGCATCGTCGGTTGCCAAGTATCGGCGTGACACAAGAAGTCGTTGACCCGGTATCGGCCATCCGGATCCGGTAATTTATCGAGCCTCGCCATGCGCGCCTCAAGATTTTCCTCGTCCTTGACAAAGCCGCGGGACAACCGCCCTGCAAGGTAGTCCAGGAACTCATGCGGCTCGACGTATCCTGTCGCCAAGTCGGGCGCAGAGATCAGGTTGATGGGACCCGCGTACCGCCACTTGTGGCCAAGCTCATCCAACAGCCGCTCGCTGCGCTTGTCAAAGCCGAACACCCGCAAGAGAAGCAGGCTCACCCCGCTTTGTCGCCGGCGGGGCGCGATGAGGTGAAATCCGATAGCCTGAACAAGCTTATAGACGGCAAAAGCGACAAGCACAAAGGCTCCGGCCAACCCTTCAGCGGCGGAGAAATCGACGCATTGCCAAAGAGTGAACAAGAGCCACCAAGCATCCAACATCAGCCCGAGGTCGCTTGTACGCTTCTCGCGATAGCGCTTGGCGATCTGATGCAGGGTCCACCATGCGAGTGCCACGAAAGCGGCAACAATGGCCACGGCGGCCCCAATGCCAAGGCCGAATGCCGCGCTCAAGGCGACGTTGACGCCGGTGACGACCAAGAACGTGGCGGCGAGGACTAAGGGTCCGACCGCGCGCAGCCGCCGGTGGCCCACAGCAACAAGCAGCAGGGTGGGAACACCCATGAAGGTTCCCCACAATATCGCGAAGTCGGTCAGCGGCACGGGGCTGATGGCGAGCGCCACGAGGAAGTAGGCCGAAATGCCGATGACGCGCAGGCGGCGGCTGCCGACGGCGACGAAAAACACCGTCGGCACGATCGGCCAAGCAAACACGAACCAGACGAAAAATGTGCGTAGCGGCAGAAACTCCGTGCCGCTTGCAGTGAACAAAACGACGGTTGCGACGAAGGCGTGGGCGGCTCCGGCAACGGCGTAGATCGCGGCGGCTTGCAAGGCCGACCGACGCGTCCGAAAGAGCCATCGCCGCGCCTCCGCCGACGCGGGGGGAGCGGCGGTCGCATCCGCCACCTGCAGCGCAAGAAGACCGAGTTTAACCGCCGGGGCGGTCCGCCGCTCCGGCGCGACGGCGTGCGCCGCCGTTGCCGCCAGACGACCCGCCGTCGCCTGCATGCCGCGAGCGACCGCTTGTCGATAGCGATGAAGAATGAAGAGGGAAAGAAAAACCGCGATCGGCAGACTGAGCAGCGTCACGAACAGCAACGCGCCAATCGGGTCGCCGGCAAAAACCGTCGCAGAATCCATCTCGATCACCGCGGGCGGCCGTCATGCCGCCTTGCCGTCAACCGTCGCCAACGCGCGTCGGCCAGCAATCCGCACCGATGCATGCTGAGGCTGAGGCGGCGCGCACCTCAAGCACCTAGCGTGCAATGCCGGCGACGGGGCCAACTTGGGTATAGCACGCGCAGTCGCTCCCGACCGGAAGCTGAACCGCCATAGGGCAAGCCCCTATACGCGTGACACATGCCGATGCCGCCCGCGTTTGATCATAACCAGGGTCATAAGATCCGGGACCCGGTGTGCCTGCCTGACCATAGGAGAACGAGGGCCTCTGACCGCCACACAACTGTGATAGCTGTTCCGGCGTCGCTCCGGATTGGACATAGGCGCTGATGTCTTCCGCCGAACATTGAGCGGCGGCATAATTCGGCAATAATAACAGTGCCAGGGCTAACGACAGCGCTAGAACGCGCAGGACTGCTGCGGACACAGTCTCCTCCCTGCCTATTCTTGCATACGCACCGTCCTGAATTTGAGAATGATTATAACCTAAATCTGGAGAAAAAGCAACGATAACGCGAAATCTGCTTGAGTCCTCTGCAGTAATTGACCGTTTATTCTAAGAAACCGTTAGCAACCATGCCTTAACGATAGGAGCGCGTCGCCAAAGCGCGCGTCAGCCGTAACGGGTCGGCCGCTCGATCCCTCGGAACAAGCCTTAGAATGGCAAAATAAGCGGCACCACGATGAGGGAAATCGCGCCGGCGATGATCGTCATCGGCACGCCGACCTTGACGAAATCGATAAACCGATATTCTCCGGGAGCGAGCACCAGGGTATTCACCGGCGAGGAGATCGGCGTCATGAACGCCGCCGAGGCGGCAAGGGCAACGGTCATGGCGAAAGGATACGGCGAAACGCCAAGGCTGTCGGCGGCGAGGATGGCGATCGGCGCGAGCAGGACCGCCGTCGCCGTGTTCGACACGAACAATCCGATCACCGCCGTCAGCGCAAACAGCGCCGCCATCATTACCCGCGGCCCGGCGTCGCCGACGGCCGCGACCAGGGCGCCGACGATCAGCTCGGTTCCGCCGGTCTTCTGCAGGGCGGTCGCGAGCGGCAACATTCCTGCAATAAGCACGAGACTTGGCCAGTTGATGACCCGGTAGGCCGCCTCCATGGAAACGCAGCGAGTCAGGACGACGGCAAGAGCGGCAAGGAGAACAGCGGCGGCGTTGGGCACGATCCCGAACGTCATCAAAACGATCATCGCCAAGAGAATCGCAAGGGCATGCGGCGCCCTGCGCCGCGCCGGCGCCACCTCCTTGATTTCCACCGGCAGATGGAGAACCACGAAATCGCGGGTGTCGCGTTGCAAGAGGTTGATGTCCCGCCACCGGCCGCTGACCAACAGGGTGTCGCCGAAGGCAAGCCGGGCATCCGCCAGCGCGCCTTTCAGCGGCTCGCGCTTGCGCCGGATGCCGAGGACGCTGACCTTGTGACGCGACCGAAAAGCGGCATCGACCAGCGTTTGGCCGACCAGTTTCGAGTCGGGGGCGAGCATGACCTCCGCGAGACCGAGTTCCTGCACGATATTATCGCGCGTGGACGTATCCATCGGCAGCGGTTCAAGGCGCTGCGATTCGACGAAATGGGCAATTTTTTCGTCATCGCCCACGGCGTGGAGGATGTCTCCCGAACGGAATTCCGTATTGATGAGCGCCGGCTGGACCGACACGCCGCGCCGCGACGCGCCCTCGATGCCCACCGCGACCACGCCGAACAGTGTCCGCAACTGCAACTGGCCGACGGTGCGGCCGATCAACGGCGAGTCTGCCCGAACCCGCAAGCGGCGAAAGCGATCGGCAAGCGCATAGGACGTGACCAGATCGGTCAGGGTACGCCCGCCTTGCTTCTTGACCGCGCCGCCGGAGGGCGCTCCGACGAGATGACGCCCGACGATTAGCATGTAGGCGACGCCGGCGGCCAAAACGACCACGCCGAACGGGGTGAAGGCAAAGAACCCGAACGGCTCCAGGCCCGCCGTCCTCAGTTCACCGTTGACGATCAGGTTCGGAGGCGTTGCGATCAATGTCATCATGCCGCTGATCAGGGCCGCAAAAGCCAGCGGCATCATCAGCCGGCCCCGACTCAGCCCGGTCTTGTCGGCGATGGTGGCGACAACGGGAATGAAAATGGCGACGATGCCGGTTGAACTCATGAACGAGCCCACCAAGGTCACCACCACCATCAGGAGAGCGATCAGACGGATCTCATTGGCGCCGCCGACATGCAGCAGCCACTTGCCTATGGTGAAGGCGATGCCGGTGGTCGTAAGCGCCTCGCCGACCACAAAAAGGCCCGCGATCATGATGACGACGGGGTCGCTGAAGCCGGCCAGACTCTCCTCGACGGTCAAGATACCGCTCACCAGCAAAGCGAGCAGGACCATGATCGCGACCACATCGAGACGGACGCGGTCGCTGGCGAACAGAACAATCGCGACGGCGAGCACGACAAGGACGAAAATCATCTCGGCGGTCATGGCGTCGCACCCGTCATAACAAGCATCCCCTCCCCTGCCTGCACCCATTCGCCGTCAGTCCCGACATGGGTTCGGCAAAGGCGGTTCGTTATGGCGTTCTATCGGCGGCATGGCAACGCAAAGAGGCTGTTTGCGGAAATAACCCTTTTGGGGCATTATCCTGAAAATGAAGGAACGTGTCGACCAAGCTGATTCGCCTGTCCTGTCCCGTGAGAAACGCATTCTGTCGGATAGCGAGCGTCTCGACTGGTTGCGTTTGATCCGATCGGAGAACATCGGCCCCCTGACCTTCCAGCGGCTCCTCGCCCGCTTCGGATCAGCGGCCGCGGCGCTCGAGGCCCTCCCGGAACTTGCCCGGCGCGGCGGCCGGCCCCAGGGCCTGCGGATCTGCTCGCCAGCCGCGGCAAAGCGCGAATTGGATGCCACCACCGCCCGTGGGGCGCGTCTCGTCGCATCCTGTGAACCGGATTATCCACCGCTCTTGGCTCATATCGATGGCGTGCCGCCTCTGCTCGCCATCATCGGCGTTGCCGATATCCTGGCCCGTCCGACCATCGCCATTGTCGGAACCCGCAATACCTCGCTCAACGGACGCCGACTTGCCGAAATGCTCGCTCGCGATCTCGGCGTAGCGGGCATGATCGTGGTCTCCGGCCTCGCCCGCGGCATCGATGCGGCGGCGCATCGGGCGTCGCTGGCGACGGGGACCGTCGCCGTCGTCGCCGGCGGCGTGGATGTCGTCTATCCCCCGGAACATCGCGAATTGCAGGCTGAGATTGCACAACGCGGCGTCGTCGTTTCCGAAATGCCGGTGGGAACGCAGCCGCAGGCGCGGCATTTTCCACGACGCAACCGTATCATCGCGGGAATTGCGCGTGGGGTGATCGTCGTCGAGGCGGCATGCCGATCGGGATCGCTGATCACCGCGCGGTGCGCTCTCGAGCAGGGTCGCGACGTTTTCGCCGTACCCGGCTCCCCTCTCGACCCTCGGGCCCGGGGCGCCAACGATCTGCTTCGGCAGGGCGCGATCCTGACCGAGTCGGCCGAGGATGTTCTTCGTGAATTGCCCGCCGCTTGCGACAATGCGCCGGGCCTTTGTGCCTCGCCTTCCGGTTCGACTCCCCCGGCGCCTCTCCCGGATTTGCCGGACGGCGATCTTGCGACGGCCCGGCAGGCGATAGCCGAGGCAATGTCTCCGGCGCCTGCCACGGTTGACGAAATCATACGTAACTGCCAATTGTCCCCTGCCGTCGTCACGTCCGTGCTTCTCGAATGGGAACTGGCCGGACGTTTGGAACGGCATCCCGGCAATCAGGTTTCCCTGGTGGCCGTGGTCTGAACCGCGTGTGCTTATCCCGGACGGGGATCCATGGACGTCGTTGTTGTCGAATCGCCAGCCAAAGCCAAGACCATCAACAAGTACCTCGGGCCTGCCTACCGGGTCATCGCCAGCTATGGCCATGTCCGCGATCTGCCTTCCAAGGATGGATCGGTTCAGCCCGAGGCCGACTTCAGCATGGACTGGGAGGTCGACCCGAAGGCGCGCAAGCACATCGCGGAGATTGCCTCGGCGGTGCGCAACGCCCGTCATCTTTACTTGGCGACCGACCCCGACCGCGAGGGCGAGGCCATCTCGTGGCACGTCTTGAAAGTTCTCGACGAGAAAAAGATGCTGAAAGGCGTCGACATCAAGCGCGTGGTTTTCAACGAAATCACGCGGGACGCCATTGTCGACGCCTTCGCTCGCCCGCGCGACCTCGACCAGGAACTGATCGAAGCCTATCTGGCGAGACGCGCGCTCGACTATCTCGTCGGGTTCACGCTGTCCCCGGTGTTATGGCGCAAGCTTCCCGGCAGCCGCTCGGCCGGCCGGGTGCAATCGGTGGCGCTGCGGATCATCTGCGAGCGCGAGACGGAGATCGAAGATTTCCGCCCGCAGGAGTTCTGGACCGTCAAAGGGTTGTTCCGGACCGAGAGCGGGCAGAACCTAACGGCGACGTTGACCCACCTCGACGGCCGCAAGCTCGAAAAATTCGACCTTCCGAATAAGGACGCAGCCGACGCCGCCGTGCGGGCGGTGGAACAGCGCGCCTTCACCGTCGCCAAGGTCGAGCGCAAGCAGACCCGGCGGCATCCCTCGCCGCCGTTCATCACCTCGACATTGCAGCAAGAAGCGTCGCGAAAGCTCGGCTTCAGCGCCTCCCGGACGATGCAGGTGGCGCAGCGCCTCTACGAAGGTGTTCACCTCGGGGGCGAGGCGGTTGGTCTGATCACCTACATGCGCACGGATGGCGTGCAGATGGCGGCGGAGGCAGTCCATGGATGCCGGCATCTGATCAAGACCGAATACGGAGATCGCTACCTGCCGGCGACGCCGCGCCGCTACAAAAGCAAAGTGAAAAACGCCCAGGAAGCTCACGAATGCATCCGGCCGACGGACGTTGCGCGGCGTCCCGACGATATCGCTCGTTACCTCGATGCCGATCAGCAAAAGCTCTACGCGCTGATCTGGAAGCGGACGGTGGCGAGCCAGATGGAGGCCGCCGTGATCGATCAGGTGGCGATCGACCTCGCTTCCGCCGACGGAGCGGTCATCATGCGTGCGACCGGTTCGGTCATTGCGTTCGATGGCTTCATCAAGGTCTACCGCGAGGGGCTCGACGATCCCCGCCCGGAGGAAGGGGAGGGAGAGAACGTTCTGCTCCCCGATCTGGAGGTTGGAGCGGCCGTCGAGCGCCTAAAGGTGCAAGCGGAACAGCACTTCACCCAGCCGCCGCCACGGTTCACCGAGGCCAGCCTCGTCAAGCGCCTGGAAGAACTCGGGATCGGCCGACCCTCGACCTACGCGTCGATTCTCTCGGTTCTGCAACAACGCAACTACGTCCGCCTGGAAAACAAAAGGTTCATTCCCGAGGATCGCGGTCGTCTCGTCACCGCGTTTCTGACCAGCTTTTTCGAGCGCTACGTCGCCTACACCTTCACCGCCGAAATGGAGGAAAAGCTCGACGATATTTCGGGCGGCCGCATCGACTGGAAAATGGTCTTGCGCGAGTTCTGGCGAGACTTCAGCGCCGCGGTCGACGAGACGAAAGGACTCGGCATCAAGGATGTGCTGGAGGCGCTGAACGAACGGCTCGGGCCTCATTTCTTCCACAGCACCGACGGCAGCGACCCGCGCGCCTGCCCCGCCTGCGGCGAAGGCCGGCTCAGCCTCAAGGTGGGCCGTTTCGGCGCCTTCATCGGCTGCTCGAGGTATCCCGGCTGCCGCTACACGCGGCCGCTCGTGCCTGTCAGCAACGACGATCAGGATGCGGTGAAGCCGGGAGAAGCGGGGCCCCGCATACTCGGCAGCGATCCGCAAAGCGGCCTCGATGTTTCGATCCGCAAGGGCCCCTACGGGTTTTACGTTCAGCTGGGCGAAGAAGAGAGCGAGGGCAAACGCAAGATAAAGCCGAAGCGAGCATCCCTACTTCGCGGAATGGATCCGGATCAAATTGATCTCCAGCAAGCGCTGAACCTTCTCGCGCTGCCGCGCACACTTGGCGTTCATCCCGAAACCGGAGAGACGATTTTCGCTGGCGTCGGCCGCTATGGTCCCTACGTCAACATGGGCGACATCTATGTCTCGTTGAAGGACGACGACGTTCTTGAGATTGGCTGCAACCGCGCCATCGCGCTGCTCGGCGAGGCAAAAGAGCGCAAGCGTCCGAGTCGCGTTCTCGGGCCTCATCCCGCCGATGGCAAGCCGGTGACGCTGAAAGAGGGACGATACGGCGTTTACGTTCAGCATAAGACGCTTCGCGCCACCTTACCGAAAGGAGTGAGTCCCGAGCAGATGGAACTGGATCAGGCCGTCAAGCTTCTCCAGGAGAAGGAGAGCCGCAGCGACAACGGCGGCAAGAAGAAGGCGGCCGGACGCAAGTCGGCGGACAAGGCGGCCGCCGCTGGCGGCGGCAAGACGGCGGGCACCGGCCAAAAGAAAACCCCGCCGAAAAAGGCTAGAAGCGCGAAGGCCGCGGTGACGGACGGCAAGGCCGCGAAGTCCGCCGGGCGAAAAACGGCAAAAACCGCAGCCGGCACGGACAAGGCCGCGAACGGCTGAGATGCGGGCGGCACTCCCCACAGCTGCGGTTTGCGAGTGAACATGGCTACGCGGAAGCCATCCCCGTTTCCAAGCCGAGACGAAATCCTCACCTTCATACGCGAAAGCGAAAAGGAGGTCGGCAAGCGCGAGATCGGTCGCGCTTTCGGTCTTGACGCCGACCAAAAGGTTCAACTGAAGAAAGTTCTGAAGGAACTCGAAACGGAGGGCGTCATCGGCCGCACCGGCAAACGGCGATACGGCGGGGCGGAAGGGCTGCCGGCCGTGGCCGTGATTGAAATCGTCGGCGCCGACGTCGACGGAGAGGTAATGGCTCGGCCGCAGAATTGGCCAACGGACTTGCCGACGCCGGCGATTTACGTTGCACCGGAGCGGCGCGGGCCGGCGGCGCTTGGGCCGGGCGAACGTGTGCTGGCCCGACTCAAGCCCATTTCCGGCGGCGAGTACGAGGCAAGGGTCATCCGGCGGCTGCAGGCAGCGCCGCAGCGGGTGCTCGGCATCTATCTTGAGATCGAGGGACACGGCCGGATCAAGCCCATCGACAAGCGGGCGCGAAGCGAGTTCATCGTCGGGTCCGGCGATGACGGGGGCGCGCAACCGGGAGAGCTGGTTTGGGCCGAGGTGCGGCGGGCGGCGCGACCGCTCGCGGCGAAGCCGGCGCGGGTGGTGGAGCGTCTGGGTCACGCCGAGGGCACCCGCGCCATCAGCCTCATTACGATTCATGATCATGACATCCCCACCGAGTTCTCCCCGGATGGGCGGCGCCAAGCCGATAATGCCGGACCGGCGACGATGGACGATCGGGTCGACTTGCGCGATGTTCCTCTCGTCACGATCGATGGCGCGGATGCGCGCGACTTCGACGATGCGGTATGGGCGCAGCCGGATGCCAGCGAGACCAATTGCGATGGCTGGCATGTGCTCGTCGCCATCGCCGACGTCGCTTTCTACGTCCGCCCAGGAGATCCGCTCGATCGGGACGCCTTCGCGCGCGGCAATTCGGTCTACTTTCCCGACCGGGTCGTGCCGATGCTGCCCGAGGCGCTGTCCAACGGCTGGTGTTCGCTGGTTCCGGGAGAGGACCGGCCGTGTCTTGCGGTCCACCTCTGGATCAACCGCAACGGCAGCGTGATTCGTCATCAATTCGTTCGCGCCATGATGCGGTCGGCCGCACGGCTGACATACGAGCAGGTTCAAACGGCGCGCGATGGGCAGCCGGACGAAGCAACGGGGCATCTGCTGGAGCCGGTGATCGGGCCGCTCTACGGAGCCTATGAAGCTCTTGCTAAGGCGCGGCAGGAGCGTGGCGTCCTCGAACTGGATATCCCCGAACGCCGGGTGATCCTCGATCGGGAGGGCGACGTCGCGCGCATCCAGTTCCGGGAGCGATGGGACAGCCATAAACTGATCGAGGAATTCATGATCGCGGCCAACGTCGCCGCGGCCGAAGCGATCGAGGCAAGCAGGCTTCCGTGCATGTACCGGATTCACGATCAGCCCGACCGGGACAAGCTGGAATCGCTGCGGCAATTTCTCGAAACGATCGGCCTGAAGCTGGCGCGAGGCCAGGTCATTCGCGCCGCGCAGTTCAATAACGTCCTCAAGAAAGCCGAGCGCACGCCTTACGCGCGCCTCGTCCACGAAGTGGTTCTGCGCAGCCAAGCGCAAGCCCAGTACGCGCCCGATAACATTGGGCACTTTGGCCTGTCGCTTCGCCGCTACGCCCACTTCACCTCGCCCATCCGCCGCTATGCCGATCTTCTCGTCCATCGTGCGCTGATCGCCGGGCTGAGGCTTGGCCAGGGAGCGTTGCCCAAGGAGCCGGGCGATTTTGCCAAGATTGGCGAACATCTTTCGGCAACCGAGCGTCGGGCCGCCACCGCCGAGCGCGACGCCGTCGATCGATTCACCGCGGCGTTTCTCGCCGCCCAGGTCGGCGAGGTGTTTTCGGGCCGCATCAACGGGGTGACCCGTTTCGGCCTGTTCGTCACCCTGGACGACAGTGGCGGCGATGGGCTGGTGCCGATCCGCAGTCTGCCAGACGATTATTACGTTCATGACGAATCGCGGCACCAGCTGCTTGGGCGGACAAATCGCCTCGTTTATCGACTTGGCGATTCGGTTGACGTAAGGCTCGTTGAGGCCGACGCCATCACGGGATCTCTCGTTCTTGAGCTTATTTCCGAAGACGACAAAAGAGGCGTGGGCACACCCGCTGGCATGAAGAGGAAACCACGGCGCGACACCGGCAAGGCGTCACGCCGCGGCCGCACCATCTGATCTTCTTTACCGCCTGATCTTCCTTTTTTAACCCTTCTCACCTTAGGGTTGCCCCGTCGAAGAATGACTTTTGGCGGAGGCTTTGGTATATGGCCTTCATGGGGAGGCTGAGGCTGGCGCCATTTTATCTGGTCGCTGCGCTGTTGGGTTGTGCCCTCGTTGCCGGAGGAACCATGGCCGGCGAACCGGGTACACCGGCGGTGATGACCAGCTACCCTCCATTGCCCGCCGAACGGTCCGCGACCGAAGCCGTCTTTCGGACTGTCTATGGCGCGATCGCGGAACGGTATCTCGATCCGATCGCCGTACAGACGCTGGCGCTTGAAGGACTGGTCGGGTTGAGGGAGATCGATCCGGCCTTGTCGATCAGCCAGCAAGACGGAGCGGTGGCGATCGCCTCCAATGCCGCGATCATCATGCGCTATCCCGCACCGGCGCACGGCGATGTCGCAGGATGGGCCAAGCTCAGCGCGCAGATCGTTCGATCGGCGCGGCTGACGTCCAAAGCCGTGGCCGCCATCGATGAAGAACAGATTCAGGAAACCGTCATCGACCAGGCGCTGAGCATGCTCGACCGCTTCTCCCGGTACTTCAGTCCGCGGCAGGCCGGTGATCACCGCGCCCTCAGGCGCGGCGCCGCCGACATCGGGATCGAGTTCCTGCTCAAGGACAAGCGCGCCGTCATCACCCGCTTGCAGCCCGGTTCATCGGCCCGCGCGGCGGGCCTTCGGATCGGCGATCACTTGAGCGAAATCGACGGTGTCGGCGTGGCGCAGCTGACGACAGAACAGGTCTGGAAGCTGCTGCGCGGCAAGGAACGCAGTGTCGTTAGCGTCGTCGTCGAGCGCGGCAGCCAAGCGCCGCTTCGCCTCCGTGTTCAGCGCATCCGCTCCATCCCAGATACGGTTGTCGTCCGCCGTTTCGACGACACCCTTTACCTTGCCATCAAGGGCTTCAACCGGGACACGCCAATAAGTCTCGCTCATCAGTTGCGGCGCCATATGCGCGCAACAGATCGGGGGATTGTTCTTGACCTAAGAGGCAATCCGGGCGGTTTGCTTCAGCAGTCGATCAGCGTCGCCGACCTCTTTCTCAGCACGGGCGCCATCGTCTCAACACGCGGGCGGCATCCCGACAGCCTTCAGCATTACGAAGCCGAAGCTGGCGACGCCGCCGAGGAAACACCAGTGGTCGTGCTGGTGGATGGCGGTTCGGCTTCAGGATCGGAAGTGGTCGCCGCCGCTCTCGCCGAACAGGGTCGCGCCGTGTTGGTCGGCACAACATCGTATGGCAAGGGAACCGTACAGACCGTCGTTCCCTTGCCGAACGACGGAGAGCTGATCCTCACCTGGTCCCGGATGATCTCGCCTTCCGGTCGGACGTTGAACGGACGCGGCGTCGTCCCCGCGCTGTGCACCAGCGGACTTGGCCAAGCGGATTCGGCGGAGATGCACGCGCTGATCGCCGACATGGTGGCAAGCGCAATGGCGCAGCCCGCGGCGAGGCGCGCCGACTGTCCGGCGGAACGCCATGAGCGCGATATCGACATCGAGGTTGCGCGAGAGCTGCTGCGAGAACCGGCCCTTTTCGCCAAGCTCGCCGCGTCGCGGACGCAGCCATCTCTTCACCGGGCATGGCTTGACACACGTGGCGTCGGCGGTATGGTGCCAAGTCGGGCAACAAACCAACCAACGATGTAGAGGACTCATGGCGAAGGCCAAGCAGAACACGGTCTTGATCCGGCTGGTCAGCAGCGCCGGCACGGGATATTTTTACGTCGCCAAGAAAAACCCGCGCACGGCGACGGGCAAGCTGGAGCTGCGGAAATATGATCCGGTCGTGCGCAAGCACGTCGCCTTCAAGGAAGCAAAAATCAAGTAGACCATCGCCCTGCCGGCGTTGCCGGTTGGTCATCGCTTGGAGCGAAACCGAGCAACAAGCGTCTCGCGAGATCCACGAAGGGCATCGAGCCGCTGCGGCTCGATGCTTACTTTAGGGCCTTTCAGACCTTCTGCGGCGGGCGCACGCTCGTCAGTCGTGCGTTGCCGCGATCATTTCGTGCAGAGCCTTCACGTCATTAATGCGCAACGCTGTCTTCTTTCGTGAAACGATGCCGCGCCGGGCGAGGTCGTTGATCGCTCGCGCCACGGTTTCCCGGGTGGTGCTGGCTTTGCCGGCGATCTCGCTGTGCACGGGTATCGGTGCGATCTCCGCCTCGTTGGCGCTCACCATGCGCGCGCGGGCGCGTCGCAGTACCTCGGCATGCACCCTCTGGCGCGCCGGAAGGGTGCTGAGGTCCATGATGCGCTCGTCGGCGGCGCGGATCGATTGCGCAAGTCGCCGCATGACGGCGAGGGCAACCTGGGGGTAAGTCTCAATGGCTTTCTTGAACACCAATTGCGGAATGACCGCGGCTGTGACATCGGTGGTGGCGATGACTTCCACCAAGCGCGGCTGATCGTCAATGGCGCTGACCTCGCCGAAGCAAGAGCCCGGCGACAGGTCGTCGAGGACAATCTCTCGACCGGAGACCGAGTAGTTCAGCACCCTCGCGCGCCCGCTGACCACGAAAAAAACGTCACGGCTGCGGGTGTCGCGCTCGATGATGCGCTGCTCCGGCGCGAAGCGCTTGGCGCTGGACGTACGTTCGATCATGCTCAAGGCGTCGGGAGAAAGGCCGCTAAACAGATCGGATCCGGCAAGCAACGATGCGCCCGGTCGGAAAGTTTCCCATCGTCTGCTCATCTCGCAGCCGCACATTCTCATGCAAGCAAGGACTGCTACTTTATAACGATCTAATCGGAATATTGACAACTTTTATTATAGAAAATGAGGCTGACCTGCATCGCTGGGCATTGAGCAGCGCGCCCTCATGCCATAGGACTCACGGAGGCTTCGTTGTGACCATTCCCTTTCGAGGAAAACGATCGCCAGGTGGCCTGTAAGCCGGGTTCTGTACCTGCGCCAAGGCAGGCGATGGCCATTCATCTGGGACGCCCGTTACCGGACGCCTCGCGCGACCGACCCGGACGACGGCGCGGAAATCCGCCTGCCGGAGCGAACCGGCGTGCCGTCCCTATTTGGTCTTGCTCCCGGTGGGGTTTACCATGCCGGTCCCGTCGCCGGGCCCGCGGTGCGCTCTTACCGCACCCTTTCACCCTTGCCGACGCAGCGCGTGGGCGGTTTGCTTTCTGTGGCACTTTCCCTGGGGTCGCCCCCGCCGGGCGTTACCCGGCACCGTATTTCCGTGGAGCCCGGACTTTCCTCCCCCGCCACAGCCAGAGCCGGGCGAAGGCGGCCATCCAGCCACCTAGCCTTCTTGATGGTAGTTCATACAGCGGCGGCGTCAAGAGCGCCCCGCCGCGGCCACATGAATGGCGCATGGGATGTGCAAGCGAGCGGCGCCCTTGTACGACTTTCGGAAAGGCTCGCCCCTAATCTGTAGCGCTCGCCTACAATTGCTCGCAAAGCCGGCAAAGCTCGGCGAGCCGCCGCGCCGTGCCGAAGTCGATGCGGCCGGTCACGCGTTCAGGCCGGAAGTGCCGTTGAAAGGCCCGCAGCGCGGCAACCCAGTCCGACGTATCGTATCCGACCCTCTTCAACATGTCCTCGATCAGATCGCGGTCCATGATGCACATCTCGGACTCCTCCGGCCACAACCCGACACCGGCCGCAGCCAGCCGCGGCCAGTCGAACAACTCGCCCGGATCCATCTTGCGCCGGGGCGCCACGTCCGAGTGGGCAACGACGTTGCGCGGATCGATCCTGTAACGCGCCGTGACATCACACGCCAGTTCCACGACCGCCGCCATCTGCGCTTCGGGAAACGGACGATAGCCGAATTCGTGGCCGGGATTGACCAACTCGATCCCGATCGATCGCGCGTTGACGTCCGTCCATCCCCGCCATGCCGAGATACCGGCGTGCCACGCGCGCATCGGCTCCGCGACCAGACGATAAATCTTCCCGTCCTCGTCGACAAGATAATGGGCGCTCACCCGCGATTGCGGATCGCACAACCGCGCGAGCGCCGCCGCCGCGGTCTCCATGCCGGTGTAATGCAGCACAAGCATGTCGATCAGCCCACTCTCCGGCCGCTCGTCGAAATTAGGCGACGGCAATGCCGCGATCATGACGGCAACATCGGCTTTCGGCTCGGTTTGAGAAACTGGATCATCGCAACGCCCAAAATGGTCACCCCGCCGCCGACGACGACGGTGTGCGTGAGGGGTTCGTCAAGGAGGCCGGCGGCAAGAAAAATCGCGAAAACCGGCGCCAGCAGCGTCAACGGCACAACGCGGTTCACCTCGTATTTGCCGAGCAGATAATACCACAAGCCGTAGGCGATGATCGACGCCCCCACCGCCATGTAAACGATCGCGCCCCAGCCGCGCCAGCCCGCTTCGGCAATCGCCTGCCACTGGCCGCTTTCCAACAGGGCCGACATCGCCAACAGTTGCGGCGCAGCCATCACCGCCAGCCAAGCATTGAGGACCATGGGCGGCACGGCGACGAGGCGCTTGATCAGAATGTTGGCGATCGCCCAAGCCAATGCGCCGCTCACGACGAGGCCAAAATAGAGCGGATCGGAGGGCCGCGCCGGATCTCCGCTCAATGCGTAGACGCCGGCGAAGGCGACGACGAGGCCGATAATCTGCAACGCGCCCAGGCGCTCGCCGTACACACCCCAGGCGAGAACGGCGCTGAACGGGACCGTCAGCTGAATCGCGATCGCCGCCGGACCGGCATCGACCCGCTGCAGCCCCGTGAACATCAGCCCGAAATGCAACCCACCAAGGACAATGGAAAGCGTCAACATCGGCTTCCAGTTGCCGCTTAGCGGCTTCAAGAAGGGCGCCAGCAAGCCCGCGACCAGCGCAAACCGCAACGCCAGCAGAAACAGGGGAGGAATTTCGGCAACGCCGACCTTGGCGACGATGAAGTTCAAGGCCCAAATGAAGATGACCGTAAGCGCGGCGCCCCAGTCCAGCAGACTCATCGGCCGCTTTCACGCCGGCATCCGGCGAAGGGGCGCATCGCCATTCGCTTCTACTTGATGCCGCGCTGTTTTTCGATTTTGTCATAGGCGGCGTTGATCGCCGCCATCCGATGGTTGGCGATGTCGATAAACTCCTGCGGCATGCCTTTGGCGACAAGCGTGTCCGGATGGTTCTCACGAATCAAGCGGCGATAGGCGCTTTTAATCTCCTCGTTGCTGGCGCTGCTGGCGACGCCAAGGACGTCGAAGGGATCGGACTCCGCCGGCCCCGCGAACATGGCGTGAACCCGTTCGAACGATCGGGCGTCGAGGCCGAAGATATCGGCGACCTGACGAAGGTAAGCCAACTCGGACGGACGCACCTCGCCATCGGCCTTGGCGATATGAAACAAGCCGGCCAGCAACTCTTCGAGCACGGCGGGCTCATCGCGGAACATCCAGGCCACCTGCCTTGCGTAGGGCTCAAAGCCGCGGGCGTCTTTCTTGGCCATGTCGAAGATGCGACCGACATTTCGCATCTCGTTCGGGGGAACATGAAAGACCTCTTTGAAGGCTTCGACCTCCGCTCGGCTGACGGCGCCATCGACCTTGGCCATCTTGGCGCCAAGCACAATAACCGCAACCGTGAACGCCACCTGTTTGGCGCCGGCGGCAAGACCTTCCTCGCCACCCTCCAGTTCGGCGAGCGTCTGTTCCTCACGGATCTTGTCGACGGCATGGCCGGCAACCCCGCCTATGAAGGCCCCAAGGGGTCCGCCGAAGGCAAAGCCGGCGAAACTTCCGATCACCTTTCCCCAGATGCTCATGCTCCTTCGCAGCGCTCCTTCGCCGATCATGACAGCATAACGGTCCGCCCGCTGCCGGCAAAGCTTTCTGCTCAAGCCGAATGCAGGCAAAGCAGGCGGCGGGAGAGCCGCGTCAACATGGCGGGCATCACGTATATCGGGATCCGTTTCAAGGCAAAGCTAAAGAAGATCATTAGGATCGGCATCCGCCGCTTGAAGCGCAGCGCTGATGGATTATCCCGCGCGAGAGGGCGCCAATGACCTTGGCGCCCTCCTGCATCAAGACGACAAGCGCAATGGCGGCGAGAAAGAGGGCCGTTCCCCCACCGCTCGCGTGATGGAGTCTGTCAAGAACCCGCCGCGCGCAAATCCTCCGGCCGCCGGGGCGCCCTCATCCGGCCGCCGTCGTCACTGCGGCCGAGGACTGGCGCCGAACATCCGGACGATCTCGGCGCCGTCCGGTCCCGCGCGCTCGATCCACTCGCGGGTCATGACCGCGCCGATTTCCTTGAGGCCTTGCGCAAGGGCGGGAGCGGGATCGGCGACCGTCATGCCGTGATTGCGCATGATCTGCATGTTCTCGTTGGTCTGATTGACGCTCATTTGCCAGCCGCGTTCCTCGGCCGCTGCCGCGGCGTTGAGGATCGCCGTCTGGATCGGCTCGTCCAGGCTCAGGAACACCTGCTTGTTGATCACCACCACGTTCTTGGGCAGCCATGCCTGCACATTGTAGAAGTTATTGACGTAGTCCCAGGCTTGGCTCTCGACGCCCGTCAACGGCGAGGCGATCATGGCCTCGACCCGGCCGGCTGCGAACGCCTGCGGGACGTCCTGAGCTTCCACCGGCGTCGGCACCGCTCCGGCCAGTTGCGCCAGCCGCTCGGTCGTCGCATTGTAGGTTCGAAACTTCATGCCTTGCAGGGCTCCGACCTCATAAACGGGTTTCATCGAGAGAAGGCCCAGCGGCGGCCAGGGAACGGCAAAAAGAACCCGCAGATCCTGCGCGTCCAACAACGTTACGATCGTTTTGCGAGAGACCTTCCACAACTCGCGCGCGGCAAAATAGTCGGTCGCGAGAAACGGCACCGAATCGACCCCGAAAACCGCATTCTCGTTGGCGAAGAGCGACAACAAGAACTCGCCGATCGGGGCCGCGCCGCCGCGCACGGCATCCTTGATTTCCCGATGCTTGATCAACGAGCCGGCAGGATGGACCCTGATTTGCAGTTCGCCTCCCGTGGCGGCCCTGACCTCCTCGGCGAATTTCTTGATGTTGAGAGTGTGGAAGTTGTTATCCGCGTAAGGCGTGGGCATGTCCCAGGCCATTGCAGCCATCGCCGCAGGCGTGGTCATTGTCGCAAGAACAAGACTGACGAAAAACAAAGCCGCCAGGAAGAGCTTGGGCATTGGGCGCGGCAGATTGATCATTGTGTCTCCCTTCGATTTTGTTTTCGATCTCCATCAGAAATACGCGCCGATCCTAGGCAAGTTGGCGAGGCAAGTCCATGCCGGCGAAAGAACCGGTTGCCGCCGATGCCAGGGTGACCTGCTTCGCTCCATCCCCTAGGATCTAGGATCGCACCGGTTAGGATCGAACCGGGATCGTGGTGTTTCATGCGATTGATGAGAATTACCTGGATGACGCACGTGCGCGTGAGCGGCGGTATCGCGCTGGCGCCGACGTCGCAAGCCGCCGCATCGGCGGCATCTTGGCGAAAGGGAAGAGGCCGATGACGACGTCGGAGCGTCTGGGGCGCGATCTGTGGAACCTCGTCGTCGGCCACGCGCCGTCGCGGCGACTGCGGCGATTTTGGCTGAGCCGGATCCTGGGCGGCCTGGGCGATGGCGCCTTCGTCGCCATGCACGTGACGTTACTCGCGCCGCGCGGCATATTTCTCGGTCCCCGCGCGCTGATCAATCCGCACTGCATTCTCGACGGCCGCGGTGAACTGCAGATCGCGGAGGATGTCGATATCGCCCCGCACGTCCACATCTGGACACTCGAGCATGATATCAACGATCCCGATCATGGAACCGTCCCGGCGAGCGTGCGCATCGAGGACCATGCCTGGATCGCCGCGCGATCAACGATTTTGCCCGGGGTGACGATCGGGAGGGGCGCAGTGGTGGCCGCCGGCGCCGTGGTCGCCCGCGACGTTCCGCCGCTCGCGGTGGTCGCCGGCGTTCCCGCGAAAGTGATCGGCCGGCGCGACAACCCGCTTCGCTACCGCAACGCTTACGCTCCGCGGTTTCGGTGATCCGCCCTCCCCGACGCGCCGCCTCCGCCGACGGAACCGCATCCTTCAAATCGCCTTCTTATCAACGAGACACCAAGCAGCCTAACTTGTTGAAAAATTGATTTAAGTGCGATATAACACGACCAAGCCCATCGGAATTGCCGTTAACAACATCAAGGCGCAACTCGAAGAGGAAAAGCGTCTGACAGAGCCATGATCTCGCAAAAAGCAAAATACGCCTTGCGGGCCCTGATCATGCTTGCAAAAGAACAGCATGGAACACCTCTCTTCATCTCCGAGATCGCGCAGAATCAACGCATACCGAAAAAGTTCCTTGAACAGATTTTGCTTGATCTCAAACACCACGGCATCGTAGCGAGCCGGCGCGGCAAGTCGGGCGGTTACCTTCTCCTGCGGCCGGCCGATGATATTACTTTCGGCGAAATCCTTCGGATCATCGACGGCCCAATCGCGCCACTACCATGTCTCAGCAAGAAGGCCTATCGTCGATGCGACGACTGCCTGAGCGAAGGAAGCTGCGAGGTGCGACGCGTCTTTGCGCGGGTTGCCGCAGCCACCCGGGAAATTCTCGATAAAACGACCATTGCCGATACGGTTCATGCGGCGCCCGCCGAGGCCGCCCGAGTCGTCGCTTCCTGAAAGCCGCAGTCGTTCGAAGGTCGCCTGCTGAATCTTGATGTTGACAGAGACGACTTAGTCTATAGAGTTTATAGGGATAGGTGAAACAGGAGGCTGTCATGGCCCCTCTTCGACGCGCGGTCGCGCTTGGCGTGCTCGTTGCAACGATCGGCCTGTTCGGGTGGATTGGCGCGGCCGGCGCCGACACGACGTTGCTCAATGTTTCGTACGACCCGACCCGTCAGCTTTATCGCGATTTCAACGCCGCGTTCAGGAAGCCCTGGCAGGCGCAGCCCGGGGAGCATGTGACCATTCGCCAGGCCCATGGCGGATCGGGGGCGCAGGCCCGCGCCGTCATCGACGGTCTTGCCGCCGACGTTGTGACGCTGGCGATGCAGTCCGACATCGACGCGATCGTGCGCAATTCCGGCAAGATCGCCGAGAACTGGCGCGCGCGGCTGCCCAACAACAGCGCGCCCTACACCTCGACGATGATTTTTCTCGTTCGCAAGGGCAATCCCAAAGAGATCAAGGATTGGGACGATCTCGCCGCGGACGGCATCCAGGTCATCACGCCGAACCCGAAGACGTCGGGCGCGGCGCGCTGGAACTATCTCGCCGCCTGGGCCTGGGCGCATGAGCATTATGACGGCGATGCGGAGAAGATCCGGGAGTTCGTCGGCAAGATCTATCGCAACGTGCCGATCCTCGACACCGCCGCGCGCGGCTCGACGACGACGTTTGTCCAGCGCGGCATCGGCGACGTGCTGATCGGCTGGGAGAACGAAGCTCTGCTTGCGCTCGAGGAGCTTGGTCCAGATCAGTTCGAGATCGTCGTGCCGTCGATCTCGATGCTCGCCGAGCCGACCGTCGCCGTCGTCGACGCCAACGTCGACGCCAAGGGAACGCGCAAGGTCGCCGAGGCTTATCTCGCGTATCTCTACGCGCCGGAAGGACAGCGGCTCGCCGCCGAGCATTACTATCGGCCTTACCAGATGCAGTACGCCGATCCCGAGGACGCCGCGCGCTTTCCCGAGGTCAAGCTCGTCACCATCGACGATCCGATCTTCGGCGGCTGGGGCAAGGTGCAGCCCGAGCACTTCGGCGACGGCGGCGCCTTCGATCAGATCTATCGGCGCTGACCGGAATCAGCTCCATGACCGCCGTCTCCCGCTGGCGGCGACCCAGCGTCATCCCCGGCTTCGGGCTGACGCTGGGCTTCGCCCTCACCTATCTCAGCCTGATCGTCCTCATCCCGATCGCGGCGCTCGTCCTGCGCACGACGGAAATGACGTGGCAGGAGTTCTGGACGATCGCCACCAACGAGCGGGTTCTTGCCGCGCTGCGCCTCAGCTTCGGCGCTTCCCTCGTCGCGGCGAGCCTCAACGCCGTCTTCGGGCTGATCGTCGCCTGGGTGCTGGTGCGCTACCATTTTCCCGGCCGGCGGGTGCTCGACGCGATCGTCGATCTGCCCTTCGCGCTGCCGACGGCGGTCGCCGGCATCGCGCTCACCGCCATTTTCGCCCCGACGGGCTGGCTGGGAGAATACCTCCAGCCATTGGGCATTCAGATTGCCTATACCTGGATCGGCATCGTCATTGCCCTCACCTTCATCGGCCTGCCGTTCGTGGCGCGGACCGTGCAGCCGGTGATCGAGGAGATCGACCGCGAGATCGAGGAAGCGGCGGCAACCCTTGGCGCCGATCGTCTGCAAACGATCGTCAAGGTGATCCTGCCGACGCTCCTTCCGGCGCTGCTCACCGGCTTCGTGCTCGCCCTCGCCCGGGCGGTCGGCGAGTACGGCTCGGTGATCTTCATCGCCGGCAACATCCCCTACCGCACCGAGATCGCGCCGCTGCTGATCGTCATCCGGCTGGAGGAGTACGACTATGCAGGGGCCACCGCAATCGCCACATTGATGCTGGCGATCTCGTTCGTGATGTTCCTCGCGATCAACCTGATCCAGGCGTGGGCGCGGCGGAGGTTCGGCGATGTCTGATCTGGCGCTGGCGAGAGCGCCTGCGCGGTGGCGCGCGCCGACCACCGAGGCGCGGCCGGTCAAGGCGATCCTGATCGCCGTCGCCCTTGGGTTCCTTGGGCTGTTTCTGGTGTTCCCGCTGCTCGTCGTCTTTTTTGAGTCGCTGCGTGGCGGCATCGGCGCCTATTTCGCCTCGCTGACGGAACCGGAGGCGCTCGCCGCGATCCGGCTGACCCTTCTGGTCGCGGCGATCGCGGTTCCGGCCAACCTTGTCTTCGGCATCGCCGCGGCCTGGGCCATCGCCAAGTTCCGATTCCCCGGCAAGGCGCTGCTGATCACTCTGATCGACCTGCCGTTCTCGGTCTCGCCGGTGATCGCCGGCCTCGTCTACGTGATCCTGTTCGGCACGCAGGGCTATCTCGGGCCGTGGCTGCAAGGGCATGGCATCCAGATCGTCTTTGCCGTGCCCGGCATCGTGCTGGCGACGATCTTCGTGACCTTCCCCTTCGTCGCCCGCGAGTTGATCCCGTTGATGCAGGAACAAGGCACCGAAGACGAGGAGGCGGCGATCTCCCTGGGGGCCAGCGGCTGGCAGACATTCCTTCGGGTGACGCTGCCCAACGTCAAGTGGGGGCTGATGTACGGGGTGCTTCTCTGCAATGCGCGGGCAATGGGCGAGTTCGGCGCGGTCTCGGTGGTCTCCGGCCACATCCGCGGCTTGACCAACACAATGCCGTTGCATGTCGAGATCCTTTACAACGAATACAACTGGATTGCCGCGTTTGCCGTTGCGTCGCTGCTTGCGCTGCTGGCGCTGATTACCCTTATCT
>CAZRWU010000008.1:0-38877 GCA_964603915.1 uncultured Rhodospirillaceae bacterium
CGTGAAGGCATTTTCCAGCGACAGCATCGGTCGCCGGTGCGTGACTTTGGCGAAAGCGGCGGCCGGCGCCGCGCCGACGCGGCGCGCCGGACTGTCCTCGCGCGCCAGATTGGGGAAGCGCGCCTCGATGGCGGCGTTGCGCCGACGCAGCGCGTCGTACTCGGCATCGCTGACAATCGGCGCATCCTCTTGGTAATAGGCGCGATCATGAGCGGCAATCTCTTCCGCCAGCGCGTCCAGTTCCTCTTCCGCCTCCCGCGGCGTCAGCGCCGCGGCGGGCTTCGCACGCAATGTCGGCGTTGTCATGGTCCGGCGGTGTGAAGCAGGCTGTGAGCGGCGGCGCGGGCTTCATCGGTCACCTTTGCGCCGGCGAGCATGCGCGCGATCTCTTCCTCGCGCTCCTTTTCATCGAGAATATCAACGAGGGTGCGCGAGCCTGCGACGTCGAGCGCCTTGCTTACACGCCACTGATGAGACCCGCGCGCCGCCACCTGAGGCGAGTGCGTCACCACCAGGACCTGAACATCGGCGGCGAGCCGCGCCAGCCGCTCGCCGACCGCCGCCGCCACGGCTCCGCCAATTCCGGCATCGACCTCGTCGAAAATAAGCGTCGGCACGGGATCGGCGCGAGCAAGCACCACCTTGAGCGCCAGCATGAAGCGGGCGAGTTCGCCGCCGGACGCGATGCGATTCAGGGGTCCCGGCGGCGCTCCCGGATTGGTGGAGACCAGGAAATTCACGCGATCCCACCCCTGATCACCCCACCCCGTCTCATCCATTCGCTCGACGACGGTCATGAACCGCGCGCTGCCGAGACGCAAAGGCTCCAGTTCTCCCGCCACGGCGGCATCGAGGCGCCGCGCCGCGGAAGACCGCGCCTCACTCAGCTCGGTGGCGCGCTCGACATACACAGCGCGTGCCTCCGCCTCCTCGGCGGCGAGGCGCGCGACAAGAGCCGATCCGTCTTCCACGCTCGCGAGCCGGGCCGCCATCTCCGAGCGCAGGTCCGGCAAGCTGTCGACACTACAGGCATGCTTGCGAGCGAGCGCGCGCAACGTGAACAGCCGCTCTTCAACCGCTTCCAGCCCGCGTGGATCGAGGTCCAGATCGACCACCGCGCGACTGAGCAGTGCAATCGCCTCCTCGCTCTCCGAAGCGGCCCGAGCAAGCGCGGCGATGGTGGCGTCGAGCTTGCCCTCCGCCTTGGCAGCCACCCTTTCCAGCGCCCGCGACGCCGACCGGATGGCCCCATCAACCCCTCGGCCATGACCGCCCAGCGCTTGCGCGGCTTCATCCATGGCCTGCACCAGCTTCTCGGCGTTCATCAGCAGCTGCCGGCGATCCGTCAGTTCCTGCTCTTCGCCAACGCGCGGGTTTACGCTCTCCAGCTCATTCAATACGTGCTTGAGATAATCTTCGTCACGACACGCGCTCGCCAGTTCGGCGGCCGCCGTGCTCAGACGCTGCGCCACATGCCGCCAGTTGCCGCGCGCCTCTTGCGCCGCGTCGACAAGGGTTTTCAGTCCTCCAAACGCATCCAGAAGGGCGCGATGATGACTTGTGTCGAGCAGCTGCCGGCTTTCGAACTGGCCATGAATTTCGACCAGAGTCTCGCCCACCCGCCGCAGCAGCGCGCGGCTGACGGGCTGGTCATTGACGAACGCCCTCGAGCGACCGTCCTGGGTCAGGATGCGGCGAAGAACGAGAACGCCTTCGTTATCGTCGATTTCATGCTCGGCGAGGATGCGGCAGGCATCGTGGTCCGGCGCGACATAAAAAGTGGCGCTCACGGCGGCCTGGAGCGCGCCGTGACGCACCAAGCGAGCCTCGGATCGCGCCCCAAGCGCCAACCCCAGGGCATCAAGAAGAATAGACTTGCCGGCGCCGGTCTCGCCGGTGAGCGCACACAATCCCGATCGAAATTCCAGCTCCAGACGGTCGATCAGGACGATGTCACAGATCGTCAGCGTCGCCAACATGCCGCCCGGCTACCAGAACTTATACCAAGGCTCCTCCCGAACGCGAACCGGCCGATTTTCAACCAGTTCATACGAATCAACGTACCAGTCGCTGTCCGGATAGTTGTGACCGAGGATCGCCGCCATGCGGCGCGCTTCCTCCTCAAGACCGAGCGCCGTGTAGGCCTCAGCCAGACGATGCAACGCCTCAGGCACATGCGTCGTCGTTTGGTAATCCTCAACCACGCGGCTGAACCGATTGATCGCCGCCAGGTAATGCCCCTGCCGCAAGTAGAACCGGCCGACGCTCATTTCCTTGCCCGCCAGGTGATCGTTGATCAAGTCCAGTTTCAGCCGGGCATCGCGGGCATAGGGACTGGTCGGATAACGGCTGACGAGTTGCTCGAACGCCTTGCGGGCCTCGAGAGTCATGCTCTGGTCCCGCTCGACGTCGGTTACCCGTTCGTAAAACGCAATGCCTTTGAGATAATAAGCATACGGCACATCGGGATTGGCGGGATGAAGGCGAATGTAGCGGTCCAGAGCGGCAACCGCTTCATCATATTGGTCTCCTTCGTAGTAGCTATAGGCTGATAGCACCTGCGCCTTGGTTGCCCACGGCGAATAAGGGTGCTGGCGCTCCACCTCGTCGAACAGTTCAGCCGCCTTCTTCGTTTCGCCCGTCTCCAGCGCGTCCATCGCCTCGTTATAGAGCACCTCGACGGGCCGTTCCTCATACTCCATCTTGTCGCCGCTGGTCCCACACCCAGCAACCATCACCGCGACAACCGCGCCCGCCATCGCATACCGCGCCTGGCGCATCCGTGTCCGAACTGTCGATGGTGCCACCAACTCCATGCCCATCCTGAACGGGTCCCTCCTTGGTCTCGCCATATTCGTCATTATACCATGGCTGCGCCACACCCTGGCAAGCACCCTCCTGCCACCGGCATCGGCACGAGGGAAAGGCTAGAAGCCAATCGATCAGCAGTTGTGGCAAAAACACGACATGCGGCCCCCAGAAAGGTTATGAACTTCCCCGCTCTTGTCCGTCTGAACGAGTCAAGTATTGTGATCGGCAAGGTCAGGGCCTCCAGCGAAGCGGCACGCGGGACATAGGGAGGGCAGACAGAAAATGTCCAGGGTCTGCGGTCCGATTTTGGGTTTCCGGGGTCAAGAGAACGATATCTGGCGGATCAACCTCCTTGTCGCGCACAACGACGGGGCGTCGCCCTCTCCTCTCATCCATGGCGCGCGCGGACAATCGCCCGCCGACGAGGTGATGCCGGCATTAATGGGCGAGGTCGCCGGCGTGAGCTTTTTCGGCTATGAAGTCGGCATCCCCCGGGGAGAGTCGGAGCATATCGTCGAATACGGCTTTGCCGGCGAGGAAAACCGCTGGGCGTTCGCCGTTCCAGGGCGTTTCCAGCCCCCGCGCATCGCTTATGCCTCCTGCAACGGCTTCTCCATGCCGGGAGACATGAAAAAGATCGCCGACAAAAATGCGCTCTGGAACGACCTTGGCGCAAAACACGCAGCCCAACCTTTTCATCTGCTGCTGATGGGAGGCGATCAGATCTACGCCGATCAATTATGGGATGTTATTCCGGAACTGCGCCGCTTCAACGATTGGTCGCGGGCGCAAAGAGTGGCCATGACTCCCGGTCCATCCCTGCGGAGCGCCCTTGAGGACTTTTATGTCGGTGTGTATCGGGAGCGATTTTCGCAGCCTCCGGTCGCTTCCGCGTTGGCGTCGATGCCGTCGATCATGATGTGGGACGATCACGATATTTTCGATGGATGGGGCTCCTATAGCGACGAGGAGCAAGCTTCCGCCGTGTTCGGCACCATCTATTCCGCGGCTCGCACCTGTTTTTCACTGTTCCAGCTGCAGAGCGACCCAACCACGCCGTCTTGGCCGATGCTGAGCGGGCAGCCAAGTTTCAATGCGTTTTTTCGCCTCGGAAACCTTGGCTTGCTTGTACTGGACCTGCGCTCGGAGCGCACGCAACGACAGGTTTTGTCTCTGGATACGTGGTCCGTCGTGTTCGGCACGCTCGACCGTACCGAGGGGCTCCGGCATCTCCTGGTGATGTCGAGCATCCCGGTGGTTCATCCGGATCTTTCGTTCGTCGAACGAAGCGTCGAGATCGCCCCAGGTCGGCAGGATATCGAGGACGACCTTCACGACCAGTGGGTCAGCTACAATCATCGGACCGAGCGACTCCGTCTCATCCATCGGCTGCTCGATTTCGCCCACGACAAGGGTACCCGCGTCACCATTCTCTCCGGCGACGTTCATGTCGCGGCGATGGGCGTGATCGAATCGGTGCGGCGACCGGTCCAGTGGGTGCATGCGAACGTCATCAACCAGCTGACATCCTCGGCGATCGTCCATCCGCCGCCGGCTCGGTTCGTGCGTTATTTCCTTGAACAGATGGGGGACGAGGTCAAAGAGATCGACCGCGGCATCACCGCTCAGATGCTGCAATTCCCGGGAACCAACTACCGGTTCGTCGCGTCTCGAAACTGGCTCACCATCGAGTTCGACGGCAGTGATCGAATCTGGGTCAACTGGCATATCGAGGGCCAGCGCGAAGCACTGACCAAAACCATTCACCCGTGCGAGGGGACCGCCCTTGTCAGCTGACAAGGGCGGCCGGGGGTGCGCATCTACCGGTTCGGAATGGCGGTGGACCGCGCCATCGAGCCGATCAACCCGCCAGCGCCGGGACGAATTCCGGAAGGCGGGGCCGATCGACCGGTGCCGGACTCTCGTCGCTTCGGCTCAAGGTTTCCCATGTCCAGGCTTCCGAGCGCGCGAACAAGGCGCGCAGCAGCTGGTTGTTTCCGGCATGCCCGGAGCGAACGCCGCGGAAACGGCCAATGATCGGCGCACCCGCCAGATAGAGATCGCCGATGGCGTCCAAAGCCTTGTGACGGACGAACTCATCCTCATAACGCAGTCCGTCTTCATTGAGGATGCGCTCGCCGCTGATCACGATTGCGTTGTCGAGGGAACCCCCTCGGGCCAGCCCGGAGGCGCGCAGTTCCTCAACCTCTTCAAGAAAACCAAATGTGCGCGCGCGGGCGAGTTCCTTCTTGAAGGCGCCCTTGACAAGATCCATAGCCAACGACTGGCTGCCGACAAGCGACCTGCCGTAATCGATATGCACGCCTACGGAAAATCCGGCGCCAGGCAACAGCGACACTTCCCAGCCATTTCCGCTCACGCTTACCGGCTCAAGAATGCGGATCGCCCGCCGAGCGCAAGCCTGCTCGAGCAAGCCGGCGCACTCGATCAGAAAGACGAACGGTCCGGAACTTCCGTCCATGACCGGCAACTCGGGTCCATCGACTTCGACGACCACATTATCCACGTTCAGTCCGGACAACGCCGCCATCAGATGCTCCACCGTGCCGATGGTCACTCCGTGGTCGTTGCCAATGACGGTGCACATGCGGGTGTCGACGACACGATCCCATCGCGCCGGGATCGTCGCACCGTCGAGGTCCGTTCGAACAAACCGGATCCCTGCGTTCGGCTCCGCCGGCTTCAACGTCATTGAAACCTGCGCGCCCGAATGCAGCCCCACGCCTGTGCAATGGACGGCGCTCCGCAACGTTTTCTGGGGCACGAGCCTGCGCGTCTTCTGGCTCCATGGTGCTTCGCTGGCTCGCTGCATGGTTCTCATCGTCCTGCCTTCGTCTTGATTCCGCTTGCGCCGATCAACCAACCCGCCCGGCATTCCTTCTTGAAGAAGCAACCGATACGCCAAGGAGGTAAAATCGCAAAAACAAAGCGCTTCGACCTCTCACTTAGTTGTGGAGGCCGAAGCGCTCAAATCACTCTTTGTTTCCGATTGTTACTTGCAACGAGGACGTCGAGTTCAGTTCGCTTGGCGGCGGAGGAAGGCAGGAATATCCAAGAGATCCTCCGTCGGCTGCGATGTCGGCAGCCGTTCTTCGGCGCTTACGCCACCCAGGCGTCGCTGACGCTCCTGGCCGGAAGGCGCTTCCACGTTGTTCGACTCCGGCGCCGATTCGGCCTTGCCTCGCGTTGCCCGTCCGCCGCCGGTGACGCGCGCAAAGAGATTCGCAACCCGTGGAATGGCCCCGGTGTTGACTGCCTCGCCGCGCGCCGCGTTGACCGGCGCAACCGGCTCGCGCGGACGATCGGCCGTCGCCCGCCCGATCGGCGCGGGCGGGATGAAGACGTCGCCGGCTTCTTCCGCTTCCGCTTCTTCAGCAGCAGCCTCGGCAACGCGAGCGGCGACCGGCAGCGCCTCCGTCTCATCGGCATCGGCGGCCCGCGCAGCGCCACCCGCAAAAGCCGCGAGCGGCGTCGCCGCCGGCGTAATAGAGCCCGCCACGCTCGCCGGCCGCACTGAAGCGCCTGCCGCTGCGGGCTGCTCGCTCCCAATGGCGTCGGTCAGGTTGAGCACGACGGGCGCGGGCCGCGCCGCCGCGGCCGTGTTCATTCCTGTCGCCACCACCGAGACCCGCATCCGTCCTTCCAATGTCTCGTCAAATGTCGAGCCGAAGATAATGAAGGCATCGGAATCCACTTCCGAGCGAACCCGGTTGGCGGCTTCATCCACCTCGAACAAGGTCATGTCCGGTCCGCCGGTGACGTTGATCAGAACGCCGCGGGCGCCCTTCATCGACATGTCGTCGAGCAACGGATTGGAAATCGCGGCCTCTGCCGCTTGCAAAGCGCGGCGATCGCCTTCCGCCTCGCCCGTCCCCATCATCGCCTTGCCCATCTCGCTCATGACGGCCCGGATGTCGGCGAAATCGAGATTGATCAGTCCGGGCATGATCATGAGGTCCGTGACGCCGCGCACTCCCGAGTGCAGCACGTCATCGGCCATCTTGAAGGCGTCGGCGAAGGTGGTGCGCTCGTTGGCGACGCGGAACAGATTCTGATTGGGGATGATGATCAGCGTATCGACAAACTGCTCCAGTTCTTCAATGCCGGCGTCGGCGACCTTCATGCGATGACTGCCCTCGAAGTGAAACGGCTTGGTCACCACTCCCACGGTCAGTATCCCCTGCTCGCGGGCCGCTCTGGCAATGACGGGAGCCGCGCCGGTTCCGGTACCGCCACCCATTCCCGCGGCGATGAATGCCATGTTGGAGCCGCGGATCTCCTCCATCAGTTGCTCGATGGCCTCCTCCGCGGCGATGCGGCCGACATCGGGGCGCGATCCGGCGCCCAGACCCTGGGTGATCGTCACGCCAAGCTGAACGCGCCGCTGCGCCCGCGAATGCGACAGAGCCTGGGCGTCCGTGTTGGCGACGACGAACTCGACTCCCTCCAGTTGCGCGCGGATCATATTGTTGACGGCGTTGCCTCCCGCACCCCCGACACCGATGACGGTGATGCGCGGCTTGAGGTCCGGACCCGGATCCTCAGTGGGAATGCTGAGTTTGATCGTCATGGCAGCCTCCGTTCATGAAACAGTTGATCGACTTTTTTTAGAAGTTTTCCCTCAGCCACTGGCCGAGGCGGCCAAAACGGCCGGCAGGTTCCTCCGCAGGCCGGTAGGTGCCATTGAGGCTTTCCGCGGCGTGCTCGGCGGCATAACGCAACAGTCCGATTGCGACGGCAGAAGAAGGTCCTGCCAACGCGTCGGGAAGGCCCGTCATCGGGCGCGGACGACCCATCCGCACCCGCTTATCCAGAATCATGCCAGCGAGGTCCGGAGCACCCGGCAACTGGCTGGCTCCACCGGTCAGCACGACGCGACGACCGGCTACCTTGTCGAAACCCGCATCCTCAAGGCGAGCACGAACAATCTCGAAAATTTCCTCCATCCGCGGCCGGATGATGTTGACCAGCATCGAGCGCGGCACATGCCCTGTGTCGGCCGTTCCTTCCACTCCCATCGGCGGCACCTCGATGAGCTGACGATCATCGGACGGCGACGGCATGCAACTGCCGAACAGCGTCTTGATGCGCTCCGCCGGAGCGAGCGGTGTCGAGAGGCCGCGCGCTATATCGTTGGTGACCTGGACACCGCCGGCGGGAATGCTGTCGGTGTGGATCAATTCGCCATCGAAAAATACGGCGATCGACGTAGTGCCGCCGCCCATGTCAATCACGGTGACGCCGAGAGCGATTTCGTCATCGACAAGGCAGCCGAGCGCCGCCGCGTAAGGAGAGACGACCTTTTCGGCGATGTCCAGATGGCAGCGGCTGATGCAGGTTGCGAGGTTGCGAACGGGGCCGCTGGCGGCGCTGATGACATGCAGGTTGACGCCCAGTTTCTGGCCGAACATGCCGCGCGGGTCGAAAATGCCTCGGGTGCCGTCAACGCTGTAGCCAATGGGAATGACGTGAATGATCTCGTGGTCATGGGGAATCTGCCCCATGAAGGCGGCATGGTCGAGCACCCGGCGAAGATCGTTGTCGCCAATCTCATGACCTACCGTCGAAATCTCATGCGCTGTCATCAATGAGTGCGGAGACCCCGCCGAGACGTTGACGAAGACATGGCGAATGTTCTCGCCGGTCATCCGCTCCGCCGCTTCAACCGTGGCGCGGATCGATGCCTCGGCGGCTTCGAGATCGACGATCGTGCCGCGGCGGACGCCATGCGACGCCTGATGGCCAACGCCGACGATCTCCACATCGCCATTGCCATCCGGGCGCGCGATCAGGCATGAAATCTTGGTCGTTCCGACATCGAGGGCGGCGACAAGACCGCTGCGAACCGCGTTTTTCTTGCCCTTCCTGCTCATGCCGGCGCCATTGCCGTTGCCATTGCTCTTGCCATTGCCGCTCCCGTTGGGGAGTCCCTTTGCGTTGCCTCGCTCCCTGTTCATGTTTCACGCCCTTTCTTGGTTGCCTGTTCCTCCGGCCGGCTGTTGCGACGCACGATGACCTGATCCGCAAAGCGCAGATCAAGGACCTGAATGTCCCGGTTCAGAACCCGATGGGCGCGCTCGTATTCAGCCAGGCGCGCCCAGGCATCATCCGGATTCTCCTCGGGGAGGTGGATGTCGATGCCATTGGCAAGGCGGATGTTCCAGCGACGGCCGCCGACGCGAACGGCCGCCTTGACTTGATCACGCAGCATGGGCTGCCGATCGAGAATAGCGATCAAACCTTCGACTTCCCTCGGCGCGTCGTCGCCGACGACGACCAGAAGATTGGCGAAACGATCGAGGTTGCTGCGCTGAATCACCGCTCCTTCGGTGTCGATCAGCGCGAACTGACCGCGGCTTTGCCATAGCGCCAGCGGGCGGCGCTCGGTGATGCGGACGACGATCATGTCCGGCAGCAGCCGCTCGACGGATGCCTCGGCAACCCAGGGAAGGGCGAGCAGACGGCCACGCGCGGCTGCGAGATCGAGTCCGAGAATGGCGCTGCCGCGTTCCGCGCCGAGGGCTTCGAGCACATGTTCGCGCGGCGTCTCACGGCGGCCAATGACGAAAACTTCATTGACGATCAGTCCGAAGTCGGCGGTGCCTGCGACGACCGCGGCAATGGATTGCCGTGCGAGACGGTGCGGCACTTGCGCCGTCCAGGCCCACCAGACAGATCCGACGATCGCACATGCGGCAAGGACGCAACCGCCAGTAACGGCACTCCGGGTACGCCACCAAGGCACGACTCTCCGCCGACGCTGGCCCCGCCGTGCTGGCGCATCACCCCTTTTCAGTCTCAGGAATCGCACGCCGCGTTCTCCACCATCCATTTCACCAAATTCGAGAAGGAGATGCCCTTGTAGGCCGCCTGTTCAGGAACAAGCGAAGTCGCGGTCATGCCGGGCTGCGTGTTGACCTCGAGGATGTAGAGCGCGGTTCCGTCGTAACGGAAATCCGCCCTCGAGACGCCCCGGCAGCCGAGCGTCCGATGCGCCAGTTCGGCCAACCGCAAGCACTCCGCGTACAGAGAAGAATCGATTTCGGCAGGAATGACGTGACGCGAGCCGCCGGGAGCGTACTTCGCATCATAATCGTAGAACTGCCGCGCGGTGGTGATTTCCGTAACCGCAAGCGCCCGATCGCCCATGACCGCGACCGTCAGTTCGCGCCCGGCGATAAACCTCTCGACCATGACCGCGCCTTGATAAGGCCACGCCCCGGCGCCGTGCGCGGCCGGATTTTCGTGTTCCTCCCGGACGATGCAGACGCCGACGCTCGAGCCTTCATTCAGCGGCTTGACGACATAGGGCGGCGCCATCGCGCCGCCCGCCGCCAGCGCGTCGCGATCAACGATCCGGTGTTCCGCCACGGCAATGCCCGCCTCGCCGAACAGGCGTTTGGCCATCGGCTTGTCCATCGCCAGCGCGGATGCCAGCACGCCGGAATGAGTGTAGGGAATCCCCAGGATGTTGAGCAGGCCTTGAATGCAGCCGTCTTCACCGTAGCGGCCATGCAGCGCGTTGAACACGACATCCGGGCGTGGCGACAGCTGCCAGAGCAACCTGCCGACATCCCTTTGGATGTCGATCGCCGAAACGGCGTACCCCGCCTTCTCGAGAGCCGCGCAGACAGCGGCGCCACTGACCAAAGAGACGTCGCGTTCGGCCGACCAGCCGCCCATCAAGACGGCGACGCGCGCGGTCAAGGCGCCACCTCCACAAGCTTGCACTCGGGCCGGCAATCGGGCACCGCAACCCCAAGGCGCTGAATTTCCCAATGGAGCATGACACCGGAGGTCTCGAACACCCGCCGTCGCACCTCCTCCCCGAGCGCCTCCAGATCGGCCGCCGTGGCTGAACCGGAGTTGATCAGAAAGTTGCAGTGTTTTTCGGAAACCTTTGCGCCACCCTGGACAAGCCCGCGGCAACCGGCGGCGTCGATCAGTTCCCAGGCCTTGCGGCCGGATGGATTGGTAAAGGTGCTGCCGCCGGTGCGCACGCGCCCCGGCTGGGTTTGTTCGCGCCGGTGGCGGATTTCGTCCATGCGGCGGCGGATCGCGCCGACCTCGCCGCGATAGCCGCGCAGCCGCGCAGCGATGAACACCCAATCCCGCGGCGCGCGGGAGGTGCGATAGGCGAAGCCAAGATCGGCTCCGCTCAAGCAGTGACGGCGGCCGCATGCATCGAGCGCCTCGGCGGTCGCCACAATATCCTTCATTTCGCCGCCGAAAGCGCCCGCGTTCATCCGTAACGCGCCGCCGATCGTGCCGGGCACGCCGCTGAGGAACTCAAGACCGGCAATGCCGGCGGCGCAGGCGAGGCGAGCGACATTGCCATCCATCGCGGCGGCGCCGGCATGAATTTCCGTTCCGTCAACGGCGATATCGGCAAACTCACGGCCAAGGCGGACGACGACTCCAGGCACGCCGCCGTCCCGGATAAGAACATTGGACGCCACGCCCAGCACCGTGATCGGCACGTCCGCCGGTCGCGCCGCCAGAAAATGAGAAAGGTCCTCGGCGTCGGCCGGCCGAAACAGCACTTCAGCGGGTCCGCCGACGCGGAACCAGGAGATGGGGGCGAGCGGCGCGTTCTCCCGATATCGCCCCCGCACGCGGGGCAGCCGATCGATCAAGGCTTCTGCCTTCGGCGCCGTCATCACGTCCCTGCTTTCGCGGCTTTTGGCAACCCGCTGAAGCGGATCCGGGCGAGTTCTACGGGAAGGCGGTGCGCCCAGCCGCTAATGCTGCCGGCGCCGAGGCAAACGACGATATCGCCGGGCTCCGCCAACTGGTCGACCGTCTCCGCCAGGCGCTCGGGCGCCGTCAACGGGATCGGCATGCGATGGCCACGGGCGCGCAGACCGTCAACCAGCGCATCGCGGCTGGCGCCTTCGATGGGATCCTCGCCGGCGGCGTAGACATCGGCGACGACGACCGCATCGGCGTCATTGAAGCACGTGCAAAATTCCTCGAACAGATTATGGAGGCGGGAGTAACGGTGTGGCTGGACCACCGCGATGACGCGGCCCTGACTGACCGATCGCGCAGCAGCCAACACGGCGGCGATCTCCACGGGATGATGGCCGTAATCGTCGACAATGGCGATGCCGTCGACCTCGCCCGTCTTGGTGAAACGCCGATTGACGCCTTCGAACCGAGCCAATGAGCCGCGCAGCACCTCGTCCGCGATCTTGAGCTCGTGAGCAATGCCGACCACGGCAAGGGCATTTTGAACGTTGTGCCGACCGAACATGGGCAGAAAGAGATCGGCGACGGTCCGCGATGCGCTCGTTTTGCGGTCGGTCAGAACCGCGTCAAAACGCACGCCTCTCGCTTCGGTTTCGAGGTTCACGCCGCGCACGTCGGCCTGCGGGCTGAAACCATACGTCAGCACCCGGCGGTCCAGCACCTTGGGAATGAGCGCCTGGACTTCAGGATGGTCGACGCACAAAGCGGCGACGCCGTAAAACGGAATGTTGGAGACAAAGGCGACGAAGGCTTCGCGCAGCGCATCGAAGCTGCCGTAGTGGTCGAGGTGCTCGGGGTCGATGTTGGTGACGATAGCGATCGTCGCCGGCAGCTTGAGGAACGTGCCATCCGATTCGTCGGCCTCGGCGACCATCCAATCGCCGCTGCCGAGACGGGCGTTCGAGCCCCACGCGTTGATGATGCCGCCAATGACGACGGTAGGATCGAGCCGCGCCGCGTCGAGAAGAGCCGCCACCAGCGACGTCGTGGTGGTCTTGCCATGGGTGCCGCCGACGGCGATCGACCACTTCAGCCGCATCAGTTCGGCCAGCATCTCGGCGCGACGAACCACCGGCAGCAGCCGCGCTCGCGCCGCGATGACCTCTGGATTATCGCGCTTCACCGCCGAGGAAATCACGACCACTTGGGCATCGCCGAGATTGGCTTCGTCATGGCCGATAACGACGGGCACGCCCATGGCCCGCAGGCGGCGCGTGTTGTTGTTCTCCGCCATATCGGAACCCTGCACGGAATAACCCAAGTTGTGCAACAGCTCGGCAATGCCGCTCATGCCGATCCCGCCGATGCCGACAAAATGAAGGGTTCCAATGGTCAGCGGTAGCGCGTTCATGCAGCCTTCCTTCCTGTCTCGCCTTGCGTCTCGCTGGCGCTCCCGCTGCTCTCGGCAGTCAGCATCGCGCAGACAAGTTCCGCCAGCTTTTCCGTCGCGTCCGCCTGCCCGGCCGCCCGCGCGCGCCCGGCGGCGGCGGCGAGCGTTTCCGGCGACCGCCACAGAGCCTCGAGTTGCGCGGCAAGCCTAGCGGCCTGAATTTCGCCTTGCGGAATCATCCAGGCGCCCCCCAGACGATCAAGCTCACAGGCGTTGGCGGTTTGGTGATCGTCCGTTGCAAACGGATAGGGAACCAGAATTGACGGACGGCCAACGCCCGTCACTTCAGCCACGGTGGAAGCCCCGGAACGGGCAATGACAAGATGAGCCGCCGCCAGCCGCTCGGGAACGTCGGCAAAAAAAGTGGCAAGTTCCGCTTCAACCCCGATCGCCCGATAGGCGGCGCGCACCCGATCGAGGTCCTCAGGCCGGCACTGCTGGCGAATCCGCAAGACGTTTCGCACGGTTGGCGCCAACAAAGCGACCGCATCCGGGATGACATCGCTGAAAACCCGGGCTCCCTGGCTTCCGCCAAGGACGAACACATTGAATCCTGTCGACGGATCATGCGTTGGATAATCGCGCTCCCGAGCGGCAAGAAAGGCGGGACGGATCGGCATTCCGGTGTGCACGGTCTTGCCCGCTGCCTTGGCTGGAATCCGTCTGACAAAGGCGAACGACGTCGCAATGCGGTCCACCCGAGAAGCGAGCAGGCGGTTGGCGCGGCCGAGAATGGCGTTCTGTTCATGAATCAACGTCCGGCATGGCGCGAAGCTCGCCGCCACCATGGTCGGCGCCGAAGCATACCCGCCGAAGCCGACGGCGAGCCTGGGCGCCAGACGGCGCATCAGGACGCGCGCCTCTATCACCCCGAAGGCGAGTTCGCGCATGCTGAGCAGACGCCCGGACAATCCTCTTCCGGCAATACCGCCCGAGCGAACGTGATAGCGCTCCAGGCCGGCGAGAGCGCCGCCGAAGGCATCGCCGCGCCGATCAGTGATCAGCGCAAGACGCACATCGCGCGCCTGCAAAGCCGCCGCAAGCGCCTCGGCGGGGAACATGTGACCGCCGGTGCCGCCGGCCGCGAGCACAACCAAGGGCGCGGTCATGGCAACCGTCCTCCCTGTGGTCTCTCGCGGGTCAGCGCCAACACGATGCCGATCGCCCACGCCAAGGCAATCGTGGAGGAGCCGCCGTAGGAGATGAACGGAAGGGTGATCCCCTTGGGGGGAATGATGTGCATCGACGACGCCATGTTGATCAGCGCTTGCATCCCGAACTGGGCGAGCAGCCCGGCCCCGGCGAGAACGATGAACAGGTCGCCGTCCTTCAGGGTTCGCGAGAAGCCGCGCAGGACGACGAAAGCGAACAACGCAATGACCAGAAGACAGAGAAGAACGCCGAACTCCTCACCGGCGACGGCCAGAATGAAATCGGAATGCGCATCGGGGAGTATCTGCTTGACCCGGCCTTCGCCCGGCCCTCGGCCAAAGAGACCGCCGGCTTGGAAGGCTTCCAGCGCCCGGCTAATCTGATAGCCCTCGCCGCTGGCGGGATCGAGGAAGTTGTCGACGCGCTCGCGGACATGGCCGTACATGAAGTAGGCGCCAACGGCGCCGCCCGCGAACACGCCCAAGAACACAAACACGACAATGAAAGGGAGTCCGATCAGGAACAGCTGGACAAAAAAGACTCCGCTCACCATCAGGGTCATGCCGACATCCGGCTGCCGGAGAAGCACAATGACGCACACACCCAACAGCGCCGTGGCGAGAATGTAGCCGGGAAATCGCGAGTCCAGGCGATTGAGGCTGATCAACCAAGCCGAGACTACCGCAAACGCCGGTTTGAGGAATTCCGAGGGCTGCAGCGACAATCCGCCAATATACAGCCACCGCGTCGCACCTTTGACCTCCGCGCCGATGAACAGGGTTGCGATTGTAAGCGTCAGCGCACAGACGAACATAAAGAGGGCAACGCGTTTGACCCCCGTTGGCGAGAGCAACGAGGCCAGCATCATCACAATGACCGCCAGGGGAATGTAGGCGAACTGGCGACGGGCAAAGTGGAAGGCATCGAGGCCAATGCGCTCGGCCACGGCGGGCGATGCCGCCATCGTCAGCACCACTCCGATCAGAATGATGATCCCCACGGCAGCGAGCGACCAGCGATCGACCGTCCACCACCATCGGCTGATCAAGCTGGTATCGGTACGGGTCAGGCTCGTCATCAGGCCATACTCCCCACCAGCGCCCGAAACGCGTCGCCCCGGGCCTCGAAGTTGGCGAACTGATCGAACGACGCGCAAGCCGGCGACAGCAGTACGACAGGTTGCCCGCCGTTCCGCGCGTTAGAATCACGCCCACCATTTTGCTCGGCGCGAAGGCGCGCCGCCGCAACGGCGTGTTCCAGATCGCCGGAGATGGTCACCGGCACCTTGCCGTCCAGCTCTTGCGCAAAAGCTTGCGCCGCCTCGCCAATCAAAAAGGCGTGCCGCACGCGCCCGAGATACGGAGCGACGGAGGCGAGCCCTCCTTCCTTCGGCCGTCCCCCGGCAATCCAGTAGATCTTGTCGTAGCAAGCCAGGGCACGGGCCGCCGCCTCGGCATTGGTCGCCTTGCTGTCATTGATGTAGGCGACTCCGCCGACGCGACTGACAATCTCCTGACGATGCGGCAAGCCGGAAAAGCTGTTGATGGCGCTCGCCGCGACTTCGGCCGCGACGCCGAGCGCCCGGACGGCGGCGAACGCGGCGGCGGCGTTTTGCCAGTTGTGCTCACCCGGCAGCGCCGCCGCGCCCTTAAGATCGAGCACCTGGCGGATCGCGCCTCCCGCCATCGTCTCATACAGAACGCCTTGATCGGCGAAGATTCCTTCCGTCGTTTGCCTGCATCCGGAGATGGGGATCACGGTCGGCCCGGGCCGCTTCAGCATTTCCGCGGCAATGGCGCGGCTGATCGGGTCATCGACGCCGATGATCGCGGCGCCGTTCGACGGCTGGCCGTCAAAGATACGCCGCTTTGCCCTGATGTAGCCCTCAAGACCGCCATGACGGGCAAGATGATCGTCGCTGATGTTCAGCAATACCGCGACACGGCACGCCAAAGAAGGAGTCAGTTCCAGCTGATACGAGGAAAGCTCAAGCACATAGATGCCGCCGCGACCAAGTGGCGGCATCTCCAGCGCCGGCACGCCGATGTTGCCGCCGATTTCGACGGCGAGGCCGGCCGCCTTCAGAATATGGCCCATCAGCGCGGTGGTCGTCGATTTGCCGTTTGTGCCGGTAACGCCGACGATTTTTGCTTCGCTCTGGCTCCGAATGAGCAGTTCGATATCGCCGAGGACTGCGCACCCCTGCTCCCGCGACCGGGCGACAACCGGATGCGGCTGCGGATAGGTATGCGGAATTCCCGGGCTGAGCACCAGGAGGCGAAGGCCGGTCAGGTCGTGGCGGTGCAGATCGACGACGGGAATCCCTTGGCGAACCGCCTCGTCGCGCGCCGCCGGGTCGTCGTCCCACGCCCATACCTGCTTGCCGCCGGCAAGCAGCGCTCTGGCGGTGGCGCGGCCGCTGCGGCCAAGGCCCAAAACGGCATAGATCTCGTCAGGCATCAGGCTGAGGTCAATCATCATCGCCGTCCTTACCGCAGCTTGAGCGTCGAGAGACCGGCGAGGGCGAGGATCGACGCAATGATCCAAAACCGGATTACGATGGTCGGCTCGGCCCAGCCCTTCTTTTCGAAGTGGTGGTGCAGCGGCGCCATCCGGAACACCCGCTTGCCGGTGAGCTTGAACGAGAGGACCTGGACGATGACCGAGACGGTTTCGAGCACGAACAGGCCGCCGACAATGACGAGGACGATCTCGTGCTTGGTGATGACGCTGACCGCGCCAAGCGCGCCGCCGAGCGAGAGGGAGCCGGTATCGCCCATGAAGACGCGGGCGGGAGGCGCGTTGAACCAGAGGAAGCCCAGACCCGAGCCAATCAATGCACCGCAGAAAACCGTCAGTTCGCCCGAGCCGCGAATGAAATGAAGCTGAAGATAGTTGGCGAAGATCGCGTTGCCGACAAGATAGGCGATCAAGGCAAAGACACCGGCCGCGATCATCATCGGCACGATCGCCAGCCCATCGAGCCCGTCGGTGAGGTTGACGGCATTGGAGGTGCCCACCATGACCAAGGCCGCCAAGACGAAAAAGCCCCAGCCCAGGTCGATCAAGACATCCTTGAAAAACGGCACCGCCAGCATCAGCCGCAGCGAATCCTGGGTCAGCATTGTGATCCACGCCGCCGCGATCAGCGCGATCGCCACCTGCAAAAGGAGCTTGGTCCGTCCGGGCAACCCACGGCTGTTCCTCAGCACGACCTTGCGGTAATCGTCGAGGAACCCGATCGTGCCGTAGCCGATGGTGACGAGCAGCGCCACCCAGACAAATCCGTTGGAGAGGTCCGCCCACAGCAGTGTCGACAGCGACAGCGCCATCAAGATCAGGAAACCGCCCATGGTCGGAGTCCCGCGCTTGGTGAGCAGGTGATTCTCCGGCCCATCCTCGCGGATCGGCTGACCGCCGTTCTGCCGCGCGCTCAGCATGCGAATGAACGCCGGCCCGAAAACAAAGCTGATGACGAGCGCGGTCAGGACGGCGCCGCCGGTGCGGAACGTGAGGTAGCGAATGACGTTCAGCACCGCAAACTCGTCGGCGAGCGGAAACAAAAGCAGGTACAGCATCGCGCTAGCGCTCGCCAGCCGCCACGGCGGCGGCTTCGAGAGCCATCAAGGCGTGCACGACAACGCTCATCCGGCTACCGGCCGAACCCTTGACGGTCACAACATCGCCCGGCCGTACTGCGGCAGCGACGGCAGGCGCCAGCGCGGCTGAATCCGGAGCATGACCGCCTTGCATGGCGGCGGGCAAAGCCGAGAACAGGTGCGCCATCAATGGGCCGGCGGTGAAAACGAGGTCGATGTCATGCCGGCGGAGCGGCTCCGCCAGTCCCGCATGCAGCGCGGCGCTATCTTGGCCGAGTTCGAGCATGTCGCCGAACACGGCGATGCGACGCCCGCCACATCCGGGCGTGGCGTGGCCAAGCACCTCTATCGCGGCGGCCATCGAAACCGGGCTTGCGTTGTAGCTGTCGTCGATCAGATGCAACACGCCGCCCGCCATGCGGATGAGGTGGCTTCGGCCACGGCCCTTGGGTGGCGCAAACCGTTGGAGCATCGCCGCCGCACAGGGAACGTCCGCGCCCGTCGCGGCGACGGTGGCGAGCACGCAAAGTGAATTCATGATCCAGTGATTTCCCGGTATTGAGAGATGATAATCGAGTGTCCTGCTCTCCCATGCCGCCTGCACACGGGATCCTTTGGAACCCGCCTCGACGCTCACGAACCGGACATCGGCGTCGGCGTGGCGACCGAAGGTCATGACCCGATCGACGCCGGCGGCGCGCGCGGCGCCGGCAAGGCGAGCGAAGTGCGGGTTGTCCCGGTTGAGGATGGCGATTCCGGCTGAGCGCATACCGCAAAAGATCTCGGCCTTGGCGTCGGCGATCGCTTCCACCGAAGTGAAAAAGGCCTTGTGCACAGCCTCGACAGTGGTCACCACGGCCACGTCCGGAGCCGCCATCCGCGAAAGCGGCGCGATTTCTCCCGCATGGTTCATTCCCATTTCAACGATCGCGAATTTTGCATCCCGCGGCACCCGGGCCAGGCTGAGTGGAAGCCCCCAATGGTTGTTGAGGTTGCCCTCGCTGGCGACGGTGTCCGCTTGCGCCGAAAGCACCAGATTCAACGCTTCCTTAACGCTCGTTTTGCCGACGCTGCCCGTCACGCCAATCACCCGCGCTTGGCTGCGGCCGCGGGCGGCGACGCCAAGGTCGATCAACGCTTGCAGGGTATCGTTAACGACGAGGAGAGGAGCATCGGCCGCGACCCGCTCTGGCAGACGCGACACCACCGCCGCCGCGGCGCCCTTGTCAAAGGCGTTCGCCACGAACGCGTGAGCATCGAACGTAGGTCCCGCCAAAGCGACGAAAAGGTCGCCCGGGCAGAGCCTTCGGCTGTCGATCGAGACGCCCGAGGCGGTCCAGGGGGTTCCGACGCGGCCGCGGGTGGCGCGCGCGGCTTCGTCCGAGTTCCACAGTGGGGGAATGGCGAGGTTCATCCGTCGGCCTCGGCGATCGCAGCACGCACCGCCTCGACATCGTCGAAGGCAACGACGGCATCACCAACGATCTGGCCAGTCTCATGACCCTTTCCGGCGACGACGAGGACGTCGCCCGTGGAAAGGGCCGTCACGGCGCAGTGGATGGCATCCCGTCGGTCGCCGATTTCCAGGGCCGTGGGGCAGCCTTCGAGAATTTGCCGGCGAATCGCGGCCGCATCTTCACTACGCGGGTTGTCGTCGGTAACGATCGCCTGATCGGCGAGGCTGGCGGCGACGCGGCCCATCTCGCGACGCTTGCCGCGATCGCGGTCGCCGCCACAACCAAAGACGACGACGAGCCGGTTGCCGACGTGAGGCCGCAGCGCTGTCAGCACCGCATGCAGAGCATCCGGGGTGTGGGCGTAGTCGACGTAGACGGTAGCGCCGTTACGGCGCTGGCCGGCCTTCTCAACTCGCCCTCGAACGCCTTCGAGCGACGCCAGGGCCATGACGGCTGCGGCCGGATCGGCGCCCGTGGCGATCGCGAGAGCGACGGCGCACAAGGCGTTGCTAATCTGGAACGCGCCAACAAGCGGAACGACGATTCGATGCACGCGGCTGCCGATGGTGATCTTCAGCCGCTGGCCGTGCCCAAGCGCCTCCGCCGCATCGAGGCGAATATCGCCACCGTGCCGACCGAAGGTCATGAAGCGCACATCGCGCCCGGAGATCGCCTCGGCAAGGGGCACGAACTCGGCGACGTCAGCGTTTAGAACCGCCGTTCCCCCATCGGCGAGAAGTTCCGCTATCAACCGGCGCTTGGCGGCGAAATACGCCTCCATCGATTGATGATAATCGAGATGGTCGCGCGAGAGATTGGTGAACGCCGCTGCGGTGATCCGCACCCCGTCGAGACGGTGCTGTTCCAGCCCGTGGCTTGACGCCTCCAGCGCCAAGTAAGGAACCTCGGCGTCGGCCAGTTGCGCCAAGGCGTGGTGAAGGGCAACTGGATCGGGAGTCGTCAAGCTGGCGGCGATATCGATCTCGGGCGCGCTGATGCCGAGGGTGCCGATGCTGGCCGCCCGCAGGCCAAGCGTGGTCCAGATCTGACGCAAGAAATTGACAACCGAAGTTTTGCCGTTCGTGCCGGTGACCGCCGCGATCGTCGCCGGCTGCCGCCCGAAGAACCGCGCCGCCATCAAGGCAAAGCCGCGGCGCGGGTTGTCATCGATTATGAGAGCAAGAGGCCGAACCTGATCGACGGCCTCCGGCAACCGCGTTCCGGATGGCGCTAAGATCGCCGCGGCTCCCCGGCGGATGGCGTCGCCGATGTAAGCGCGGCCATCCGCCCGACTGCCCGGCAACGCAGCAAAGAGGTAACCAGCTTCGACTCGGCGCGAATCGCTGGTCAGTCCGACAATGTCCGAATGGGCAATCTCCGACGCCAAAGCCACCTGGAAGCTGGATCCCTTCAAGAGCTCAGTTAGCAGCAAGCCTTCGCCCCCGCGCCTCGGCCATCGCCTGCTTCATGGCGACAGGGAGCAACATTCCCGGATCCTGCACATTCATCGGCGCGTCATCCCCGCTTGGTAGCACCGGCTCGACGCCAAGGATCGGCGCGATGCGCTCGGAGACGCGGCGGATCACCGGAGCGGCAACCCAACCGCCGGTGGCGTAATTGTGGGTGCTGGCATTGCCTTGCGGTTCGTCGATCATCGCCAGCACGACGTAGCGCGGCGCGTCGATGGGAAACGCGGCAATGAACGATGAAATCCGTGCGTTCCGATTGTAGCGTCCACCGACGTTCTTCTCCGCCGTTCCCGTCTTGCCGCCGATGCGCAGCCCTGGAACGTCGGCGTTCCGACCGGTCCCCGAGAGCACGATCAAGCGCATCAAGGCGCACACAGTCCGCGATGTTTCCGCGGAAATCACGCGACGACCCTCTTCGACCGGACGGTCCCGGCGGATTACGGTCGGCCGACGGAACAGTCCGGAATTGACAACCGCCGCGACGCCCGAGGCGAGTTGCAAAGGACTGACCGCGATTCCATGACCGAAACCGATTGTCATCGTGTGAACATCGCGCCATTGCATTGGCGTTGGAGCCAACGGCGCTCCCACTTCCGGCAACTCGATCGCGGCAGGTGCGAGCAACCCGAATTGCTCAAGGTACATGCGCTGCAGTTGCCCGCCGACGTCAAGCGCCATCTCGGCTGCTCCGATATTCGACGAGTGAACAAGGATTTCCGGAACGCTGAGCCAACGGTTTTTCGGCCGGTAGTCGCGAATCGTGTGACGCGCCACGCGAATCGGCTTGCTGGCGTCGTAGCCGCCGTTGAGCGTGGTCGTTCCACTGTCAAGCGCCATTGCGGCCGTGAACAACTTGAGGGTCGAGCCCGGTTCGTAAACGCCCTGAGTGACGCGATTGAACCGGGCGTCTTCATTGGCCGCCCCTGGGTTGTTCGGATCGAAGTCCGGCAACGAAACCAGTGCGAGCAGTTCGCCAGTGTGCACGTCCAGCACCACGCCAGCGCCGCCGATGCCTTTGAATTCTTTGACCGCCGCGGCAAGTTCCTGGCGAAGAATGGTCTGTACCCGCATGTCCATCGACAGGCGCACCGGCTCGCCGGCCCTCAGCGACTGATCGAACGCGCGCTCAATGCCCGCCAAACCGTTGCCGTCGATGTCGGCGAAGCCGAGGACATGAGCGGCCACCGGACCTTGCGGATAGACTCGCCGTTCTTCCTCGATGAAGTCGAGGCCTGGAAGCCCAAGCTGGTTAACTTCATACTGCTCGCGCGGGGTAAGATTGCGCCGAATCCAAATGAACCGTCCATCCTGTTGCAGGCGCGACAGCAACGTCGCTGCGGGAAGATCGGGAAACACACGACGAAGCTTCTCGACGGTGTCCTTGGCATCGAGCACGTCCTTGGGGTCGGCGTAGAGCGACGCGGTCGGAAGACTCGTCGCCAGAAGAACGCCATTGCGATCGACGATATCGGCGCGGGCGACATGGAAAGATGGATGGGTGTCGGCGACGCTCGCCATCCCACCATCGGCGATGCTGAGCCCGACCAAGCGGCCTGCGACAACGCAGAAGGCCAAGCCAAAGAAGACGCCAATCATCAGCAAGCGGGCGCGCACTGTCTTGAATATTCTCTCGTGCGCGCTGCTTGCGTTGTTGTACGGGCAACTCATCGCCGGATCCTCTCCGCCCAAGGATCGTCGGCAAGGAACGGAGCGGCGGCCAAGGGTCCGGCGTACTGTTCACCCTCGCCGATGCCGCCCGGATCGTCCGGTATCGCCGGCAACGCGGCAAACGAACCGAGCTGCTCTGGAAGCAGCGGCTTCAGATCGAGGTGATTTCTGGCCAAAGCCATAAGCCGCTCTGGATCGGTAAGATGGCTCCATTCCGCGTGCAGAATGTGGAGCGCGCGCTGCTCGGCGACGATTTGTCGATTAATCGCGCTCAGTTCATCCTTGAGATCCTGAACCTGGTACTTGATCGAGAACAGTACGAGAGCGAGCCCGACGGCCAGAACGATGAACAGCAATGTCGTGTGCTTTACGAAATACGAAGAATGAGTCATGCGGCCCTCCTGGTTAATGGTGCGCCAGGCCAAGGCGGCGCGGCGGTTCGTTCTGCGGCGCGCAGCCGAGCAGACCTCGCGCGCGGATTTGCCGCCACCTCTGCCGCGGACGGGCGTACCGCCCCCCGATGCAAGAGACGAAAGCTGGGCGGAGGAGCGGCAACGTCAGCTCCCGCGACATCCGGAAGGTAGCGAGATGTCCGCGGCGAACTTCCGCTTCGGGCGCGCAAAAACGCCTTGGCCGTCCGATCCTCCAGAGAATGGTAGGAAACCACACACAGGCGGCCACCGGCGGCGAGCAGCCTCTCGGCAGCGCGAAGACCGCGGTCGAGTTCTCCGATTTCATCGTTGACATAAATACGCAGAGCCTGAAACGTCCGCGTCGCGGGATCGATGTTGCCGGGGCTTTTGCGGACGACACTGCGCACAAGCTCGGCAAGCTGCTCCGTGCGCTCGATTGGGGCTTGCCCGCGCGCCTGCACGATGAGCCTCGCGATCCGTCTGGCGGCCCGCTCCTCGCCATACTGATAAACGATATCGGCCAAGCGTTCCTCGGGAAGCGTGGTGACGACATTGGCGGCGGTCTCGCCCCGGTCGCGGTCCATGCGCATATCGAGAGGACCATCGAAGCGGAACGAAAAACCGCGCTCGGCGGCGTCCAGTTGCGCCGAGGACATGCCAAGATCGAAGGCGACCCCGTCGACGCGCGTAGCGCCGGCCTGGTTCAGCAGGTTCTCCATGTTGCCAAAGGAGCCATGCAGGATCTGCAATCGGGCGCCATAATGACGGCTGATCTCTGCGCCTCGCGCCACGGCGGCGCGGTCGCGGTCGATGCCGAACACACGGCAGGCGGCCGATTCGAGAATCGCTTTTGCGTAGCCGCCTGCCCCGAAGGTTGCATCGACATAGGATGCGCCGGCGCGGGGAGACAGAAACTCCAGCACTTCGGCGAGCATGACGGGGATGTGCGCGGGCTCGGCAGTCGTCATGCCTCGGAAACCCGCTTGAGTTTAAGCGTGGCGCCGCGCACTCGGGCTCTCTCGAAAGCTTGCGCGCTTCGCTCCCTGTAAATCTCGGGGTTCCAGATCTGGAAGGATTGGCCTCGCCCGACGAATGCCGCCTCGCCGACAAGATTCGCGTGCCGCACCAGCTCGCTCGGCAGGATCACCCGGCCTTCGGGATCGAAGGGAAGAGCATGGGCGCTGCCCAGCAGGATGGAGGCGAGATCGTCTTGTTCTTCCGAAAACAAGTCCAGCTCACTGATGCTTTCTGACACCCGGTTCATGAATTCCTCGCCGCACCCCTCGATGGCTGACGCGGTAAAGGACGGATAGACGTAAATACCCGCAAACTCCGGCCCACCTGCGCCCAGCGCGTCACGAAACGGCTTTGGAACGGAAACACGCCCCTTTCGGTCGATTTTGTTGACGTGACATCCGACCAGAGGAGGCATTCCGGCCCCTTGAAGTTATCGAAGCTTCGTCCCTAGGGTTGAGCACGCTCCCCAAAACGAAACTCCACTACCCTGCGTTGATTGGGATACCATGGGATTCCATGGGCGTCAATGGGCCATACTGGAGCCTGATGGTAAAGGAAGACTCGCCGCAAACAGCAGCGAAGCGAGAGGAAATGCTAACTCCAAGAACCATCGCAAAATCCCGCTCTACGGGAACTGCGCAGCAATGATGAGCGAGACTACAACCAGCAACGGTAATAGTTCGCTGTTAGTTCTTTTATGTTCTTTATATGTTCTAAGAGTCGAAACTTTGCTTTAGCCCCATATGCGGGGTGTACGCGGACTCGCTCCGGACAGGTAAATAACCGCAAAAAAATGAGGGAAGATAACTGGAAGCCGCAACTTTGAAGCGTGGCCGCAGAATCAGCGCTTGCCGATTCGCGGCTCTTCACCCTTGATCAAGCGGCGAATGTTGGCATGGTGCCGGGCAAATCCCAGTGCGGCCAGCACGACCGCGATGAGCGCTTCATTCACGCCGCCAAGCGCATACATCGCCGCCGGGGCAACGGCGAAGGCGGCCAGAGCCGCCAACGATGAATAACGCGAGATGACCGCCACCGCAAGCCAGGTGGCGAGTGTGATCAGCCCCGCAGGCCAAGCCAGAGCCAGCAGAACGCCGAGCGTCGTGGCGACGCCTTTACCACCGTGGAACCTCAACCACAGGGGAAAATTGTGGCCGATGACGGAGAACAAGCCGGCAAGCAGAGCGTACTCCTGCCCCCACGACGCGGCGACCAGAACGGCGGCGATGCCCTTGCCTGCATCGCACAGCAACGTCAGGGCGGCGAGGCCCTTGCTCCCCGTTCTCAGGACGTTGGTTGTGCCGATATTCCCAGAGCCAATCGTGCGAATGTCGCCAAGACCGGCGAGCCGCGTCAACAGCAGTCCAAAGGGGATTGATCCAAGCAGGTAGCCGGCAGCGCTCGCGAGAAGAACATGCAGCACGGAAAGATCCGATGCGGCGTCAAGCATTGGTCACCCGGCGTAGGCGAATACCCGTCGCCCATCGACGACGGTCATCATCACCCGGCCCTGCACCGGCCGGTAATCGAAAGGGGTGTTCTTGGACTTGCTGTGCAACTCCTGCTCGCGCACACGCCAAGGCCGATCCGGATCAAACAATGCAAGATCGGCCGGCGCGCCTTTTGCCAGTCCCGATGATGGCAACCCCATCAACCCGGCCGGCTTGCAGGTGAGCAGACGCATGACATCGATCAGCGACAGGTGGTTATTATGATAAAGGTCGAGCGACACCGCGAGCAAGGTTTCCAGGCCGATCCCGCCGAAAGCCGCTTGGCCGAAGGGAAGACGTTTTGCGTCTTCGTCCTGAGGCGCATGATCAGAAGCGATCGCATCGATGGTGCCATCTTGCAAACCCTCGATCACCGCAAGCCGATCGCGCTCCGCCCGCAACGGCGGCGAAAGCTTAGCGAACGTCCGATAGTCGCCGATGGCGTTCTCGTTGAGAGCGAAATACGGCGGAGCCGTATCGCAAGTAACCCGCAACCCGCGCGCCTTGGCGCGACGCACCGCATCCACGGCGGCGGCTGTCGAGAGATGAGCGAAATGGAGCCGGCTTCCGGTCAGCTCGACCAGCCTTAAGTCCCGTTCCACCATGATCACCTCCGCCTGCGGCGGGATTCCCGTAAGGCCCAGCCGGGTGGCGAGTTCTCCGGCATTCATGTCGCCGTCCTCGGCAAGACTCGGCTCTTCGGGATGTTGGACGAGGAGCAAGCCGAACGTACCGGCATAGCTCAACGCCTGACGCATGACCTGAGCATTGGCGACGGCCTTGACCCCGTCGGTGAAGGCAATCGCCCCTGCTTCGGCGAGCATCCCGAGTTCGGCCAATTCCTGCCCGGCCAGCCCTTTCGTAATGGCGCCGTGGCAATAAACCTTGCTCAGACCCAGAAGGCGAGCGCGCCGCGCCACGAACTCGACAACCGACATATCGTCGATGACCGGCATCGTGTTGGGCAAGCAGACCATCGTGGTCACGCCGCCGGCGGTGGCCGCCCGGCCGGTCGAGGCCAGCGTGCCCTTGTGCTCTTCCCCCGGCTCGCGCATCTGCACCCGAATGTCGACGAGACCGGGACAGAGACAAAGGCCATCGCAGTCGATGACGATGGCTCCGTCCGGCGCGCCGCCCGCGAACAAATTGGCGCCGACGTCGGCAATGGCCTCTCCATCGGTCAACAGATCGCCGACAGTGTCGAGGTCGGCGCCAGGATCGATCAGCCGGGCGCCAACGAAGGCGAGCCGGCCCGCCGTTTTGTCGATGTGGAAAGTCATCAGGCAACCATCAGACGTTTCGCAGGACATTGTCCCCGAGGTTGGCGCTTAGGATTTCAAGGCAGGCCATGCGGACCGCCACTCCCATTTCAACCTGTTCGTGAATGACGCTTCGACTGAAATCGTCGGCGACGACCGAATCGATCTCGACGCCGCGGTTCATCGGACCGGGATGCATGATGAGCGCCTTCGCGCTCGCCCGCGCCAGTTTTTCGTAATCAAGCCCGAAAAAATGAAAATACTCGCGAATCGACGGCAGATAATTGCTCCGCGTCCGCTCGGTCTGCAAGCGCAGCATCATGACAATATCGCAACCCTCGAGTCCCGCGTTCATGTCGTGAAAAACGCGCACTCCAAGACGCTCGACTTCCGCCGGTATCAACGTGCGCGGCCCCACCAACCTGACCCGCGCCCCCATGATCGTCAGCAAGTGGATATTGGAGCGGGCGACGCGGCTGTTGACGATGTCGCCGCAAACGGCGACTTCCAATCCCTCCAAACGACCAAGCCGGTGACGGATGGTGAGCGCATCGAGCAGCGCCTGGGTCGGATGTTCATGGCTGCCGTCGCCGGCGTTGATAACGGCGCAGTTCACTTTTTCCGATAGGAGCTTGACCGCGCCCGATTCCGGATGGCGAACAACGAGAACGTCTGGATGCATGGCGTTCAAGGTCATCGCCGTGTCGAGAACGGTTTCTCCCTTGCGCACGGAGCTGGTCGAGACGGCCATGTTGATGACGTCGCCGCCAAGCCGCTTGCCGGCGAGTTCAAAAGACGTGCGGGTGCGCGTCGAGGCTTCGAAGAACAGGTTGATAATGGTTCGACCGCGCAGCAACGTCTGCTTCTTGTCGGCCCGTCGGTTCTGCGCGACGTATGTCTCCGAGCGATCGAGCAACGCCGTGATCTCCAGCGGCGATAGCCCTTCGATGCCAAGCAGGTGACGGTGGGGGAAGACGGGAACGCTCTCATCGATCATGGCCGGCACTATAGAAGCGCTGACTCCCCTGGCGCAAGAAAACGCCGCCTTACACACCCCACACGGAGACGACAGCCAGCAGGAGCGGCATCGTGGCCACCGCGACAATCGTCGTCGCCGTGATGGCGCTGGCCATGACCGCGGAATCTCCGCCCATCTCACGGGCCATGACATAGGCGGAGGCCGACACCGGAACCGATGTCACGAGAACGGCGACATCGCGCGCCGGCGCCTCGGCCCCGAGCGACGAGCCGACAACCAGCGTCAAAATGGGCAACACGGCAAGCTTAAGGGTGGATGCGACCGCCACGGCCGCTCCCGTTGCGCGCAAATCCTGGAACCGAAGTCCCGCGCCGACCGCAAGCAATCCGATCGGCAAAGACGCCCGCGCCAGGATTTCAAGCGTGGGACCAAGCAATGGCGGCAGGCGCAGACCCGTCACGTTGAGCAGCAAACCCACCGCACAGGCAAGAATGAGGGGATTGGTGACAACCGGAACCACGGTCTGACGCCAGCGCACGGGGCTGTGGGCCGGCGCGGCGTAGCGGACGAGGACAACGACGCTGATCAAATTGACGCTCGGAACAACGACGGCGATGCAAAGGCTCATCAACGCCACCCCGGCGCTGCCGTAGAGCGCCGCGGCGGCGGCCAACGCCACATAGACATTCGGCCGTACGCTGCTTTGGATCAGCGAAGTGAAGGCGGGACCGTCGAGATCGAGGATGCGGCGCAGCGCAAAACAGCCGGCAACGACGGCGAGAATGGCGACGATGACGCCGGCCAGCATCGGCCCGACGCCTGGGCCTGCCAGTTCCGCCCGGGCAACGCTGATGATGAGCAGCGCCGGAAAAAACACGTAGAACGTCACCCGCTCCGCCGGCTGCCAGAAGGCATCGGCAACGAGACGCTGTCGCTTGAAGACGAAGCCGAGCAGAATGACCGCGAACACAGGCGCGAGCGCCGCGATGATCTCGGTCATGGCGCGGCGCCGGGATCGGCCCGGCCGATCGCGTCGAGCGCGCCTTGCAGGATATAGGCGGCGGCGAGCTTGTCGATGACGCGGCTTCGGCGCTTGCGGCTCATGTCGGCTTCGCCGATCAGCATGCGCTCGACCACAACCGTCGACAACCGCTCGTCCCAGAACGCCATCGGCAAATCGATGACAGCCAGGAGGTTGCGGGCGAACTGACGCACCGACTGGCAGCGCGGCCCTTCGCCGCCGTCCATGCTGACAGGCAACCCGATGACGATGCCGCCGACCTCATAGGCCGCGATCAGCCGAAGCAGCTGCTCGGCATCGCGGGCAAAGCGAGTGCGGCGGATCGTCTCCAACGGAGTCGCCACCGTCAACGAGACATCGGAGACGGCAACGCCTATGGTCTTGCCGCCAAGATCCAGACCGATCAGGCGGCGTTCTTTCCCCACGAGTCTTCGCAAATCGGCGATGCTGACAATGCTCAAGTAAAGACCCCAAACGACCTGCGCGACACCCGCGCGCGCTGGCGCCGGCGACCGTGGCGACACTTAGCGCGCAAGCGTCCGACAAGTCGAGGCTGACGGGCCTCGGTCAGCGTGGTCGGGTTGCGCATGCGCCATCCGGGTGCTACCTTCCGCGCCCGCCACGCGATTTCTTCTCCTCGGAGGCCATCCCGCTCATGCCCTTGGACACGAACACCGTCCGCACAATCGCCCAGCTTGCCCGTATCCGGGTTGCCGAGGAACACCTGGATGCGCTTGCCAAAGAACTATCCGGCATCATTCAGTGGGTGGAGCAGCTCGCGGAGTTGGACACGAGCGATGTGGAGCCGATGACCAGCGTGACCGCCATGACGCTCAAGCTGCGCGACGACGACGTCACCGACGGCGGCATCCGCGATGCGGTCCTCGCCAACGCGCCCGAGGCGGTCGAAGGTTTTTATGTCGTGCCGAAAGTGGTGGAGTGATGGCGGCGCTGACGGATCTGACGATCGTCGAAGCTCGCGATGGACTTAACGCCGGCGATTTCTCCGCCGTGGAGTTGACGCGCGCCCATCTCGAAGCCATCGCCGCGGCCCGTCATCTCAATGCCTTCATTACCGAAACGCCGGAGCTGGCGCTGGAGCATGCGGCGGCATCCGACGGCCGGCGTCGGCGCGGCGAGACCGCCGGCGCGATGGACGGCATTCCCATCGCCGTGAAGGATCTGTTCTGCACGAAGGGCGTGTTGACCACGGCCGGATCGCGTATCCTCGATTGTTTTGTTCCTCCTTACGAATCCACGGTGTCGGCGAACCTGCTCGATGCCGGCGCGATCATGTTGGGCAAGGCCAACCTCGATGAGTTCGCCATGGGCTCGTCGAACACCACCAGCTACTTCGGCGCGGTAAAAAATCCGTGGGGGCCGCGCGAGGACAAGGACCTCGTGCCGGGTGGCTCGTCCGGCGGCTCGGCGGCGGCGGTGGCGGCGCGTCTTGCGATCGCGGCGACCGGCACCGACACCGGAGGCTCGATCCGCCAGCCGGCCTCGTTCTGCGGAATTGTCGGACTGAAGCCGACGTACGGGCGCTGCTCGCGCTGGGGCATCGTCGCCTTCGCCTCGAGCCTCGATCAGGCCGGACCGATGACGCGTACGGTGCGGGATGCCGCGATCATGCTGGGCGCGATGGCTGGACACGACGTCAAGGACTCCACGTCCGCCCCGGAGGCCGTGCCCGATTTCGCCGCCGCCTTGACCAGCGACATCCGTGGGCTGAAGATCGGCATCCCACGCGAGTATCGCATCGAGGGGATGGCCGCCGAGATCGATGCCTGCTGGCAGCAAGGCATTGCCTGGCTGGAGGCCGCGGGAGCCACGACGGTGGAAGTCTCGCTGCCGCATACCCGCTACGCTCTCGCCACCTACTACATCATCGCGCCCGCCGAAGCCTCATCCAACCTCGCCCGCTACGACGGCGTGCGGTATGGCCGGCGTGTCGCGGGAGAAACCCTCGACGACATGTACCTCAACACCCGTGGCGAAGGGTTCGGCGCCGAAGTTCGCCGCCGCGTGCTGATCGGCACCTATGTTCTCTCGGCGGGCTACTACGATGCCTACTATTTGAAGGCGCAAAAGGTGCGGAGCCTCATCGCCGCCGACTTCCGCAAGGTCTTTAATGACGTCGATGCGATCCTCACGCCGACGGCGCCCTCGGACGCGTTTGCCGTCGGCGAGAAGACCGACGATCCGATCACCATGTATCTCAACGACGTGTTCACCGTGCCCTCGAGCCTTGCCGGTCTTCCCGCCATATCGGTGCCCGCCGCCCTATCGCGGCGCCGTTTGCCGCTCGGCTTGCAAATCATCGGCAGGCCGTTCGAGGAAGCGACGGTGCTCAAGGTCGCCGGCGTTCTTGAGAACGCCGCCGGATTCACCGCGCGCCCGCAGCCGATCTAGCCACGCAGGGAGCCCGCCCTGCGCGCCGAGGGCAGCCGCGCGCAGCTGCTATCCGAGCCAAGGAGAATCGGCTACTGTTTGCATGGCGGCTGACGCAACGGGAGGATGGTGAGCCTGTGATACGATGGCGTTCGGTGCTCGGTGTGGTGGCCGCCCTGCTGGTCGCCGCGGCGGGAGCGCGCGGCGAGGATGCGGCCGAAACGGCCTATGCCGATAAAATCTTCACCGGCGGCGTCATCATCACGATGGATCCCGCCCAACCCGTCGTCGAGGCCATCGCCGTCGCCGGTGGGCGGATCGTCGCCGTTGGTTCGCACGACGCAGTCATGCCGCTCAAGGGAGAAGCGACGGAGGTCGTCGATCTCGCCGGCAAGACGTTCGTCCTCGGCGTCCTCGGCGTCCTTGGCAAGACGACGCCCGCCGCCGACTCCAAACCCTGGCCGGAGCCGCCGTTGCTGGCGCCGCCGCCGCTTGGCCATGTGTTCTCGATCATCGACATCGTCTCGGTCATGCAAGCGTACATCAAGGAGCATCGGATTCCGGAAGGCACGCCGATCGTCGCCAAAGGTTATGACGATAAGCTTCTGGCCGAGCGCCGCCACCCGACTCGCTACGAGCTCGACCGGATCTCGACCCGGCATCCGATTCTGATCGTCCACGCATCGGGCAAAATCATCATCGCCAACACGCTTGCTCTCGATTTCGTCGATTACATCGGACCCACGCCTAATCCCGGCGGCAACCTCGTTCGCCACGACACCCGGAGTGAGCAGTAATCAACCTATGGATAATGATGAAGCAATTGCCTGTTTACGGCGAGTTCGTCGGCATGCCTTACCGACTTGCGATGCTAATCGCTACGCTGGATGCGTGAAACATTAAACGAGATTTAGAAGGTAGCGGGAATGGTGGAGCCGAGGGGAATCGAACCCCTGACCTCTACAATGCCATTGTAGCGCTCTCCCAACTGAGCTACGGCCCCAGGCATTCCGTGTCAGCGCCGCCCAACCGGGCGGCGATCACCTCGCAAAGTTAATCGGCGGGCGTGGCCTTGCGCAACAACAATCGCCGTCGCCCCGATTCCTGTTCGTCTAGGACTTATCCTCGAGATCCTCGTCGATATGCTCGATGACCTCGCCAATGTCGTCGTCGTCCTCGCCGAGTTCGGAGGTGTCCTCGATCAATTCCTCATCCTCGGCTTCGAGTTCGGACACATCCGCATCGTCCTCGACCGTCTCATCGACTTCGACGATGTCTTCCTCGCCGTCCTCGATCTCGATCTTCTCATCCTCGACCTCGGGAAGAACAACGAGATCCGGTTTCACGCCGCCGCGTCTGGTTCGCGTCTGCCGGCCAAGCTCGGCGACAGTGCCGCAAGCCGGACAGACGGCGGGATCACGGCGCAGGTCATAGAAGCGGACGCCACAGTTGTGACAATTGCGCTTCGTTCCCCATTCAGGTTTCGCCACGGGCAATCTCCGGTCTTGGTTGCCGCCACTTGCCACTTTGTTCGCCGGGAGTCAAAGCCAAATTGGCTGCCACCGTGGCGGAACGGGAGCATTGGGCGAGCCGCTAGCGGCGGGGGCGGAGAACGTGATGATGATCGGCGGCGTAAAGGCGGCTGTCGGCGAATCCGGTTTCGGCGAAAACGCGACCCACCAGGATCAGGGCGGTGCGGGTCATGCCCGCCGCCTTGACCCTGTCGCGAATGTCGGCAAGGGTGGCCCGGATGATGATCTCGTCGGGCCAAGTCACCCGGTAGGCAACGATCACCGAACAGTCGGAACCATAATGCGGCTCAAGGTCGCGCACGACATTGGCGAGATTGGTCACCGAGAGGTGGATGGCAAGCGTGGCGCCGCTCGCCGCGAGCGCCGGCAAATCCTCGCCCTTGGGCATGGCCGAGGAGCGGGTGGCGGTTCGGGTGAGGATGACGGTCTGGCTGACCCCCGGCAAGGTAAGCTCGGTCCTGAGGACGGCGGCGGCGGCGGCGTAAGCGGGAACGCCGGGGGTGACGTCATAGGCGATGCCAAGGCCGTCGAGACGGCGCATCTGCTCGGCTATCGCGCCGTACAGCGACGGATCGCCCGAATGGACGCGGGCGACGTCATGGCTGGCGGCATCGGCGGCGGCGATTTCGGCGATGATTTCGTCGAGGTGCAAAGGCGCGGTGTCGACGACGCGGGCGCCCGGCCCGGCTTCGGCGACGATGGCCGGCGGGACCAGCGAGCCGGCGTAGAGAACGACCGGACAGCGGCGGATGAGGGAAAGGCCGCGGACAGTGATGAGATCGGGCGCGCCCGGTCCGGCGCCGATGAAATGGACCGTCATCGCATCACGCCGTTTCTTGCCGGGGGATCGCCTTCGACGCGTAGCCGCGCGGCGTGTAGACCCAGAGCCGGCCGCCCCGTTCGCACAGCCGGGTGCGGCTGCTGCCGATCAGCACCAAGGTCAGCATGTCGGCGCGATCGGCATGCAGATCTTCCAGGCGAATCACCGTGACCGACTCGTTCTCCCGGCCGAGATTGCGGGCGAGGACGACAGGCGTATCCGCGGCGCGATGGTCGAGAAGAATGGCGCGCGCCGCTTCGATCTGGCTTTGCCGCCGCCGCGAGACCGGATTGTAGAGAGCGATGACGAAATCCGCCTCGGCCGCCGCTTTCAGCCGCCGTTCGATGTCCGGCCATGGCGTCAACAGGTCGGACAAAGATATCGCGCAGAAGTCGTGGCCGAGCGGCGCGCCGATGCGGGCAGCGGCGGCCTGCACAGCCGAAATGCCGGGGACAACCGCAATCGCGAGCCGGTTCCAGGCGGCTTTGTCCTCGCGGTCGAGCAGTTCGAAGACGAGCGCGGCAAGACCGTAGACGCCGGCATCGCCCGAGCTGACCAAGGCGACGGAACGGCCCTCGGCGGCAAGGTCGAGGGCCAAGCGGACGCGGGTCTCCTCCTCCGTCAGCCCCAAATCATGCCGCCGCTTACCGGCGATGACCTCCGCGATCAGATCAAGGTAGAGACCGTAGCCGACGATGTCGGTTGCGCGGGCGAGAGCCTCGGTAGCCGCCGGCGCCCGCCAAGCGCCATCACCCGGACCGATGCCGACAACGGCAAGACGGCCACGCGCCCGGCCGATGCTGTCCGGCGCGATCGTTCGCAAGGACCGCGCGACGGCGCAGGTGGCGCGGCGGTCGCGCGTTTTCTCCACAATCAGCGTCGCCTCTTCACCGGCCGCGGCCAGCGCCGCCCCTTCCGCCACCCCATGACATCCGACAGCGCGGAACACGATTTCAGACGGATTGCGCAGCCGCGGCGCCTCCGCTTCCAGTTCCTCCGCCGTAAAGAAGCGAGCCGGCGCCTGCAAATGCGCGGCCAGCGCTTGGATGGCAGGCTCGTCGGCCTTGATATCGACGCTGGCGACGCACGCGACGGCGGCCGACGCAAGACCATGGCGGCGCAGCGTCGCTTCGACCAGAGCGACCAACGCGTCAGGATCGGCGCCGCGCTCGCATCCGACGCCCACGGCGAGCACCGGCGGATGCAGAACCAGTTCGGCTTCCGGTTCGACTTCTCCGGCCGCGACGGCGCGATCGGTAATGCGCACCGAGGCGACCGCGCCCGCCGCGCCGGCGGCGGCGAACGGCGCGCCCGACCGGCGCAGCCAAGTATCGTCACCGGCCTCGCAGACAAGCGCGACCGGCTGATCGGCGAGCAGGGCAGCGGCGATGCGCTTGACGAGCATGGGATTGGCCAGGCGCCAGCCGCTCGGCGGATCGTCGAGGGCAAGGCCGTAGCGCACATCGCCGCCAGTGGTCACCGCCGCGACGCCGCGCGTAACGGCGGCGGCGGCACGAGCGATGGCGTTGGCGCCACGATGGCCGCCGAGCAGCGGCACGATCGCGCCGCCGTCCTCGGCCACCGCCAGCACCGGCGGCTCGCTTTTCTTGTCGTTGAGCACGAGCGCCAGGGCGCGGACGAGGATGCCGGCCGCGCACACGCCCACGATCGGCGTGCCGGCGAGGAACAGGGCGCGGAGATGCTCGGCGGCCCCGGCGAAAACGACATCGGCGTCCGCGACGCGGCCGGCGAGGCCATGGACGCGGCTTCCGGGCAGGATCGTCTGAAGGCGCCGGGCCATCGCGGCGGCGCCGGCGGTCAGGGCGATCACCGCCGCGCCTGAGGGTACCGTCCCCGGCGCGGCTTGCCGTTCCGCCATTACCGCTCCGGCGCGCCGCACGAGAATCATCGAGAAGTACGGCGCGTGGTCCTCCGTGACCTCCCGCAGCGGCAGAACACGCTCGCCCGCCATCGTCGCCCGCTCGACGTACCAAGCGCGATCGGAAAGCCCGAGCGCATCAAGAACCCGCCGCACCTTGCCGAGGTGACGACCCACTTTCATCACCGCCGCGGCATCCGTCCCGGCAAGAAAACGGACGAGCGCCGCCTCCGGCAGCGGCGCCGGAATGATGCTCAACGCGTCGTTGCGGGCGGCAAGCGGCGTTCCGGCGGCGGCGGCGACCGCGGCAAGCGAAGAGACTCCCGGCACCACCACGGTATGGTGACGTCCGGCCAGCCGCTCGAAAAGGTACATGAAAGAGCCATAGAACATCGGGTCGCCCTCGCATAAAAGGGCGACGTCGCGGCCCGCCTCAAGGTGGGAAGCAATGTCGTCGGCGTAGCGGTCATAAACCTCCTGAGCCGGGAAACGCTCGACCGACATGGGCGTCGCGATCACGATCTCGATGCGGTCCGGAGGAATCCACGGATCGGCGATGGCGCGAACGAGGCTTTCGCCTCCTTCCGGCGCGGGATACGCGATGACGGGAGCCCTGGCGAGAATATCGCGCGCCTTCACCGTAATCAGATTCGGATCGCCCGGCCCGACGCCAAGCCCGTACAACGTGGCGCTCACGCCTTCACCCCCACATACTGTGTTACCCCCATCATCGGCTTGAAGGCCGACGAGCGGCCCACCGGTCCGGCGCGCGAGACGGCGATGCGGGTCAGCGCGCCGCCATGCGCGCTGCGGAAGTCGATCAGCCGCGCCTCCCCTTCCACGGTCACGGCGTTGGCGACGAGCCGGCCCTTCGTTTTCAAGGCGCTCCAGCACGCGCGCAACATCTCGGGCTGAGCAATGCCGCCACCGATGAACACGCTGTCCGGAGCCGGCTGCAGGCCGGAAAGCACGGCCGGAGCGACGCCGCTGACGATGTTCAGCTGCGGCACGCCAAGAGCGGCGGCGTTGCGCGCGATCATCGCGCAGCGCGCGGCGTCGCGTTCGATGGCGACGGCGTGGGCGGGACCAAGCCCAGCCGGCCGACGTCGCGGCAAGGCGCGAAGCCATTCGATGGCAATTGAGCCCGAACCTGCGCCGACATCCCAAAGCACCTGACCGGGCAGCGGCGCAAGGGCCGCAAGCGTCACCGCCCGCACCTCCTGCTTGCTGAGTTGACCGTCGCTCTCGAACGCATGGTCGGCCAGTCCCGGCACGCGCGAGAGGACGCGGGCGGCGGGACCGGCACGGCACTCGACCGCCAGGGTATTGAGATCAGCGATATGCTCCTCAACGGCCCAGGTTTCGGCAACGCCATCGCGGCGGCGCTCCTGCGGTCCGCCGAGATGCTCAAGGACGGTGATGGCGCTCGGCCCGTAGCCGTTGGCGGTCAGGAGGGCCGCCACGGCGGCCGGGGTCGCCCCGTCGCGGCTCAACACCAGCCAACGCGCTCCCGGCGACAGATGGAGAACAAGGCTCTCCACAGGCCGGCTGTGAACGGTCAACGTTTCGACATCGGACAGCGGCCACACCATTCGCGCCGCCGCCAAGCTGAACGCGCCCGGCACGGGCAACACCATCATTTCCTCCGGCGCGAATCGACGCGTCAGGTTGGCGCCAGCGCCGAAATACATCGGATCGCCGGTGGCAAGGACAACGACGCGGCGGCCGCGCCAGCTTGCGATGACATCCATCGCTCGATCGAGCCCGTCCGCCCAGGTCAACCGTTCCGCCGCCGACCAAGGCACCATGGCGTGATGGCGCGCCCCACCAACCAACAGCTCGGCGTCGTCGATCAGTGCGCGCGCGGTCAAGCCGAGGCTGTCGATCCCATCGTCGCCGATGCCGACGACGCAGAGCCACGGACGCGTCATGGCGCGCTGTTGCTGAGCGCGTTGACGGCGGCGGCGGCCATCGCGCTGCCGCCCCGCCGACCGCGCACCGTCACGAACGGGATGCCGGCGGGATGATTGACGAGGGCGTCCTTCGATTCCGCGGCGCCGACGAATCCCACCGGAAAGGCAAGCACCACGGCGGGATGCGGCGCTCCCGCATCGATGAGTTCCATCAGGCGGAACAAAGCCGTCGGCGCATTGCCGATGGCGACCACGGCGCCTGCCAGATCCGGCAGCCATAGATCGACGGCCGCCGCAGAGCGGGTGGTCGCGCCGGCGCGGGCGCGCTCCTCGACCGCGTCGCGCGGCAGAGTGCACACGACGCGATTGGCGGCGGGAAGACGACTTCGGATGACGCCATGGGCGACCATTTCGGTATCCACGAGAATGGCCGCGCCGTCTTCGAGAGCGCGGCGGCCCTGGCTGGCAGCGTCGGTGGAATACGCGAGATCGCCGACAAGATCGGGCATGCCGCACGCGTGGATCAACCGCACCGCCACCGCCTCCAGGTCGGGCGCTAGGCCGCCGAGGTCGGCCTCGGCGCGAATGACCGCGAACGACCGGCGATAGATCTCCTCGGGATCCCGGATATAGTCATAGTTCGACGGCGCCATCGCGACTGCGCCAAGCGCCTCGTCGTTCACGATCTTGCCCACTCAAGCCTTGCCGGCCGCTTTCCTGCCGTGCTCGTGGCGATGATGGGAATAATGGTGGTGGTGATGACCGGCGTGGTTGCCAGGATGATCGCCATGCGGATGGTGATGATCGCGATGGTGATCCTGCTCGGCGCCGATGCCGCGGACATGATGGTGATGCCCAGCCTGGGGCGCGCCGCGATCGCCCTCGTACCCGATGATCTGTTCGCGGTATTTGCACAGTTGGCAGTTCATCAGGTTGCCGCCGTTCAACGCCTCGTCAATGCGCTCGAGGAAGGTGTCGATGACCAACGGATGGTCGTTGAGGTACTGGGCCTTGAGAACCTCTACCTCGGGGCGCCGGGCGGCGACTTCATCGGCCTTGGCGTAGATCCGATCGACGAGAATGCCGGTGAACAGGAAATACGGGAACACAATGATCCGCCGGTAGCCGAGGCGCATGGCGTGGTCCATGCCGACATCGACGAGGGGATAGGCGACGCCGCTGTAGCTGACCTCGGTCCAGCCGAACCCCATGCCTTCCCACAGCATCCGGGCGACCTTGTCGACATTGGAATTGGCGTCGGGATCATTGGTGCCGCGGCCAACGACCATCAACAGCGTATCGTGGCGCGGCACCACGCGGGCGGAGGCGCGCTCGGCCGCGTCGATACGCTCCGCCGACGCCCGCAACAGCCGGGTGTCGATGGCGAGTTCGCGCCCGAAGCGCACGTCGATGCCGGGATTTTCGGCGGCGAACTCGTTGATCTCGGACGGCAAGTCGTTCTTGACGTGACCGGCGGCGAACAGCATGCCCGGCAGACAGACGATCTGCTTGGCGCCGCGCGCCTTCAAGGCTTCGAGGCCGTCGCGGATCACCGGCCTTGCGAATTCAAGGAATCCGCTCTCCACATCGCTGCCCGGAAGACGGCGGCGCAACTGATGGGCGAGTTGATGGAACTCGGCAACCGCGGCATTGGAGCGGCTGCCGTGGCCGCAGATCATCACGGCTGTCGGATCGATCATGTGCGCTTGGTCCTTGCCTTCGAGCATCCCGGCCAGCGGTGGCCATGCCGGCTCCCATGTTCAAGTTCCCGGCTGGTCATGGCCTCCGGCCGGCGACGACGGTCGATCATAAGGAGCCTCAGCGCCGCTGTCACCCTTTCCAGTG
>CAZRWU010000009.1:0-38785 GCA_964603915.1 uncultured Rhodospirillaceae bacterium
GTTCGCCCCGGCGCCCCATTTGAACGGGCAGTATACTGTGTGGGGTAAAGTCGTCGAGGGCATGGAATATGTCGATCAAATCAAGAAAGGCGACCCGCGCAGCAATGGCGTTGTCCAGGACCCGGACCGCATCATCAGCATGGAGCTAGCCTCCGAGGCCAATCCTTGACGAGAGGGCGGGGCTGCCCGACAACGCGCAGCGATTACGCCCTCGCGCCCTGCGTCACACCGTGAGGATTCCATCGCGCAAGGGCAACGTGATCCGGCACTTGGCTCCTTCGGGGGGGTACGTCATCTCGGCCTTACCGGCAAACTCGTGAGCGACGCTGAACGTGATCAGTTTGGATCCGAATCCTTGCCGCTGTGGAGGAGAGACCGGCGGACCACCGGTCTCGCTCCACAGCAACTGCACGTTCTGGGGGTCGCCGGCTCCCATCCGCCAGCGAACGTCAACCCGTCCCTCGGGAACCGACAGAGAACCGTATTTGGCGGCGTTAACGGCAAGCTCATGAAAAACCAGCCCGAGCGTCACCGCGGCTTTCGGCGAAACCGGGAGTTCGGGCCCCGAGAGCGAGAACGTGGCGCCGTGCGCGGCGTAGGCCTTGAGATAATGCGTCAGCAAGGTGCGAAGATCCGTTCGTTCCCAGCGGCTGTTGATCAATAGCGTGTGCACGTGGGCGAGGGCCTGCAAGCGCCCGTCGAAGGAGGTCTCGAATTGCTCCATGGTTTGCGAGTGTCGCAGCGTCTGCGATGCGATCGACCGGATGATGGCGAGCGTATTGCGCACCCGATGCGCCAGTTCGGCCACCAGCAAATTCTGTTGCTCCTCCACGCGCTTGCGTTCAGCAATTTCCCGCTGCAAGCGCTTGTTGGCTTCGGCGAGTTGCGCGGTTCGCTCATCGATCCACTGTTCCACCGTTCCATAGGTCTGCTCCAGTTCATCCTGGGCCGCCTTGCGCTCGCGGATCTCGTGACTGAGCTGCATGTTGGCGATGCGAAGTTGCGACGGGCTTGGCACGGCCAGAGCCTTGGGGATGATTGGCCAGAGCAGGATCGCCGTCATCAGGGAGATGATGGCGGTGACGAGCTTGACGATTCCCTGTATCTCGTAAATCGGCTGCCAAAGCGTCACGAAGGCGAGCAGGTGCGTCGCGCCGCACGCCAAGATGAACGCGGCGAACAAGCCGAACAACCACTTGTACTGCAGGTCGGCGCGGCGGCGGGCAAAAACCACCAGAGCAACCGGAATGCTGAAATAAGAAAGCGCGATCAGCCCGTCGCCCAACGCATGCAGAGCAATAAGGTCCGACCGCCACAAGAGGCAGGTGCCGTGCGGCAGAAACGCTTCGCCGTTGAAGAGGTATTCAAGATTGCGCTCCATCGCCTTTCCTCTTCAGTGACGCTGCATCGCCAGATTCAACCGCAAAGCTCGGCATAAAGCCGATCAACGTCCTCCCTGCGGCACAGTTCCGTTCCAGGAGTCATCACCGCCGCCGCTCCGGCGGCCACCGCCAAGGCGAAGGCATCCTCGATGGAGCGTTCCACCGCCAAGCCGAAGGTCAACCCGCCAACGAAGCTGTCGCCGGCGCCAACGGCGCTCACGACCTCGACATGCGGGCTTGGTAAGCGCTTGACGCCATCCTTCCAAACCAGAAGCGCGCCATCCGCACCCAGCGTCAGGGCGACGATTTCTGCCTTGCCTTCGGCGACGATTTGCCGCGCAACGTCTTCCTGCTCGGCCGGAGTCGCTGCCTTGCGACCGACCAGATGCTCCAGTTCGCGCTGATTCGGCTTGACCACATAAACGCCCTCCTTAAGCGCCTCGAACAAGGCGCGGCCGGACGTGTCCAAGACCACCTTGCCGCCGCGCTCCTTGGCGACGGCGGCGACGCGGGCGTAAAAGTCGTTGGGAACGCCCCGCGGCAGGCTGCCCGTGCACACGACATAGTTCCCGTTGAGCTTGGCCACCGCATCGAGGAAGGCCTCCCATTCGTGCTCCGTCAACTCGGGGCCGGGCGGGGTGACGCGAAACTCGTGACCACTGGACCTCTCGAACACCGTCGCCGCAAGGCGCGTTTGCCCCTTGATCTTGACGACCCGGCGATTGATGTCGAAGTCGTCGAGAAGATCGGTCAACAGCGATCCGGTGAGGCCTCCGCGGGTAAGAACCGCGGTGCTTTCCCCGCCGAGGATCCCGATCACGCGCGAGACGTTGATGCCGCCGCCGCCCGGGAAGATCCTGCCGCTGCTCGAACGCAGCTTGCGGATGGGCACCAAGTCGTCAACCTCCCAAGAGACATCGATGGCGGGATTGATGGTCAGCGTCGTGATTCGCGGCATTGCTCTCCTCCGGGACGGCGTGCGTGGACGATGGATGCTGTCGGACTGAAATATCGATTCCTTCGCCGGCTCAGTTCCATGGCTGTGGCCCGTCGCCGAGGCGGGCATGGAGCGGCAGCTTAACGGCGCGTGGGTTCACGCGCAAACGGCACCGCCTTGATCGATAATCAAAAACTCCCGTGTTATCGTCGAAAGTGACAGATCTGGGGAATCGTCGAATGGTTGAGCCGGAACGCATTCAGCGCCTGAACGGCGCGGCTGAACGCACGGGAAACTATGTGCTGTACTGGATGCAGCAATCGCAGCGGACCCGCTTCAATCCCGCCCTCAACTTGGCGATTCGCGAGGCGAACGCGCGAGATCAGCCGCTTGTCGTCGGCTTTGGCCTCAGCGACGGCTATCCCGAAGCCAATGCCCGGCATTACGCCTTCATGTTGCAGGGATTGGCCGAGGTTCGCGGCGATCTCGCCCGGCGCGGCATTGCCTTCGTGATCCGCCGGGGCGCGCCAGACAGCGTCGCCCTTGCCCTCGCCGCGGCCGCCTCGCTCGTGGTCTGCGATTGCGGCTATCTTCGTCATCAGAAGCAGTGGCGGGAAACCGTGGCGCGCAAGGCGGAGTGTCCGGTTATTCAGGTGGAAGGCGATGTGGTTGTGCCCGTGCGCCTGGTATCCGGCAAGAGCGAACATGCCGCCCGGACCATCCGGCCGAAAATTCATCGTCACCGCGATCGTTTCCTTGCGCCGCTTCCCGAAGCCGAGGTCAAGCGGTCGGCGCCGGTTCTGGACGTGGAAAGCGATGTCGACATTGCCGCGTGGCCGTGCGTCCTTGCCGCGCTCGACATCGATCGCACCGTCGCGCCGGTGCGCCGTTTTATTGGCGGCGCATCGGAGGCGCATCGGCGACTGAACGATTTCATTGAGCATCGCCTCGCCCGTTATGCCGACGCGCGCAACGAGCCCGCCGACTGGCGGTGCTCCTTTCTCAGCCCCTACCTTCATTTCGGACAGATCTCGCCGGTCGAGATCGCCCTCGCGATCCGCGAACGCGGCGGCACGCGGACCGAGGATCGGGCGTCTTACCTTGAAGAACTGATCGTCCGTCGCGAGCTCGCCATGAATCATGTCAACTTCGCCGCCGACTACGATGACTACCAGTCCGTTCCTGCGTGGGCCCGGCAGTCCCTGGCGGCGCACCGCGATGACCGGCGCGAACACCTCTATTCGCAAGCGCAACTGGAAGCGGCCGCGACACACGATCCTTACTGGAACGCGGCGATGCGGGAAATGGCGCATACCGGTTTCATGCACAATTACATGCGCATGTATTGGGCAAAGAAAATCATCGAATGGACAGCAACGCCCGAACAGGCTTTTCAAAAAACGCTTCGTCTCAACAACAAGTATTTTCTCGACGGGCGAGACGGCAATTCCTACGCCAACGTCGCTTGGTGTTTCGGTCTCCACGATCGCGGCTGGACCGAACGTCCCGTCTTCGGCAAGGTGCGCTCCATGACGGCAAGCGGCCTCAAGCGCAAGTTCGATATGGAACGCTATGTTCGCGCGGTCGATGACCTCGTCGCAGCAGAAGCCGAGGACGTTTGATCGGCATCCGGTAACGCCCCGCCAGCGCAGAGAGCCGCCGCGACGCCGCGCGCGCCGGATCAGGAACGAGAGGTAAACCGGAATGAATTGCGCTTGGGCCCGTGTATCGATAAGTTTTAAGCAATTTTCTCAGGTTTCGCTTCTGCTTATCCGCCGTTGGCAGCCTGACAAAAGTTAAACGCATAATCTTTGTGGAAAGAGGAAATCGGCCATGACTCCCACGGAACGTTTTACCCAAGCGCGGGATTTTCTGATCGCAAACCGCGATAATTACGACGCCGCATACAACGGTTTTGCGTGGCCGGAGTTCGAACACTTCAACTGGGCGCTCGATCACTTCGATGCGATGGCCAAGGGGAACGACAGGCTGGCGCTGTGGGTCGTGAACGAGGACGGCAGCGAAAGCAAGATCACCTTCAGCGAAATGGTGGAACGGAGCAACCGAGCCGCCAACCACCTGCGCAACCTCGGCGTCAAGCGTGGCGACCGCATCTTGATGATGCTGAGCAATGTCGTTCCCTTGTGGGAGGTGATGCTCGCGGCCATCAAGCTGGGCGCCGTGCTGATCCCGGCGACAACGCTGCTCAGCCGGGACGACCTGCTCGACCGGTTCGAGCGCGGCAACGTTCGCCACGTGATCGTCGGCGCCCACGACACCGAGAAATTCGCCGACCTGCCGGGCGATTACACCCGCATCGCTGTCGGCGGCGCGGTTTCAGGCTGGGACGCTTATGAAGACGCGTATGTCGCCTCGTCCGCGTTCCAACCGGAAGGCCAGACTCTCGCGAGCGATCCTCTGCTTCTCTACTTTACGTCCGGCACCACGCAAAAACCCAAGCTGGTCGAGCACACTCATGTGAGCTACCCGGTCGGCCACCTGTCCACCATGTATTGGATCGGCCTGCGCGAGGGCGACATTCATCTCAACATCAGCTCGCCGGGATGGGCCAAGCACGCTTGGAGCTGCTTCTTCGCGCCATGGAACGCCGGGGCGACGATCTTCATCTACAATTTCAGCCGCTTCAACGCCAAGGCGATGCTCGACGTGCTCTGCCGGTGCGAAGTGACGACGCTGTGCGCGCCGCCAACGGTGTGGCGCATGCTGATCCAGGAGGACCTCAAGTCCTATCCGATCAAGCTGCGGGAGGTGATCGGCGCCGGCGAACCGCTCAATCCGGAAATCATCGAGCAGGTCAAGAACGCCTGGGGCCTCCCCTTGCGCGACGGCTACGGCCAAACCGAAACCACGGCGCAGATCGGCAACAGTCCGGGCCAGCGCCTCAAGGAGGGCTCCATGGGCCGACCCCTGCCCGGCTACCGCGTCGCCCTTCTCGATGCCGACGGCCACGAAGCTGAAGAAGGCGAAATCAGCCTTGTCCTCGACCCGAGGCCGCTCGGCTTGATGGTCGGCTACAAGGATGATCCGGCAATGACCGAGAAGGTCATGCAGGGCGGCTACTACCGTACCGGCGACGTCGCCATGAAAGACGAAGAGGGTTACATCACGTACGTTGGCCGGGCCGACGACGTGTTCAAAGCTTCCGACTATCGCATCAGCCCGTTCGAACTGGAGAGCGTCTTGCTTGAGCACGACGCGGTCGCCGAGGCGGCGGTGGTGCCAAGTCCCGATCCGGTTCGCTTGGCCGTTCCCAAGGCGGTCGTGACCCTGGTCGCAGGCCACGAGCCAAGCAGCGCGCTCGCCGAGGACATCTTCCGCTTCACTCGGGAACGCTTGGCGCCGTTCAAGCGGATCCGCAGGCTTCAATTCAGCGAATTGCCGAAAACCATCTCCGGCAAGATCCGCCGGGTGGAGCTGCGCAAACATGAGGAAGAGCTGCGCGGACTCGCCCAACGCGGTTCCGACGAATATTGGGAGGACGACTTCCCGGGCCTCAAAGCCTCGTAAAAAAGCCTGATGCGGCGCGTCCCTCTCCCGCGGCGTCGTCCCGCCGGGAGAGGGATGAATCTTCCTGCGACTCTCGTTCTATCCTCGACAAGCCGCTTTTTCGCCCTTTCCTTCGGGATGAACGGGGGAAACAAAGTATTCGCGGCTTTCCTCAAGAAGGCTCACTACCTTTCCCTCCTTGTTCCTGATGATGATGGTCCGCTCGCCATCGGCGATGACCTCGCGCAACTCTGGGCTGTAGTTGCGATTGAAACGCAGCGCCGCCACCAGACGGTGAACCCCAATAACGACGCTCTCATGGATTGCGGGATAGCGACCGCCCGCGCCGAACACAGTTGCAACGGCGCCGTGTTTATCGGCTTGCGCCGAAGCGCGGTCCCTGATTGAATCGCCGGCTTCAGGAAACCCTGCTCATGCGCCGATGACGTGACAATGCCGTCGCGCCCGGATTTTCATGCCGTGCCCAAGCAACCTCGCCACAACAATGGAGTGACGCCATGACCGCGCTGCCCCAACAACCTGACGCCGTAGCCGAGCTGCCCGAATACATCGACGGCCTGCCCAACATCGCCGGCCACGAGAAGCTCATCGAGAAAACTCGCAAGGATGCCGCCAAGCATACGGTGTTCAAGTCAGCCAGCACCATCGACTTCGGCGGGATCAAAAGCACGTTCGCCTGCGCCTTGCATCAGCACCAGCCCTTGATTCCGGCGGGAGGCTCCGATCTGCGCACCGCCGAAATCATCAGCAACCTGAAATACATGATGGATAACCAGGGAATCGGCGACAACCACAACGCGCCGGTGTTCGTGTGGTGCTACAAGCGGATGGGCGAGTTCATCCCGCAACTCATCGGCGAGGGCAAGCAGCCGAGGATCATGCTCGAATACTCCGGCACCCTCCTCCACGGGCTGCGCCAGATGGGCGAGCACCATGCCATCGACGCGCTGAAGACGATCACCTGCAATCCCGACTATCGTCAGGCCGCCGAGTGGCTCGGCTGTCCATGGGGTCATGCCGTCGCCCCGTCGACGCCGGTGCAAGACTTCGATCTCCATGTCAAAGCCTTCCTCCATCACTTCGCGGCCATTTTCGGCCTTGACGCCGTCGGCCGCGTTCGCGGCTTTTCGCCTTCCGAGATGGCGCTGCCGAACCACCCCGACGTCGCCTATGCGTTCGTCAAGACCCTCAAGGACAATGGCTTCCAGTGGGTCCTTGTGCAGGAGCACACGGTAGAGCGGCCGGAAAACGGCTGGGGCCCCGAGAAGAAGCACCTGCCCCATCGCCTCGTCTGCACCAACTCCGAAGGCAAGACGGCGGAGATCATCGCCGTCATCAAGACGCAGGGCTCCGACACCAAGCTGGTGGCGCAGATGCAACCATACTACGAGGCGAAAAGCCTCGATCGCTGGGAGTTGAACGGCAAGAGCGTGCCGCCCATCGTCACCCAGATCGCCGACGGCGAGAACGGCGGGGTGATGATGAACGAATTCCCCGGCAAATTCATGGAATCCATGCGCGAGGCTTCCGGCTCGCAGACGCCGCCGATGAATGTCACCGAGTACCTCGAGCACCTGTTCGCCATGGGTATCAAGGAGAAGGACCTGCCGGCTCTGCAACCGATCCAGCAGAAAAAGATCTGGGACCGGATCAAGCCGGGAGACGGGCCGGACAAGCTGGCCAAGACGATCGAGATCCTCAAGAAGGAAGATCACCAGTTCCACATGGACGGCGGCAGCTGGACCAACAACATCAGTTGGGTCAAGGGCTACGACGACGTCCTCAGCGCGATGGAGCGGGTCAGCTCCCATTTCAACGAATCCGTGTTGAAAGGGAAGAGCAAGGGCAAGCTCAAGACCGACGAGACCCGCTATCGCAACGCCCTGTATCACCTGCTCTCGTCACAGACGAGTTGCTACCGTTATTGGGGCCAAGGCATGTGGACCGACTATGGACAGGAGATCTGCCGCCGCGCCGAGGAGATCATCCGCCACCATTACGACGTCAAGTAAGGCGCGGCGCAGCCAAGGCCGGACAGCGCTGTCCTCCCTCTCCCGGCCCGTGTTCCGGGAGAGGGAACTTCAGCGGCGGGCCGCTATCCCCGCTCCACCGTCAGATCGAGAAAGTGGGTCGAGCAGGAAATGCACGGATCGTAGTTGCGGATCGTCTGCTCGCAGCGCCACTTCAGATCCGCGTCGGCGGCGTCGGCATTGACCGCGACTACCGCCCGCAGGTCGGCCTCGATCTGCTTCTGGTTCTGCGCCGTCGGCGGGACGATGGTCGCCGAGGCGATGCGTCCTCCGTCGTCGAGCCGGTAGCCGTGATACAAAAGCCCGCGCGGCGCCTCGGTCGCGCCATGGCCCTCGCCACCCTTGGCGACAACGGCAACGGATGCATGCTCGCGCGGCGAGTCGGTCTCGAGCAACCGCAGCGCCTCCTCGCAGGCGTAGACGACCTCCACCATCCTGACGACGATGCTTTGGAACGGATTGCGGCAGACGGCGCCGAGACCGGCTTCCCTGGCGGTCGCTTGCGCCAGATCCGTCAGGCGGTCGAAGTTGTTGGCGTAGCGGGCAAGCGGCCCAACGAGATACATCTCCCCTTGCCGCGTCATTCCGTGCAGCGCCGTCGATCGCTCGACATGCTCCTCGGCAAAATGGTCGAGAAAAGCCGAAACGCGAATGTCGAGACCCGCGCTGGAAACGATCCGCCCGGCGTCGATGGCGTAATCCTTCTCATGCCGCAACGACACAAACGCGTAGTCCTGCTCGAACGGCGGGAAGTCGAAGGCGGCGACCGTCCGGGTGAGAGCGACCGCCGCGTCGATCCCCCATTTCAGTTCGTCCTTGAGATCGCGGAGCGCGCGTTCGCTCGGCGTCGAATAGAACCCGCCGACCCGGAAGTTCACCGGATGCACCGCCCGTCCGCCGACGACCTCGATGATCCTGTTGCCGAGCTTTTTCAGCTTGAGCGCGTTCCTGACCAGATCCGGGTGAGTCTTCGCCACGGCGAAAATATCGTCGACGCGCAAAAAGTCCGGAGCGTGGAGCATGGCGACATGAAGAACGTGACTTTCGATCCACTCGCCACAGTAGGCGAGACGGCGCAGCAGGCGCGGCGCGCCGGCCACGTGGATGCCGAGGGCATCTTCCATCGCCAGGCTTGCGCTCATGATGTAGGCGATCGGGCAAATGCCGCAGATCCGCGCCGTGATGTCGGGGGCGTCGGTGAACATGCGGCCGCGCAGCAAGGCCTCGAAAAAACGCGGCGGCTCGTAGATGCGCAGCTGAAGATCGAGAACCGCACCGTCCTTCATCCGCACCCAAAGCCCACCCTCTCCCTCCACCCGCGCCAGCGCCTCCACCTTGATCGTGCGCGTCGCCGGCGCGCCGCGGCTGGGATCAGTCATGGGATTCGCTTTCCTTGCGAAACGCCGGAGCGGCCGCGTTGAAACTGCGGAAGGCGTCGCGGATATCGCGCCGGCGCGCGCCGAGCGCCGCCATCCATCGGGCCAGACTGGCGGTGTTGGGGGTTTCCATCGGACCGAAACAGCCATAGCATCCACGACCCCGGGGCGGGCAGAGGTTGCCGCAGCCGGCCTGAGTCACGGGGCCAAGGCAGATGACGCCGGCCGCCACCATGACGCAAATGGCGCCATTGCGTTTGCACTCGATGCATTCGCTGTAGCCGGGCACGTTGGGAACGCGGCCGTTGAGAAGGGCGTTGATGACCTCAAGCAGCTGGTGCTTCGAAATCGGGCAACCGCGCAACTCGAAGTCGACGGCGACGTGATCTTGGATCGGCGTGGACCGGGCCAGGGTGTCGATGTAGGTCGGCTGCGCGTAGACGGCGGCGATGAAGTCGTCGACATCGGCGAAGTTGCGCAGCGCTTGGATGCCGCCGGCCGTGGCGCAAGCGCCGATCGTGATCAGAAGGCGGGATTGCTGTCTGATCGATACGATCCGCTCGGCGTCGCTCGGCGTCGTGATCGACCCTTCGACCAGGGAAATGTCGTAGGGACCTTCAGCGCGCGCGCTGCTCGCCTCGAGAAAGCGGGCGATCTCGACGCGCCCGGCCACCTCGAGAAGCTCGTCCTCGCAATCGAGCAGGGCAAGCTGGCAGCCGTCGCACGATGCGAATTTCCAGACCGCAAGTTTCGGCGCCGCCGCGACCATGGCTCGACCCTTCACAGCTCGCGCTCGTCGAAAATGTCACGGATGCGGTCGAACCGGAACACCGGCCCGTCGCGGCAGACGAAGTGGCCGCCGAACTGGCAATGACCGCAGAAGCCGACCGCGCATTTCATGTTCCGCTCCATGGAGACATAGATCCGGTCGGCCGCGACGCCCCGGGCCATCAGCGCACGCGTCGTAAAGCGCAGCATGATCTCGGGTCCGCAAACCAAGGCGACGGCCTCCTCGGGATCGAACGGAGCATGGTCGATCAACCTGGTGACAACGCCGACGTTGCCACGCCACTCCGCAGCGGCGCGGTCCACGGTCACCTGCACCGCCACGTCGAGGCGGCCGCCCCACCGCCGAAGGTCGCGGCGGAACAGGATGTCCTTCGGCGTGCGCGCGCCATAGAGAAGCGCGACGCGGCCATATCGGCCCCGCCTGGCGAGGATCCTGAAAATCGCCGGCCGCAGCGGCGCAAGGCCGATCCCCCCGGCGACAAACACGATGTCGTTGCCTTCGGCGGCCTCGATCGGCCATGCGCTGCCGAACGGCCCGCGGACGCCGATCGTCGCGCCCCGCTGCAACAGCGCCATCGCCCGCGTCACAGACCCTACGGCGCGGATGGTATGGAGGAGCGGCCCGCCGGCGTCCGGATTGCCGCTGATGCTGATGGGCACCTCGCCGACGCCGAAGACATAGAGCATATTGAACTGGCCGGGCTTGAAAGGAAAAGGGCGCTCCTTGCCTTCAGCCGTCAGCGCGAGGGTGAAGGTGTCGCTGACGTCCTTGACGACCCGGTCGATGACGAAGGGACGGGGCGTCATGACGTCGGAAGCGGCGGCGGCGGCGCGCGGATCGGGCATCAGTCGTGCGGGTGTCCATACATGTCGATGAGCTGGCGGCGGGCGGCGGCCAGTCGGGACGCCACGACCGGGGCGAAGCGGCGATGCAGCTCGTATCCCAGCGCCGAATCCTGCTCCATTTTGCCGCGCAGGCACTTGCCGTCCAGGCCAATGACCCGGCTCAATTCCACCGCGCGCGCATCGAACTGGGCGCGGTAAGGCGGAGCGAGCCACGACCAGTTGAGCAATTCGCCGCCGCCGAGCGTGTCGACCACGATCGGCGCTCTTCCCGGCACATGAACCTCAAGGGCGACATGGCCCTGACGGATCAGGTAGAACGTGTCGGCGGGATCGTTCTCCCGGTAGAGATACTGGCCGGCGCTGAAGACGGCGTTCTCGGCGCAGCCGACGACGAGATCGCGGTAGCCGTCGGGCATTCCCGCAAAAAACGGATGATCCCGCAGGATCCTGTCGAGCCCCTCGATCGTCACCATGATGATTCCGCCGGCGCGCCATCGCGAACCGCGCGCACTTCCTCGGTAATGTCGATGCCGACCGGACACCATGTGATGCAGCGGCCACAGCCGACGCAGCCGGACATGCCGAACTGCTCATGCCAGAAGCTCAGCTTGTGCGTAATCCACTGGCGGTAACGCGCCGCGCCGCTCTGCCGGATGCTGCCGCCGTGCAAGAAACTGAATCCAACGGTAAAGCAGGAATCCCAGACTCGCCTGCGTTCAGCAACGACGCCGTCAAGACGGGTCGCGTCGACCACGGTGGCGCAAAAGCAGGTCGGGCAAACGGATGTGCAATTGCCGCAGGCAAGGCAGCGCTCGGCGGTCTCCCGCCAGCGCCCGTGCGCGAGATTGCGCCGCAGCACTTCGGCGGCGTCGGCGGCCATCTCGCGGCGCATGCCGCTTGCCGCAGCGAGGCGTTGACGATCGGCCGCCGCCAGGTCGTCCTCTCCAACGCTCCGTCCTTGAAGCCGACGCAGCACCGATTCGCCGCGGCGCGATCCGACGCGGACCAGAAACTCGTGGCGATGATCGTCACACAATTCGGTCAGGGCCAGATCGAACCCCTGGTGCGCCGCCGGACCGGCGCCCATGGAGACGCAAAAGCATGTCGCGGCCGGACGGGCGCAGTCGACGGCAATGAGAAAGGCGGCCTTTCTGCGCCGCCGGTAACGGCCATCGTTGGCGCCGGCGACGCCCAGCACCCGATCGAGCACAGCCAAGCCGGCGAGGTCGCAGGCGCGCGCGCCAAGAATGGCGCAAGGAGCATCGGCCCGCGCCGAATCGTCGGCCGACTCCGCAACAGAGAACGAATCCCCCTGCCGACGCGCCGTCCACAAGCGTTCGTCCGGAGGATAAAAGTGACGTTTCCAGCCCTGCGCGGTGGCGGCGAACGCGAACAGCTCAGCCGTCCCGGTCCTGCGCAGCCGGTAGCGACCGCCCTCCTGATCGTCCGACCATCCGGCCGGCAGATCGGCGATCCGCTCGATCTCGTCGAGGACGATGCCGTTCGCCGCGACCCGGGGGCCGATCACGGTGTAGCCAGCGCCTTGCAGGACGTCGATCAAACCCTGAAGGCCATCGTGCGTCAGAACAAGGCTCGACGAAAAATCAATTGCGTGTTCCACGCTCACATTCGGTTGTACCCTTCCGTTCGTGCTGTATTGTGCGTCAGCGTGAACGGCGGGTAAACGGCCAGATTCCGATGGCAGCGATGCGGCAAACGCCGATCGCCAGGGCGGCCGGGGAAGCCGGCCCGCGAAAGACGCGAGCGTGTGCGGTGGGGCTTGTGATTTTACTATCGCGAAGACTGCACGGTTGGCCTAACATTCGCCCGCTTTGCAACGGCAGTTCGGGGCTGGACAGGCAACAAGGATAACGCCTTATGAGCGACGACCGGCAAAAGAAGATCGAGCAACGCGCCTACGAGATCTGGGAGCGGACAGGCCGCCCCAGCGGCAGGGATGCCGAGAACTGGCGGCAGGCCGAGGAAGAAATCGCGCGAGAGGAGGCCGAGGCAAGCGCGCTCGCGGCTAAACAGATCGAGCCCGAGCCTGCGGCCCAACAGCAGCCTGCGACCGCGGAGCCTGAGCCTCAGCCCGAGCCGACAAAAGCCGAACCCGAGCCGGCGGCGACGACCGGGCCTGCAACCAAAGCGGCGGAACCTGAAACCGTAGCCGAGGGCAAGCCGGCCGAGCCTGAACCGGCAGCGACCACCAAAGCGGCGCGAAAGCCAGCCGAAGCCAAGCCGGCGGCCAAGGGTAAAGTTGCGGCGAAATCGGACGAGGCGAAGTCCGCCGCCAAGGGTAAATCGGCGGCGACGTCATCGGCCAAGAAAACAGGCGAAAAGGCGAAAGCGCCGGCCGCTGGAAACCAGGAGAAAGGGGCGGGTAAAGGTCGGACGTCAACGAAAAAAAAGTAGGTCGATCCAAGCAGCCCCTCGGGCAGGTCATGGATCCTTGTTGATCTCGCTTTCAAGCGATCTTGCTGGTAGCACCAACCGAGAAACGAACGACGCGTGGCCATAGGAACGCGCGGCAACATAAACGGGATATTCATATTATGCCTCTTAAGCCTCACGCAAAGCTGGAAGCCGACATCGACCGGATTGTTCATGCCGACCATCATGATCCCTTTGCGATTCTCGGCATGCATGTGGAGGTCGAGGACAAGACCAGGACTATTGTCGTTCGAACCTTTCAGCCGAACGCTCAGCGGGTGTCGGTGGTCGACTCGGCCTCCGGCAAAGTCGTCGCCGAACTCGAGCGGGTCCGACCCGAAGGGTTCTTTCTCGGACCGATCAAGGGATACGAGGAGCGCTTCCGTTACCGCCTGAGGCTTTTGCCGTATCATGGGGATGAAGAATTCGAGATCGAGGACCCTTATCGGTTCGGGCCGGTTCTCGGACAGCTCGATATGCATCTGCTCGCCGAAGGACGGCACCTTCGCGCGTTCGACAAGATCGGCTCCCACCCCGCCGCCATCGACAACGTCGAAGGGGCCACGTTCGCCGTGTGGGCGCCGAATGCGCGAAAGGTCAGCGTCGTCGGCGACTTCAACGGATGGGACGGCCGGGTTCACCCGATGCGCAACCGCTACGAATGCGGAGTGTGGGAGATCTTTCTGCCTGGCGTCATGCCCGGCACCGTCTACAAGTATGAGATTCGCGCCGCTTCCGGCGACCTGATGCCGCTCAAGGCCGATCCCGTCGCACTGGAAGCGGAAATTCCGCCGCGTACGGCATCGGTGGTTCCGGAGCGCGACAGTTATTCCTGGAAAGATCAAGAGTGGATGAGCCGGAGGGCGCATGCCCACGATCGCGATGCGCCCGTCAGCATCTATGAGGTGCATCTCGGTTCATGGAAGCGCAAGGTGGAGGAAGACAACCGGTACCTTACCTACCGGGAGCTGGCCGACGACCTGATCCCTTACGTCAAGGATCTTGGCTTCACGCACATCGAGTTGATGCCGATTCACGAGTATCCGTTCGATGGATCGTGGGGTTATCAGCCGACCGGCCTGTTCGCCCCGACCAGCCGCCACGGCAAGCCCGCCGATTTCAAGTACTTTATCGATCGCTGCCATCAGGAAGGGCTGGGCGTGCTGATCGACTGGGTCGCCGGCCACTTCCCGGGCGATGCGCATGGCTTGGCCTATTTCGACGGCACCCATCTTTACGAACATCAGGATCCGCGTATGGGCCGGCACATGGACTGGGATACGCTGATCTACAATTACGGACGCTCCGAGGTCCGCAACTTCCTCCTCTCCAACGCGCTTTACTGGATGGAGGAGTATCACGTCGACGGACTGCGCGTGGATGCCGTGGCGTCGATGCTTTATCTCGATTACAGCCGCAAGCACGGCGAGTGGATCCCCAACGTGTTCGGCGGCCGGGAAAACCTCGAAGCCATCGACTTCATCAAGAACATGAACGAGCTGGTTTACGGTCATCACGAGGGCGTGATGACGGTGGCGGAAGAGTCGACCGCCTGGCCGATGGTATCGCGGCCGACCTACCTCGGGGGTCTCGGCTTCGGCTACAAGTGGAACATGGGCTGGATGAACGATACTCTCCGCTACATCGCCAAGGATCCCGTTCACCGCAAATTCCATCATGATTTATTGACGTTCGGCCTCCTCTACGCCTTTACCGAGAATTTCATCCTCCCGCTCTCCCACGACGAGGTGGTTCACGGGAAAGGCTCGCTGCTCTCCAAGATGCCGGGCGACGGATGGCAGAAGTTCGCCAACCTCCGCTGCTACTACACCTTCATGTACACGATGTCCGGCAAGAAGCTTCTGTTCATGGGCTGCGAGTTCGGCCAGGGGGACGAGTGGAATCACAACAAGAGCCTGGACTGGCACCTGCTTGACTATCCCTTGCAACGCGGGCTTCAGACGCTCGTGCGCGACCTGAACATGATCTACCGTTCCAATCCCGCGCTTCACCAAGCTGACTGCGCGCCGGAAGGGTTCGCCTGGATCGACTGCCACGACTCCGAGAACAGCGTCATCTCCTATATTCGACGCGCTCAGGATCCGAACGACTTCGTCGTGGTCGTCTGCAACTTCACGCCTGTCGTTCGCCATGCCTACCGTATCGGCGTTCCCGAGGGCGGCGATTACGCGGAGATTCTCAACACCGATGCCGCCTGCTACGAGGGGAGCGGCGTCGGCAACAGCGGCAGGGTGACCGCACAGCAGGAGGAAGCTCATGGCCATCCCTACTCGCTCAGCCTCGTGCTCCCGCCTCTCGCCGCCCTGATCTTCAAGCTGTATCCACGGGCCGGAGCGCAGCCGGCCGAAGAACCGGGGAACGTTGAGGAAACGGCGACCGACGAAATCCCGGCGGGCGATGCAAAGGAAGGTTGAGCCGGGCAGTCCTTCCCCGCTCGGCGCGACCTGGGACGGGCGAGGCGTCAACTTCGCCCTGTTCTCGGAAAATGCCGACAGCGTGGAACTTTGTTTGTTCGACACGAGCGGCAAGCGCGAGCGCGAACGCATTACGCTCCCGGAGTACACCAACCAGATCTGGCACGGTTACATCGTCGGCATTCAGCCGGGCCAGCTCTATGGCTATCGCGTCTACGGCCCGTACGAGCCGCGCCAGGGTCATCGCTTCAACCCGAACAAGCTGTTGCTCGATCCTTACGCCCGCGCCATCGACGGGCCGATGATCGTCAACGATTCGGTCTTCGGCTATCGCCGCGGCAGCAGCCGCAAGGATCTCTCGTTCGACCGTCGCGACAGCGCCAGGGCGATGCCCAAGTGCCGTGTCGTCGAGCCGGCCTTTTCATGGGGTGAGGAGCGCTTCCCCAACACGCCGTGGTCGCAGACCGTCGTCTACGAGTTGCACGTCAAGGGGTTCACCAAGCTTCATCCGGATGTTCCCGGACCGCAACGCGGTACGTTCGCCGGCCTGGGATCGCCGCCCGCGCTCGATTATCTGGCCAAGCTGGGCGTCACCGCGGTGGAATTGCTGCCCATCCACACCATCATCGATGAGCCGCATCTCGCCGACAAGGGGCGGCGCAACTACTGGGCGTACAACTCCATCAATTTCTTCTCGGCCGATCATCGCCTGCACAGTCGGCGCGCCGCCCGCGAATTCAAGACAATGGTCGCCAATCTTCACAGCGCCGGCATCGAGGTCATCCTCGACGTCGTCTACAATCATACCGGCGAGGGGAACCAGTTCGGACCGACGCTCACGTTTCGCGGCATCGACAATGCCGCCTACTACATTCTCGCCCCCGACAAGCGCCACTACATGGACTTCACCGGGTGCGGCAACTCGCTCGACATCAGCCATCCGCGGGTCATGCAGATGGTCATGGACTCGCTGCGCTACTGGGTTCAGGAAATGCACGTCGACGGGTTCAGGTTCGATCTGACGACGACGCTGGCTCGTGAAAACTACCAGTTCGATCCCTACGCCGGGTTTCTCGACGCGGTGGTCCAGGATCCCGTTCTCTCCAAGATCAAGCTGATCGCGGAGCCCTGGGACATCGGCATCGATGGCTATCAGCTCGGCAATTTTCCGCCGACCTGGGCCGAGTGGAACGACAAGTTCCGCGACACCGTCCGCCGCTTCTGGCGAAGCGACCATCACATGATGGGCGATCTGGCGTCGCGCCTGTCCGGATCGTCCGACCTGTTCAACCGCAAGGGCCGCAGGCCATGGTCAAGCATCAACTTCGTTACCGCCCATGACGGGTTCACCTTGCATGACCTGGTCAGCTACAACCGTAAGCACAATGAAGCCAATGGCGAAGACAACCGCGATGGAACCGACGCCAACCATAGTTGGAATTGCGGCGTCGAAGGGCCGACCGACGACCCCGCCGTTCGCGCGCTGCGGGAGCGGCAAAAGCGGAACATGATGGCGACCCTCTTGCTTTCCCAGGGAACGCCGATGATTGTCGCCGGCGACGAGTTCGGCAGAAGTCAGCTTGGAAACAACAACGCGTACTGCCAAGACAACGAAATCAGCTGGGTCCATTGGGATGAGCGCGGCGCCGACGGCATCGCGCTCGAGGCTTTCGTGCGCCTCCTGCTCAAGCTTCGGCGGGATTACCCGGTGTTCCGGCGGACGAAGTTCCTGAACGGTCTGCCGATCGGCAACATCGGCTTGAAGGACGTGGCGTGGCTATCCCCGCAGGGGCACGAACTCGCCGACCGTGAATGGTCCTCGCCGTCCGCGCGTTGCCTTGGCATGGAAGTCTACCACGATGGCGCGGTCGCGTTGGGCGAGCCCGGCGCAGACGGCCAGCATTTCGTGATGCTGCTCAATGCCCATGATGGTCCGGTTTCGTTCAAGCTTCCCCAAGCGCGCCTTGCGGCCGCCTGGAGGCGAGTCTTCGACACCGCGCGCTCCAACGAGAAAAGCAGCACGTTCCGCGGCGGGGAAACCTATCCATTGCTTGAGCGTTCTTTCGTCGTTTTACATGATACCTGACGCCGTCATTCCGGGAGACGTCAACAATGGAACCAGAAAAAGCATTGGATGACCTAGCGGAACGCGCTGGTCTGGAGCCGCAGTACTGGGACATCTGGGGAAACCGTCATGAAGCCTCCGTAGATGCCAAGCGCGCCATCCTGGGCGCGATGGGCATCGCCGCCGAGAACGACGCAGCGGTCGAGGCAAGCATGCAGCATGTCGACGAGATGTCGTGGCGGCAAGCTCTTCCGCCAGTGCTTATCGTGCCGACCGGCGAGCAACCGATCATCCCGCTTGCGCTTCCAGCGCAATATTCCGCCAGCGAGATCGGTTGCGAGGTCCTGGAAGAAAACGGCGCGGAGCACCGTTTTACGTTTCAGGCCGCCGATCTGCCCCTCAGCGAGGTCCGCGATGTGGGCGAGGATCGGATAGAACGCCGCCACCTTCGCCTGCCGTTCGAATTGCCGACGGGCTATCACGACGTTGTGCTTCTCAATCTTGACGTCAGGCCGATGCTTCTGATCGTGACGCCTCGCAAGTGCTACATGCCGGAGAACCTGGAACGAGGCGAGAAACAGTGGGGGATCTCCGCCCATCTCTATTCGCTCCGCTCCCGCCGCGACTGGGGCATCGGCGATTTCACGGCGCTGCGTCAACTGGTGGACGTGGCAAGCGCGGCAAGAGCTTCGGCGGTCGGCGTCAACCCCTTGCACGCCCTTTTTCTTGAGGATCCAGAGCGGGCAAGCCCATATTCGCCGAGCAGCCGTCTCTTTCTCAACACGTTATACATTGATGTTGAAAGCATCGATGAGTTCGCGCGATGCCCGCAAGCGCAGAAGATGGTCGAGGCGCATCGCAACGACATCGACCGCCTGCGCGAGGAAGCGCTGGTTGCCTACGGGCGCGTCGCCACGATCAAACAGGCGGTACTGAAGGAAGTTTTTGCCTGTTATCAGAAACGCACGCCGATGGGCGGCGACGGCGCGTTCGACGACGAGGAGTTCCGGCAGTTCCGCGAGTTCCATGGCGCCGACCGGCTGCGCCGTTTCGCGATCTTCGACGCTCTGTCGGAACATTTTGGCGGGGCGCAATGGCAGGAATGGCCGGAGCCCTTCCGCAATCCCCATTCCCTGGAGGTCTCCGAGTTCGCCGAAGCGAACCATCAGCGGATTGCATTTGCGGAGTATCTGCAGTGGCAGGCCGACCGGCAACTCGGCGAAGTCAACCGGCGCGCCGCGGAACTGGGGCTGGGGATCGGGCTTTATCGCGATCTAGCGGTCGGCGTCGATCCGGCCGGCGCCGATGCGTGGGGGGAGCAGGACGTCGTCGTCACCGAAATGCACGTCGGTGCGCCACCGGATCCCTTCAACATGCTTGGCCAGGACTGGAGCCTGCCGCCGCTCAATCCGATCACGCTCAGGAAAAAGGCTTACGAGCCGTTCATCGCGATCTTGCGCGCCAACATGCGTCACGCCGGCGCGCTGCGGATCGACCATGTCATGGCGCTTCTCCATCTCTATTGGATTCCCGCCGGCGCGCCCGCCAAGAGCGGAGTCTACGTGACTTATCCTTTCGATGATCTTCTCGGCATTCTTGCGCTGGAGAGTCAGAGGAACCGCTGCATGATCATTGGCGAGGACCTTGGCACGGTGCCCGAGGGCTTTCGCGAACGAATGGCCGAGGCGAGGGTTCTTTCCTACCGCGTCCTCTATTTCGAGAAGGACGGCGATCGCTTCAAGCGTCCGCACGAATATCCGGATCTCGCGCTTGCCTGCGTGACGACGCACGATCTCGCCACCCTGGCCGGCTTCTGGAAGGGATCCGACATCGAGCTGCGCCGCGATCTCAAGCTTTATCCCTCTCTCGCCGCCGAGCAGAGCGAGTGGCAGGCGCGGACGCACGACCGGCAGACATTGTTGTCGGCCCTGATGGCGGAGGATCTGCTGCCGCAGGGAACGCCAGACGCAGCAGCGACATTCTCGCCCAATCTGGTCGCCGCGGTGCATCGCTACCTCGCTCTCTCTCCGGCCATGCTTCTCATGGTCCAGATCGACGATCTCAGCGGCGAAGAGGAGCAGCTCAACCTGCCGGGGACGGTGAACGAATATCCGAACTGGCGGCGCCGGATCCGGGTCCATGTCGAGGATCTGGCCGCCGCCCCGGCGATGCGGGCCGTCGAGCAGGCGATGAAGGAGCGCCGCGCCGGGCCTTCGGGCTGAGGAGGCGGCAGCGCCGACCGGCTAAGCCAGCCGGCTCGCAATGAGCGAAAGCACGACATCGGCCGCCCGTTCGCTCGGCTTCACGCCATCGCTGTAAAGCGCCCGGATCGCTTGCTCCGCGCCGGCGCGTTGCCGCGCCCGCGCCGTGGGATCGGCGAGCAGCCGTTCCATCGCATCGGCCAGCCGGTCGGGGCGGCAATCCTCCAGCAGCAATTCCGGCACCACTTCACGCTGGAGAATCAGGTTGATCAGGTTGACATGGCGGGTCTTGACCACCCGGCGCGCCAGCATCGCCGTGATGCGGTTGAGCTTGTAGGCGATCACCATGGGGGTCCGGGCCATGGCGAGTTCGAGCGCCACGGTGCCGGAAGCGGCGAGCGCGGCCTCGGCCGCCGCAAAAGCATTGTAGCGCTCGCGCTGACCCGACACGATCAAGGTCGGCACCGTCCATCGTTCGACAGCGGCGGCGATTTCATGCCGACAGGCATCGACAGCCGGAACGACGGCGCGCAAGGTCGGCCGCGTTCGGGCGAGGCGGTCAACAGTCGCGCCGAAAACGGGCAGCAGTCGGCGAACCTCGCCGAGCCGGCTGCCGGGGAGAACGCAGACGAGGGGTGTTTCGTCCGACAGCTCGTGACGGCGGCGAAAGCTTGCAGCGTCTCCCCGATCGGCGCCGCTTTCAACGACGGGATGACCGACGAAGGTGCATGGCAGGCCCTCCACCTCGAAGTACGGCGGCTCGAAGGGCAGCAACGCCAACAGGTGATCGAGATATCCGGCGACCTCGCGCGCGCGGCCTTTCTTCCACGCCCAGACCTGCGGCGCAACGTAGTGGACCATGGTCGTGATGCCGCCGTCTTGACGCCTGACCCGCTTCGCAACGCGAAAGGTGAAGGCCGGCGCGTCGATGGTCACCACGACGTCGGGCCGCTCGCGGCAGATCGCGCGCGTCGTCTGTTGAATCCGCCGCAACAGGCGGGGGATATGCGGGAGAATCTCGGCCGCTCCCATCAACGACAGCTCTTCCATGGGGAACAGGCTGTCCAGCCCTTCGCGCGCCATGCGCTCGCCGCCAACGCCCATGAACCGCACCGGATGTTGGCTGCGCCGCTTCAGGGCAGCCATCAACTGCGCCCCGAGCGCATCTCCCGAGGGCTCGCCAGCGACAAGGAAGATCAGGAACCGCCGTCCGGTTGCGGCAACGTTCATCGTGGGTCTGTGGGAATGCCCACGCCGATAATGAACAGGCCGGCCGCGTCCGCGGCTTCGGTGGTCTGCCCGCGATCGATCACCAGGGATCGACCCGCCTCGACGGCGATGCCTCGGAGCCCGGCGGCGGCGGCGGTATGGACCGACGTCACGCCTATGGTCGGAAGATCGGCGCGCCCTTCCTTTTTCGGCAATCCCACCTTGACCAGAACGCCACCGGGGCCCTCGCGCCGCAATTCCCCGGCGCGAGCCAGCATGGCATCGGTTCCTTCGATGGCCTCGATGGCGAGAACCAGTCCTTGCTGAACGACGCAGGCTTGGCCCGCGTCGAGAGCACACAGCGCCGATGCCACCGCGATGCCGCGCTCGATGTCGCTCAGGGCCTGATCGTCCGGCCGCACGCGTCCAAACACTCCCTCTTCCGCCATCACTTCCGGCATCAGGCTTTCCGCGCCGACGACCCGAAACCCCTCCTTCTGCTCCAGTTCGCGAACCAAAGCGCCGAGGATGCCGTCGTCGCCGAGGGACTTGACACCCACCTTGGCGATGAATTTCGCGGTCCAGAGGTCGGGCTTCAACTCGGCGATCGTCGGGCGGCGCACCGGCCCGGCAAGCACGATTTCCTCGACCTCCGCCTTTCGCAGGGCGCTCAGCGCCTTGCCGCCCGCTCCCATCCTTACCCAGGCATGCGGCGTGTCGGCGACCGTTTCCGGCGGCGTCTGACCCTCCAGAGCCAGAACGAAGAAAGGCCTGTCGGCGGCGCGGCAGGCGTCAATGATCCGCACGGGCAGATCGCCGCCACCCGCGATGATGCCGAGCTTAGGCTGCATCTTCAAGACTAGGCTGGCAGATTCCCCGAGAGGAGTCGGCGCGTATGAAATCGACGATTTCCATCACGCTCTCGTTGTCCGCGAACAACGCGACAACGTCCTCAATGCGCTCCGCCATCGTGCCCTCGTGAGCGAACAAGAGCCGGTATGCGTGTCGCAAAGCATGGATTTCCTCGCGGGAAAAATTCCTCCGCTTGAGCCCGATTATGTTGAGGCCATCGAGGCGAGCGCGGTTGCCGGTGACGCGTCCGAACGGAATGACGTCGTTCTCGACGCCCGACATGCCGCCGATCATGGCGTGCCGGCCGATGCGGGTGAACTGGTGAGCCGCAGAAAGACCTCCAATAATGGCCCAATCGCCGATGTCGACATGGCCACCGAGGGTGGCGCAGTTCACCAGGATGACGTGGTCGCCGATGGTACAGTCATGAGCAACGTGCGCGCCGGCCATGAACAGACAATGGTTCCCGATGCGCGTCACCATCCGCCCGCTTCTCGTTCCGGGGTTCATCGTGACGTGCTCGCGAATGACATTGTGATGGCCGATCTCAAGCCGCGACGGCTCGCCCCGATACTTCAAGTCCTGCGGCGCCAAGCCGACCGAGGCGAAAGGGTAAACGCTCGTGTTGGCGCCGATCCTGGTAAACCCCTCGACAACCACATGCGCGTGGAGCTTCACGCCATCCTCGAGTTCCACGTTGGCGCCGACGACGCAATAAGGGCCGATATGGACGCCGCCGCCAACCACGGCGCGTGCGTCCACGATGGCGGTCGGATGGATAACCGCCATCTACTGATCCCGGATCATAGCGGCGTAAGTGGCTTCGGCGACAAGAACACCGTCCACCTTTGCTTCGCCCTTGAATTTCCAGACGTTGCCGCGGTTGCGCTGTTTCTCGACATGGATGTGAATCGTGTTTCCAGGTACGACCGGCTTGCGAAATCGCGCGGAATCGATCGACATGAAGTAAACCAATTTCCCTTCCTTGTCAGGACCGAGACTGTCCACGACCAGGACCGCCGCCGTCTGCGCCATGGCCTCGATGATCAGAACGCCGGGCATGACCGGCGCGGAAGGGAAATGTCCTTGGAAAAAGGGCTCGTTGATGGTGACGTTCTTGATCCCCGTGGCCCGCACGCTTGGAACCACGTCTATGATCCGATCGATCATCAGCATCGGATACCGGTGCGGTATCATTTGCTTGATGCGGTCGATCTCGATCGTCGTACTGAGTGCGGATGCCAGCTCGGAAATCATCATGGGTCACGTTCCCTTCTTTTTCGCAAGACGGGCGATGAGCGCGACCTGACGCATGTACTGTTTCCGTGGCATCGCGGGGTAGCCAAAGACCGTATCGCCAGGCGCAATGTCGCGCATGACTCCGCTCTTGGCTCCGATGCGGGCCCCGTGCCCCACGTTCAGATGGCCGCTGAGGCCCGCTTGACCTGCGATCATTACGAAGTCCCCTAGCGCCGTGCTGCCCGAAATTCCGACTTGAGCAACGACGACGCAGCCCCTTCCCAGCCGCACGTTATGGCCGATCTGAACAAGATTATCAATTTTGCTTCCGGCGCCGATCTCGGTGTCGCCGAGGGCGCCCCGGTCGATCGTCGTATTGGCCCCGATCTCGACATCGTCTCCCACCAGAACCCTTCCCAACTGGGGAACCTTCTGGTGACCGTCCTTGCCGAGAATATAGCCGAAGCCGTCCTGCCCGATACGCGCGCCAGCGTGGATGATGACTCGCTCACCAATAATGCAATACATCAGCGAGGCGCCGGCGCCGACCGCGCTGGAACTCCCGAGAACAACGCCCGGGCCGATGAAAGCATGCGCGCCGATGGCGCAATGATCGCCGATCTCCGCCGCGGCGCCGATCACCACGCCCGCCGCAATGTCGCAGCCCTCGCCAACGCGCGCCGACGGATCGATGACCGCCGACGGATCGACCGCCGTCGGTCCCGTCATCCGCGGGTAGAAGGCTTCCGCGATACGCGCAAAACCCCGGTGAGGCTCCGCGGTCAGCAACAATGCCAAGCCTTCCGGCGCCTCTTTGGCCATCTCGGGCCGCAGAAGGCAAGCGCCGGCCCGCGTTCGCGACAGTTGAGGGACATACCGCTTGTCATCAAGGAAACCGATTTCGGCGGGACCGGCCCGATCGAGGGGCGCGACATCGGCGATCATCGCCGCCGGATCTGCCTCAGCATCAAGTTCGGCCCCGGCGATCCGCGCAAGCTCTCCCAGCCGGAAGGGACCCGCAGCGACAAAAAACCTGGGATCCGGCATTCACTCGCTCCTGGGACTGGCGACTTCGATCGTCGGCAGGCGCGCATTGAGACGATTCAAGACTTCGTCGGTAATCTCCAATGCCGTGGCGCTGAGCACGGTCTGGTCCTTGCGCAGTATGAGGGTGATCCCTTTTTCGTTGGCGATTTCCGTGACGATGCTGTTCAGCGTCATCTGCACCGCGTTCATGCCTTGCTGCTGCGTCTCGTCAAGTCCCCGCTTGCGCTCCTGAACCCGCGCCTGGGCTTCGAGAAGCCGCTGTTCAAGCTTGCGCCGTTCGGCTTCATATTGCTCGCCCGACAGGACCTCCCGCTTTTTGGCAAGTTCCTGCTGCGCGGCGCGAATCTCTTCCTCTTCCCGCTGTGTCCCGGTGCGATAGGCTTCGATATAGGAACGCATCGTCGCCTGGATGGATTTCACGGCGGCGGCATTCTGAAAAACCCTTTGCACATCGAGGATCGCCACGTTGAGAGGAACCTGCTTTGCGTCTTCATTGTCGGCGGCCGCAAGACCGGAGCCGATGAAGGCGATCATCGCAAGCCACGCAAGCGCCCATATCCCGATCACACCTCGCATCGATCAGAATCGCGCTCCAAAGTTGACGCGGAACAGCTCTTCAACGTCGAAGTCCTCTTTCACCACCGGGAAACCGACATCAACGCCGATCGGCCCGAAGGGCGAGGACCAAGTCACGCCGGCGCCCACCGAAACACGCACGCTGCCTGTGTCGGCGACCGTCGGCCCACTCGGCGTGACGCCCCCGGAGCTGCCGAAGTCGGTGAAAACCCTTCCACGGATCGGAAGTTCTTCCGGCAGTCCCAATGGGAAAGCAATCTCGGCGCTGCCCGTGTAGAACCATTCGCCGCCGAGGGCGTCATCGGTCGCGAGATCCCGCGGACCGACGCCGGCAGTCGCAAATCCCCTCAGGTTGTCGCCACCGACAAAGAACCGCTCGAACAGCCGCACGTCCTCGCCCAGGCCGACAACATACCCTCCGGAGCCCCTGAAGGCGAGAATCCATTGCTCGGTGATCGGATAGAAATACCCGGCCTGAAGCTGATTGCGGGCATATCTGACATCGCCGCCGAGGCCCGCAACGCCGATGCTCCACGTGGCGAAATATCCCTCGGTCGGGTTGATGGTGCTGTCCCTGCGGTCATAGGTGAGCGACTGGAACACCTCGGAGACGAGGGCAGAGCCTTCGGCTTCCCGGATGAACAGCGATGCGTCCGCGGGAACGTTCTTGATGGTGGTCTCGCGCAGCGAATACCGCCAACTCTGCGTCAGACGTTCGGTGATCGGGTAGCCGAAGCGAACGGCTCCGCCGTAGGAGCTCTCATCGTAGGAGCTTTCATCCTGGCGATCGACCGATATCCGGAAGGCGTCGAACCCCGCCGCGATTTGCCGATCGAGAAAGTAGGGTTCGGTGAAGCTGAGATTGATCTGGCTGTCGCGCTGGGCGATCAGCACCCTCGCCCGGATATCCTGGCCGCGCCCGAGCAGGTTCCGCTCGCGCAAGGTGATGTCGCCGATCGCGCCGCTTGTCGTCGAATATCCTGCGCCGATGGAAATGCTTCCGGTCGATTTTTCCTCGACATTGACGTTGACCACCGCCCGGTCCGGGGCGCTTCCCGGCACCTGATCGACCTCGACGTTCTGAAAAAAGTCGAGATTACGGATGCGCTGCTGAGACCGGCGCAGCTTAGGCGCGTTGAACGGGTCCCCTTCGACCAGACGAAATTCGCGGCGGATGACCCTGTCGAGGGTTCTGACGTTGCCGGTGATATCGATCCGCTCGACGAACACGCGCGGGCCCTCGTTGATCTCGAAGGTGACGTTGATCGTGGTTGTCTCGCGGTCGCGGACGATCCGCGGCCGCACATCCACAAAGGCATAACCAAAATCGCCAACGGCTTCGGTCAACGCCTCGATGGTATCCTCCAGCGCTTCGGCGTCGTACCAGTCACCCTCGCTGAATTCGATTTGGCCCCGCAACCGCTCGGGATCGAGATCGACCAGCGTCGTTTCGATGTTGATTTCGCCAAACCGGTAGCGAGCGCCCTCCTCGATGGTAAACGTAATGAAAAAGTCCTCGCGTTCCGGGGTCAACTCGGCAACCGCGGAAATCACGCGAAAGTCCGCATATCCCCGCGACAGGTAAAACCGGCGCAATAGTTCCTGATCGAGCGCCAAACGGTCAGGATCATACGTGTCCTCGGTCGCCAGAAAGCGCCACCAAGCCGACTGACGGGTGCGTATGACTTCACGAAGGCGCGAGTCGCTATAGGCTTCATTGCCGATAAAACGAATAGACTCGACCTTGGTTGCCGGCCCTTCGTCAATGACGAAAACCAGATCGACGCGGTTGTCAGGCAACTGGATGATTTGCGGCTCTACGGTCGCAGCAAATCGACCGGAGCGTCGATAGAGAGTGAGAATGCGCCTGACGTCGCCCTGAACCTTGCTGCGCGTGTAGATAACCCGCGGCCGGAGAACGGTTTCGCTTTCCAATGTTTCGTTGTCGATGCGCCGATTGCCTTCAAACGCCACGCGGTTGATGATCGGGTTCTCCGCGACGCTGACGATCAGCGTCCCATTATCGCGCGCCATCGAAACGTCCGAGAACAGTCCGGTGGCGAACAAGCTCTTGAGGGATCGGTCGATTCGCGCCGGATCGAAGGGATCTCCCTCCCGAACGAGGAGATACGTTCGCACCGTGTCCGGCTCGATCCGCTGAACGCCTTCAATGACAATCTGCCGAATGACATCCGTCTGCTGAGCGTTCGCTCTATGCGCTGAGAATGCCGCCATCGACAACCCAAGCAGCAACAACACCACGCCAATGCGTCGCAGCAATGTTCGCCCCCCCCGATATGCTCCCCCGGTGTTCAGGTCACCAGTCTTCGCACGAACTCGAACACCTCCAATTGAACCAAGTCATTCCATGTCACGAAAATCATCAACAGCAAGACAAACAGCAGCCCGATGCGAAATCCGTACTCCTGCACGCGGCGATCGAGCGGCCTACCGCGAACGGCCTCAGCGGCATAGAACGCGAGATGGCCGCCGTCCAGCATCGGAATCGGGAAAAGGTTGATCAGGCCGAGGTTAATCGACAGAGCGGCCATAAAAAAGACCAGGCTGACCACTCCTCCTTGCGCCATTTGACCGGAGAGCTGGGCAATCCGCAATGGCCCACCGAGTTCCTCCGCGGTTCGTGAACCGGTGATGATCTGCCAGAGCGCGCTCATGATCTGGCTGACCAAGCCGAAGGTGCGCTCGGTCGCCGTCCACAAAGAGGTGAACGGATCGAGCCGCTGGTAGCTGATCTGCGCGGGATCGGGAGTGACGCCCAGCACGCCGATCCGCCGTGAGCCGTCCTCGCCGACGACTTCGGTGGCTCTTGGCACAGCGGTGGCGACAAACGTTCGGCCGTCGCGTTCGATCGTGAGGTGCAGGGCCGTTCCGGCGCGCTCGCTGACATGCTGCCGAAGCTCGTCAAACCATGCGATCGGTTCGCCATCGATTTCGACGATCCGGTCGCCCGGCTCCAAACCCGCCTCGGCGGCCGCGCTTTCCGGTTGAACGGAGCCGATGGCCGCCTGAGGCATGGGCAGCCCCGCGATCGCAAATAAACCGGTCAGCAGAACGATCGCGAAAATGAAGTTGGCAAGTGGACCGGCGGAGACGATCGCCGCCCGTTGGCCGAGACGCTTATGGTGAAACGAAATTTTTTCGTCCTCCGGCGTCATCGGCGCGGCTTTGCCCTCGTCGTCGAAATCGTGTTCACCGAACATCTTCACGTAGCCACCGAGAGGCACCGCGCTCAGTTTCCAGCGGGTGCCCGCCCGGTCAAACCATCCATAGATTTCAGGACCGAAGCCGATCGAGAACACTTCGACGCGGACGTTGTTGTAGCGGGCGACGAGGTAGTGTCCCAATTCATGCACGAAGACGAGAACGGAGAACACCAAAAGGAAGGGGATCACCCATTCCCAAATGTATGCGAAAATTTCCATTGTGTAATTCAGACCTACCCTAGCCGGGCCCGACTGCGCGGAGCGAAGCGGGAAATGAACGCCATAGCCACATCTCTGGCCACATTGTCTATTTCAGCGACGTCATCGAGTGTTGCAAGGGCTCGACTGGGAGTCTTTTCAAGTGCCGCTTCGACGACGCGCGCGATATCGAGAAAACCGATCTCTCCCGCGAGGAAACCGTTCACCGCGACTTCATTGGCCGCATTGAGCACGGCGGAAGCGGCCCCCCCCGCCGCCAGAGCCACGCGCGCCAGCCGCAGCGCCGGAAAGCGCTCTTCGTCCGGCGGCTCAAAGGTGAGACGACCCACCGCCGCGAGATCGAGCCGCGGCGCGGGCGTCTCGATCCGATCCGGCCAGGAGAGCGCATAGGCGATCGGGGTTCGCATGTCCGGCGCTCCGAGCTGCGCCAGAACCGAGCCATCGACGTAGGTGACCATGCCGTGGATGACCGACTGGGGATGAACCACAATCTCGATCTGCTCCTGGCCGACCGGAAACAAATGATACGCTTCGATGAGTTCAAGGCCCTTATTCATCATCGTCGCCGAATCGACGGAGATCTTCGCGCCCATGCTCCAGTTCGGATGCGCGACGGCCTGCGCCGGGCTCATCGTCGCCATCGCTTCCCGATCCATTGTCCGGAAAGGGCCGCCCGAAGCTGTCAGGACAATGGTGCGGACGCGGTCTGCATTGGCGAAGTCGAACACCTGAAAAATGGCGCTGTGCTCGGAGTCGACCGGAACGAGCCGGGCGCCCCGGCGCCGGGCTTCCTCAACAACAAGAGCGCCCGCCGACACCAAGCACTCCTTGTTGGCAAGGCCGATAAGGGCGCCGCGACGGATGGCGGCCAGCACCGGAGCCAAGCCGGCGGCGCCGACGATCGACGCCATGACAACCTCAGCCGGCCTCTCCGCCGCCGCGATGACGGCTTGTGGTCCAGCGGCGACTTCAATGCCGGTACCCCACAAGGCCTCCTTCAGAGCCCGATATTGCGCGGGATCGGCGACCACAGCAAGTCGCGCCGATAAGAGACGGGCCTGCTCGGCGAGCAGCGCCACATTCCGGTTCCCGGTCAAAGCCTCGATACGAAACCGCTCCGGCTGCCGCGCCACGAGGTCGACGGTGTTGGCGCCGACGGATCCCGTCGAGCCGAGAATGGTGACACGACGCCGACGCCGGGAGTCGCCGTCATCCGTGGCTGCGCTGCTGATCATATCCATTTGAGTATACTGCCGTTGCCAATCACGCCGATCAACGCCGTCAACACCGCCGCCGCCATGAGTCCGTCGACCCGATCCAAAAGGCCGCCATGCCCAGGAATCAGACTGCTCGTGTCCTTAACACCGAAATGACGCTTTACCCAAGATTCGAAAAGATCGCCACCTTGCGTGGCGCCGCCCAGCAAGGCGCTCAGCGTGACGAGCGGCCAGAACGAGACGGTCCCCAGGATCAAGGCTGTTACCGCTCCTGCGAGAGCGGCGGACGCCGCCGCGCCGATGAAGCCCGCCCACGTCTTGTTCGGGCTCCACACCGGCGCCAGCTTGCGGCCACCGATGAGGCGCCCAAACACGTAGCCGCCGATGTCGGAGGCCCAAACCACGGCAAGAAGCCAGAACAGAGTCTCGCGGCCGAAAAGTGGATCGCCGCGCAACCAGACGACGGCAAGGCAAGGCAGGCCAATATACAATACGCCAATGCTGAGCCACAGTCGGCCGCCAGTCAAGAGGTGTACGGCAATTCCGCCAGCCACCAGCACCAGAACCGCCGCAAGTAAGTGACCCATGCCGACGGCCAGCACCGCCGCGGCGATCACCGCGGCGAGCGCCGCGTAGGCGCCGTAAGGAAAGGAATCGGCGCATAACCGGCACCACTCCCATACCAGAACGAGAGCGGCCGCAATCACGAGCATCTCGATCAGCGGTGTGCCGAAGCCGACGCAGATTACCACCGGAATCGCAAGAACGACCGCGGAAATTATGCGCTTGTGAACGCTGCTCAGACCCGGTTTGGTCCTGATCGCCTCAGGCACGGGCAGCGCCGTAACGGCGGTCGCGGCGGTTGAATTCCTGAACCGCCTTCGTGAAATCCTCGCTGCTGAAATCGGGCCAAAGCGTATCGAGAAACACCATCTCCGCGTAAGCGAGCTGCCACAGCAAGAAATTGCTGATGCGTTTTTCACCGCTCGTCCGGATCAGCAGATCCGGATCAGGAACGTCCGCAGTGTAGAGGTTCTGCGCGATGGTTTCCTCGTCGATCGCCGACGGATCGATCACGCCGTTGATCGCCTTGATCGCGATTCGCCGCGCCGCGTCGGCAATCTCCGCGCGACCGCCATAACTGAGGGCGATGATCAGCACCAGCCTGACGTTATTCGCGGTCAGACTTTCTGCGCGGTCGATCAAGGAGACGATATTCGGGCCAAATCGCGTCCGATCGCCGATCACCCGCAAGCATATACCCTGGCGATTGAGATAATCGACTTCACTCTCCAGGTAGTGCTTCAAGAGCCCCATCAGGTCACTGATTTCTTCGGCCGGCCGCCGCCAATTCTCCGAGGAGAACCCGAACAAGGTCAGATAGGACACCCCAAGCCTGACCGCGCTCTCGACCGCGGTCTTCATCGCCTGGGCGCCGCGGCGATGCCCCGCCGTTCGCGGCAGCCCGCGCGCCCGGGCCCAGCGCCCGTTACCGTCCATGATGATCGCAACATGAGTCGGCGGAAGCGGCGGCACGTTGCGCAGCTGTGCAATATCCATCAACCTAGACCTGCATAATTTCCTGTTCTTTCTTCTCGAGCACCTCGTCCACCTTTTTGACGAACGTGTCAGTCAGAGTCTGGATATCGCCAGTATAATCACGTTGCTCATCTTGAGACAGCGCTCCCTCTTTTTCCGCCTTCTTGAACTCATCAAGCACATGGCGGCGGATATTGCGCACTGCGATCTTTGCCTCTTCCGCGTACTTGCCAGCCACTTTTGTAAGTTCGACGCGCCGTTCCTGGGTCAGCGGCGGGATCGGAATACGCAACAACTGTCCGTCAACGGAGGGATTCAAGCCGAGGTCGGAGTCGCGGATCGCCTTTTCCACAGCCTTCACCAGCGTCCTGTCCCAGACCTGGACAGTCAGCATTCTCGGCTCCGGCACACCGATGGTCGCCACCTGTGGGAGCGGCATCTGTCCGCCATAAGCGTCGACAACGATCGGCTCGAGCAGGCTGGTCGCCGCCCGGCCGGTGCGCAGCCCACCGAACTCCTTCTGCAACGTGTCGACCGCGCCTTGCATCCGCCGCTCGACGTCACGTCTGATAGCCTTGATATCAAGTTTATCCAAGGACACACTCTCCTTCGCTGATCGTTGTAAACCTCCCGGTGCCGCGCACGACTTCAGCAAATGCTCCGGGTTTGTGAATCGAAAATACGACGATCGGGAGCTTGTTGTCGCGCGCCAGCGCAATAGCGGAGGTGTCCATGACTCTCAAGTTGCGCGCGACCACGTCGTGATAGGAGAGCCGGTCAAAACGTACGGCGGCGGGATCCTTCTTGGGATCAGCGCTGTACACGCCATCGACCTGGGTGCCCTTCAGCAGGAGGTCGCAACCGGTCTCGATGGCGCGAAGTGCGGCAGCCGTGTCGGTCGTGAAAAACGGGTTTCCCGTACCTGCCGCGAAGATGACGATCCGGCCTTTTTCCATATGCCGGACCGCCCGCCGTCGGATGTAAGGTTCGCAAACGGCCGCCATCGGAATTGCCGACTGCACCCGGGTGTGCACGCCAAGGCGTTCCAGCACGCTCTGTACCGCCAAGGCGTTCATGACCGTCGCAAGCATGCCGATGTGATCGGCGCTCGTGCGCTCGATGGCGGCAGCGGCTTCCGACATGCCCCGGAAAATGTTGCCGGCGCCGATCACCAGGCAAATCTCGACGCCCAGCTTGTGGACGACGATGATCTCTTCGCCGAGGCGGTGGATCGCGGAAGCGTCGATGCCATAGCCGTTCGCGCCCATCAGCGCTTCACCGGAGACCTTCAGCAAGACACGCTTGTGCTTGATCACCTCCGTTGTGCCCGTTCCCCGTTCATGATCAACGCCGTCAATCCCCGTCCCGCCGTTCCAGGGAGGCCGCCGGCGAATCCCGTTCTATCCACTCAGATCGACTTTGACCGCATGCGCGAGAGGCCACGTCAGCCTTCGGCCACCTTTGCGACCTCCGCGGCGAAGTCCTCCTCACGCTTCTCCACGCCCTCGCCAAGCACGAAGCGGCGGAACGCCGTTACCTTGAGAGGTTTGCCGACCTCCTCGGCGACGCGATCGATCACGGTCGAGACGCGTTTCTCGCCGTCGATGACGAAGGTCTGATCGAGTAGACAGACTTCTTCATAATATCGCCGCAAGCGCCCTTCGACCATCTTCTCGACGATGGCTTCCGCCTTGCCGGTGGCCCGCGCCTGCTCAGCGAGCACGGAGCGCTCCCGGTCGAGCGCCTGCGGATCGACGTCGTCGCGCGACACGAAACCGGGATTGGCGGCGGCGACATGCATGGCGAGCTGCTTGGCGAGAGGCTCCAATGCCGACGCCGGCGCATCGGATTGAACGGCGACGATGACGCCGATCTTACCGACACTTGGAGAGAGGGCATTGTGGACGTAAGCGCCAACGACGCCAAGCTCGGCAGAGAGCGCCGTGGCGCGCCGCAAGTTCATGTTCTCGCCCATCGTGGCGATGAGATGGGTCAGCTGCTCCTCCACCGTTCGGCCGGTATCCGGATAGGGCGAAGCTTTCAAGGCCTCCAGGTCCCCACCGGCGGCAAGCGCAAGTTTGGCGACCGTCGCGACAAACGCTTGAAACTCTGGATTCCGGCTGACGAAGTCGGTCTCGCTGTTGACTTCAACGAGCGCGCCGCGGCTGCCCTCGACGTAAACGCCGACGAGACCGTCCGCAGTCACCCGGCCGCCCTTCTTCGCCGCCGCGGCCAGTCCTTTCTTGCGCAGCCAATCGATGGCGGATTCAATATCGCCGCCTGTCTCGATCAGGGCGCGCTTACAGTCCATCATGCCAGCGCCGGTGCGCTCGCGCAGGTCCTTGACCAGCGCAGCAGTGACTTCAACCATGCTTTTTCCTTCCCACTTTCGATAAGAGGAAACCCGCCCCGAAGCCGAGCCTGTTGCGGGTTCAATCCAAAAAAACCGGCCGGAGGGGCCGCGGCCCCAATGAAAATCTCAAGACACGGGCCGCTCTTAGGGCCGCTCGACGTCCTCTCCCGCCTCCAAGTTCACTCCCAATTCCTCCGCGGCGATGGCCGTCACCTCCTCGAGGTGCTCGTCTTCGCTCCAGCTATCCGGAATCCGTTCGACAATCTCCGACGCCGTGCCGAGATCGACGCCGGAGGCCTGCATCTCCTGCTGGATGCCGTCAATGACCGCGTCGACAACGAGGTTGCAGTAGAGATTGATGGCGCGCAGCGCATCGTCGTTGCCGGGGACGGGATAGGTGATTCCATTCGGATCGCTGTTGGAGTCGACAACGGCGACGACGGGAATGCCGAGCTTGTTCGCCTCCGCAACGGCGATGTTTTCCTTGTTGGTGTCGATAATGAACAGAATGTCGGGCAATCCCGCCATTTCCTTGATGCCGCCCAGCGCGCGCTCAAGCTTGTCGCGCTCGCGCACCAGCTGAAGCGTCTCTTTCTTGGTCAGCCCGGTGACATCCGACGCCAGTCGGGTGTCGAGTTCGCGCAGCCGCCGGATCGACTGCGAGATCGTCCGCCAGTTGGTCAACATGCCGCCCAGCCAACGGTGATTGACATAGTACTGGCCGCAGCGCTTCGCCGCTTCCGCCACCGTCTCGCTCGCCTGCCGCTTGGTGCCGACCATCAGCACGCGTCCGCCGCCGGCGGCGACATCGCGAATCGCCAGTAGCGCCCGGTGAAGCATCGGTACTGTCTGTTCAAGATCAATGATATGAATGCCGTTGCGGACACCAAAGATGAACGGCTGCATCTTGGGATTCCAGCGGCGCGTCGTGTGTCCGAAATGAACGCCAGCTTCCAGAAGCGAGCGCATTGAGAATGTCGGTGCGGTCATGTGCCTATTCCTTTCCGGTTGGTCCACCACGGGCTTGTCCGCGCCACATGGCCGGACACCGGAAGCCGCCGGTTCGGCTGGAGAAGCCGTAAGCGGCACGCCCGTGTGAGTATTGAGGGTTTAGATACCTGCGGGAACCCGCCTTTGCAAGGGCACCCGAAAGCGACGGGACAGGGCGCGGAGGGAAACAACAAGGGCGATGCCCCGGCAGCCCTGTCGTCATAACTGCTGAATATCGTAAACGCCGGGCGCCTGACGCAGCTTGGCCACGATGTCGGCGCCGATTGCGTATCGGCCCGGAATATCCACTTCGACCTCCTGCCCGCTTTCGATCCAGCAAACCATCTTCACCCGGCAAGAAGCATTGGAACTGCCGGAAAGGTTGTCCTTGATCCATGTCAGAGGTTCCGTCGAGCCGAGCGTAATGACGAGGGTTGAGGCCGTACGAGCGGCGACGTGATCGAGAAGCTCGACCGACTGCGCCGTGAGGCGCAGGTAATCGCCGTCGGGCCGCGCCGCCGCCTTGATCAGAAGCGAATTGCCCACTTCGAGGATGTCCCGGCAGGTTGCCAGCAACTCGGAGAAAACGGTGACCTCGAAAACGCCCGACGCGTCCGACAACTCAACAAAAGCGTAGCGCGAGCCTTTGCCCGACGTGCGCTCTCTCTTCGCCGTCACGGTTCCCGCCACGCTGACCGTGCCCGGCGCGCCGCGCGGCACGCACTCGGCAAACGGCACCACCTTCAAGCGCCTGAGAATTGCGTCGTATGCGTTCATCGGATGCGCAGACAGGTAAAAACCAATGGCTTGGAACTCTTCCTTAAGGCGATCCATAAGCGGCCAGTCGTCGGTCGCCGGCAGATGGAGCGCGCTGACGACACTTTTCGCGTGGGTTCCGAACAGTCCCATCTGGCCGCTGTTGCGCTCCCTGACCGCGGCTCCGGCATGGCGCAAAATGGTCTCCGCACCTTCGAGAACCTGCCTGCGGTTGACGTTGAGGCGATCGAACGCGCCGGCGCGCGCTAGATTCTCAAGCTGCCGTTTGTTGACCTGATGAGGATCCAAGCGGCGACAGAAATCATCCAGGCTGACGAACGGCCCGTTCCGCCGACGCTCGTCAACCAGAGCCTCCATCGCCGCCTGGCCGACGTTCTTGACGGCGGCGAGACCGTACCGGATGGCGCCAGCCTTTGTTTCGCCGCCACCCTCGAGTTCGACGATGAAGTTGGCATCGGATGCATTGATGTCGGGAGGCAAAAGCGCGATCCCGATACGGTCGAGTTCGCGGCGGAAAATGTTGATTTTCTCGGGATGATCGATTTCCAGGGAAAGCGAGGCGGCGAAGAACGCGACGGGGAAGTTGGCCTTCAAATATGCCGTCTGATACGCCACAAGGGCATAGGCGGCGGCGTGCGACTTGTTGAAGCCATAGCCGGCGAACTTGTTCACCAGATCGAAAATGAAGCAGGCCTTTCCCTCGGAGACGCCGCGCGCCTTGGCGCCCTCGACGAAAATCTCCCTCTGCCTTTCCATTTCGTCCTTGTTCTTCTTGCCCATGGCGCGGCGCAGAATGTCCGCCGCTCCGAGTGAGTATCCCGAGAGTTCCTGGGCGATCTGCATCACCTGTTCCTGGTAGATGATGATGCCATAGGTCTCGCTGAGAATGGGCTCGAGCGTTGGGTACAGATAATCCGGCTCTTCCTCTCCGTGTTTCCTGCGGATGTAGCTGGGAATGTTATCCATGGGCCCCGGGCGATAGAGCGCGACCACGGCGATGATGTCCTCGAATTTGTCGGGCTTCAGCCGGCGCAGGACATCCCGCATCCCCGCGCTTTCGAGCTGGAACACGCCGACCGTGTCGCCGCGGCCAAGCATCTCGTAGGTGCGCGAATCATCAAGCGGCAGATTGGAGAGATCGAGCCGGGCCATGTCGCTGTCAGCCAATATCTGAACCGCCCGCGCCAGGACTGTCAGCGTCTTCAGGCCGAGAAAGTCGAATTTGACCAATCCCGCCGATTCGACCCACTTCATGTTGTAGCCCGTGACCGGCAATTCGGATCGTGGATCGCGGTACAATGGAATGGTTTCTCGAAGGGGCCGATCGCCGATCACGACGCCGGCGGCATGGGTCGACGCGTGGCGGTAAAGGCCCTCGAGGCGGCTGGCGATGCCGACAAGCCGCGCGACGCTCTCGTCCTCGCTGATCATCGCCTGCAATTGCGGTTCGCCATCGATCGCCTGCTTGAGGGTCACGGGATTCGCCGGATTGTTCGGCACCAGCTTGCAAATCCTGTCGACGTAGCCGTACGGCATGCCGAGAACCCGGCCGACGTCGCGCAGCACCGCGCGCGCCTGCAGCTTTCCGAAGGTGATGATCTGGGCGACCCGGTCCCGCCCGTACTTTTCCTGCACGTGGCGGATCACCTCGTCCCGGCGATCCTGGCAGAAGTCGATGTCGAAATCCGGCATCGAGATCCGCTCGGGATTGAGAAATCGCTCAAAGAGAAGGCCGAAACGCAGCGGATCGAGGTCGGTGATGGTGAGCGCCCAAGCGACGACCGAGCCGGCGCCGGAGCCTCGGCCCGGTCCCACCGGAATCCCGTGCGAGCGCGCCCAGAGAATGAATTCGGCGACAATGAGGAAGTAGCCGGCGAACCCCATCTGGCAGATCACGTCCAACTCGTACTCGAGCCGCTCACGGTAGCGACGCGCGGCGTCTTCGCCGGCCGCGTCCGATTCGTGCCGGTTGAGCGCGTGGCCGCGAAGCCGCATTTCCAGCAGAGCCCTGGCCTGATCGCGCAGAACCTCCTCTTCGCTCTGATCGGTTCCGGCATCGTAAGGCGGCAGGATCGGCTTGACCGGCTCGATCATGAACGCGCAGCGGCGGGCGATCAGAACGGTGTTCTCGATCGCATCGGGAAGGTCCGCGAACAGCTTGGCCATCTCCGCGCCGCTCTTGAAATAGTGCTCCGGCGTGAGGCGACGGCGCTCCGAACTCGCCACCAACGCACCCTCGGCAATACAGATCAACGCATCGTGCGCCTCGAACATGTCCGCGGTCGGGAAGAAGGCTTCATTGGTCGCAACGACGGGAAGCTTATGCTGTTCAGCAAGATCCAGCAGCAGCGGTTCGATTTCGGCTTCAATCTCCACGCCATGACGCATGAGTTCGACATAAAGGCGGCCCGGAAATATCGACTTCAGGCGCTTGACGACGCTGACCGCCGCGTCGCCCTGCCCCGCTCCGAGCAGCCGGCCGACCGGTCCCGCCGGCCCGCCGGTCAAGGCGATCAATCCCGCCGAATGGCGCTCAAGATCGCCATAGGCGATATGCGGCTCGCCGGCACCGCCGCTGTCCAGATGGGCAATACCGAGCAACGCCAATAGGTTACGGTAGCCGGCCTGATCCTGAACGAGAACGACCATATCGTCCAGCGCGTCTTGAACCCGCGCTTGGCCGGCGAGTCCGGCCGCTATCGTGCTCTCCCGGGCTAGCCGAAGCTGACATCCGATGATCGGCTGGATGCCGCTCCGCGCCAAGGTCGTGGAGAACTCCATGCCGCCGAAAAGATTGAGGTTGTCGGTGATCGCCACGGCGGGCATGCGATAGGCGGCGCACAGCCGGCTCAGGTCGGCGATACGGATCGCCCCCATGGACAGCGAATAGGCGGTATGAACCCGCAGATGCACGAACGGGCTGCTCGTCATCAACCGGCACCGTCCGTCAATGAAACGACGCTCACTGAACCCTCCCTCTCCGGCTCAGATCGCCAAGCCGCGCTCCGCCCGCAAGCTCAGCTTGGCACCAGAATACCGTCCTCGAGGCGGACGACGCGGTCCATCCGGCTCGCCAGCGTCGGATTGTGAGTGGCGACCAGGGCGGCGAGGCCGGCGCTGCGCACCATTGTCAACATCATGGCGAAGACATCATCGGCCGTATGAGGATCCAGGTTTCCCGTCGGCTCATCGGCGAGAAGGACCTTGGGAACGTTCGCCAGCGCCCGGCCGATGGCGACGCGCTGCTGCTCGCCCCCGGACAGCCGCGCCGGTCGATGGCCGGCGCGATCCTCAAGACCAAGACCGTTGAGAAGTTCCCGGCTCCGCTGCATCGCGTCATGCTTCGGCTTCCCCGCAATGATCTGCGGAATGGCGATGTTTTCCAGCGCCGAGAATTCGGCGAGCAGATGGTGGTACTGATAGACGAAACCGATGTTCTCGCGACGGATGCGGGTCCGCCCTTCGTCGGTGGCATTGCCGCAGGCCTCCACTTCGCTTCCGTCCGCATTGAAGATGCGCAT
>CAZRWU010000010.1:0-23955 GCA_964603915.1 uncultured Rhodospirillaceae bacterium
CTGGTTCGAGGTGATGCTGATCACCTCGCTCGGCCTTCTCATCCTCAGCCGCACCAAGGCGCAGATCGACGGGGCGATCAAATATGGCGTTCTCAACATCTTCGGCACGACCTTCTTTCTGATCGCGGTGGGGATCCTCTATGGCGTCACCGGCACCCTCAACATGGCCGATCTCGCCCGGATCCTACCGGACATGACCTTGACTCCCGCGCTCATGGCGAGCGCGCTGCTCTTTCTCGCCGCCTTCGGCATCAAGGCCGCGCTGTTTCCGGTCTTCTTCTGGCTGCCGGCGAGCTACCACACGGCGTCGTTCGCAGTCGCGGCGATCTTCGCCGGCTTGCTGACCAAGGTCGGCGTCTACGCCTGCTTCCGGGTGTTCACCTTGCTCTTTCAGATGGAGGGCGACCTGCGCGGCATCGTCGCCGTCATCGCCGCCGGCACCATGGTGACCGGCGTCTTCGGCGCCGCCATTCAGTGGAACGTGCGCCGCATCTTGTCGTTCCACATCATCAGCCAGATCGGCTACATGCTGATGGGCCTCGCCATCGCGACTCCGGCGGCGCTCATGGGCGCGATCTTCTACATCGTCCACCACATCATCGTGAAGGCGAACCTCTTCCTCCTCGCCGGCGCCATTTACAGCGCCGCCGGAACCGACGACCTCAAGAAGACCGGCGGCCTGCTGCGCTCGCATCCCTGGCTCGCCGTCCTCTTCCTGATCCCCGCCCTCTCGCTCGCCGGCCTGCCGCCGCTCTCCGGCTTCTGGGCGAAGTTCCTGGTGATCGATCCCGCCCTGCGCGCCGGCGAGTACTGGCTCGCCGCGGTGGCGCTGGTCGTCGGCCTGTTGACCCTGTTCTCGATGAGCAAGATCTGGATGGAGGCGTTCTGGAAAGAGGCGCCGATCGTCCGCAGGGTCCCGCGCAAGGTGCCGGCGGCCTTGATCGCGCCGATCGTCCTTCTCGCCGCGGTGACGATGACCATCGGCCTTTTCGCCCAGCCCTTCATCAGTTTCGCCGACAGCGCCGCGGCCGTGCTGGTCGATCCTTCGAGCTATATCGCGGCGGTTCTCGATCCCGCCGCGCCCATCCGTCTTGGAGAACAGCCATGAGCGTTCTTCTCAACCCGCGCCGCCTTTGGGCGCTGTTGACGCTTTTTGTCACCTTCCTCAAGGCGCTGCTCGTCTCCGCCTGGCAGGTCGCGCTCGCCGTCCTGTCGCCGACCGGACGCCTGCAGCCGGCCATTGTCGCCGTGCCGATCGATCTCAAGACCGACCTCGGCATCGCCACGCTCGCCAACATGGTGACGCTGACCCCGGGAACGACGTCGCTGCACGTTTCGGAAAACCGCGACACGCTCTACGTCCACGTGCTCGACAGCCCGTCGGCCGACGCCGTCATCAAGGACATCAAGGACACTTTCGAGAGTCTGATCAAGAGGATCGAAGAATGATGGACATTCTCCAGGCCTTCGCGACGAACATGTCCTTTATCCTTCTCATCATCCTGACCCTGGCGCTGGTCGGGGCGGCGGTGCGGATGATCATCGGGCCCGGCTACGCCGACCGGTTCGTCGCCCTCGACATGCTCACCGGCGTCGCCGTCGCCGCCTGCGCCCTGACGACGGTCACCACCGGCCGCCGCGAGTTCCTCGACGTCGGCCTCGGGATCGCCCTCATCGCCTTTCTCGCGACCATCGCCTTCGCCGCTTTTCTCGAAAAGAAGGAGACCGAGGCGCCATGATCGCGTTGCTGGCCCTGATCCTGGAGCTCGCCGGAGTCGCTTTTCTCGTCCTCGCCACCCTTGGCGTGCTCCGTTTCGCCGATCCCTTCCAGCGGATGCACGCCGCCACCAAGGCGGGAACGGTCGGCGCGGGCCTCGTCCTGATCGGCACCGCGATCAGCCAGAGCGGGTTCGACGCCACCGCGATCGCCTTGCTCACCATGCTCTTCCTGGTCGCGACCATGCCCGTCGCCGGCCACCTTCTCGGCCGCGCCTGTTATATTTCCGGGGCCCCCCTGCAGACTCGCCACGACGCCCTCGAGGGCGTCCTGCCGCGCATGGAACAGCCGCTGGAGGAGCGCGAGGTGCGCCAGCGCAAGAGCTTCATCAGCGCCCGGCGGCGCGGCCTGAGGCTCAGGAAGAACGCGGCGGCGGGGTCCTTGCCGCCGCTCTCGGCCGAGAGCGGCGCCGGATTGGCCGAGGCCGGTTATGACGCCGTGCGCTTTGCCGTCATCGCTCCCGAGGCCAGCCGGGTCGCCCGCCGCGCCCAGGCGCTGGCCGCGGCGCGGCGGGTCTCGCTGACCGGCGTCGCGGTGATCGACGAGAGCTATCTCGGAAGCCCCGACGCCGACGCGCGCGAGGCGATTCGCGCCCGCCTCGCCGAGGCGATCGCCGAGACGCGCGCGGCGACCGCCGGAAGCAGCGTTCCGCTGTCGCTCTCCTACGAGGAAGGCGATCCCCTCGAGCTGATTCCCGGCCGCGACCCCGCCGGCCGGGAGCTTCTCCTGCTGCCGACCGACGGCTGGTGTCATCATGGCGCCCCCGTCGGCCTGCCCGCCGACTCGGCGCGGGGAGCGGACAAGCTCTTCGCCCTCGCCAGGCGTCATAACGGCCAGACGCTTTTCGTCGGCGCGGCCGGCGGGAAGGAGGACGGCGGCGAGGTCATCGTCCTCCATGACGGCGGGCGCAAGGTTCAGCGCCTCGTCCTTTGGGTCTTGCAGACGCGTCTTTGGCCGATCGAGACCCTTGTCGTCGCCGGTCCGGCCGCCCCCGAGCAGGGTCAGGCGCTCACCGCCGCCGCCGCCGCGGTCGGCGCCGAAGTCGTTCACCTGCCGCGGCCGGAAGCGCCCGCGGGCGCCTTGCTGCCGGCGCGCTACGCGACGGCGGCGGCGGTGATCCTCGCCGATCTGTCGCCGGCGACGCGCCTCGGCGCCGCCGGAACGTTCTGGCAGGACCGTCTGATCCCCGGGTTTCGCGGCGATGTTCTGATCGGGTGAGCGCTTGGCGCCGCGCCCTTTTGCGGGCGCCCCGACTTTTCCTCGCCGGCGAGAAGAAGGAGCGCAATCGGGAGTACCCTGAATTCGGCGGAGGGGCCATAACGGTGGGAACCGAGGAAACGCCGAGGAGGCCTCGCATGGCGCACAGCAAACCCCCGATCCTCGCCGACCAACTGCTGGAGCAGCTGGTGGCCGAAGCGGACGCCAAGACCGCGCCCGAGAAGGACAAGCTGATCGACGAGCTGAGGAAAACCCTGGCCGAGCGCACGACGAACGCCGACGCGCTCCTCGCCAAGCTCGCCGCCGGTCTCGCCCACGAGGTCCGCAATCCCTTGGCCGGGCTTCTCAACGCCGTCTCGACGCTGCGCCGCTTCGGCGACGATCCGGTCGTTCGCCGCGAGACTCTCGATCTCGTCGAAAGAGGCTTGCGCTCGATCGGCCGCGTCGCCGACGCCATGTTGGCGACCTACCGCCCGGTCGCCGGCCGCATGCGCTTCACGCGCGAGGATCTCGGCGACCTGCAGCTTCTCGTCGCGCCCGAGGCGCGCCGCCGCCACGTCGCCTTGGACTGGCGGATCGCGGCAATGCGTCCGATCGCCGTCGACGCCGAAGCGCTCCGCCAAGTCCTGTTGAACCTGCTGTTGAACGCCTGCAAGGCGAGCGGCGACAACGGACGGGTCGCGCTCATCGTCACGCAAGGCGTCCGGGAAACGCTGTTCGCGATCGAGGACAGCGGTCCCGGGATGCCCGACAGCATCCTGGCGTTTCTCGTCGAGGGCGCCAAGACGGCGCCGATCACCGGCCACAAGGGCCTCGGCCTGTGGATGGTCGTCCGGCTGCTCGAGGATCTCGACGGCCGGATCAAGGTGGAGAGCCGCGCCGGCGAGGGAACCCGGGTCGGCATCCGCCTGCCGGTCGGCCCTCTGGAGGAGACGGCGTGCCGCGACACGGCCTGATCCTGGTCATCGAGGACGACGACATTCTCGGCCGCTCGCTCGAGCAGCGTCTCGTCCTCGAGGGCTATCATGTCCGCCTCGCCGCGACCGCCGCCGCCGCGCTCGCCGCCGTCGCCCGGCAGACGCCGGATCTCGTGATGTGCGACATCCGCCTGCCCGACGCCGACGGCGAGGCCCTGATGCGCGACGTCTTCGCCCGCGTCGGCGCCGTGCCGACGCTGTTCATGACCGCTTACGGCGACATCGACCAGGCCGTCCGGCTGGTGCGCGCCGGCGCCCGCGACTACCTCACCAAGCCCTTCGATCTCGACGAGGTCGTCGACAAGCTGAAGGCGGCGAGCGGCGCGACCGCCGCCGACGCCCTGCCCGCCGGAGCGCCGGCGGATGCGCCGAGCGCCGCCGGGCCGTTCGACAAATTCGGCCTGTCGCCGGCGACGCTCGCCGTCCGCCGCGTCCTTGAGCGCGTCGCCGACATCGACCTGCCCGTCCTCCTTCTCGGCGAAACCGGCACTGGCAAGGAGGTCGCCGCCCGCTTCCTGCACGCCGCGAGCGGCCGCCGCAACGCGCCGTTCGTCGCCGTCAACTGCGCCGCGCTCGCCCCCGAGCTGGTCGACTCGGCGCTGTTCGGCCACGAGAAAGGCTCCTTCACCGGCGCCCACGAGCGGCACGCCGGGTTCGCCGAAAAGGCCGGGGCCGGCACGCTGTTTCTCGACGAGATCGGCGAGCTCGACGCCGGCCTTCAGGCCAAGCTGCTGCGCGTCGTCCAGGAGCGCGAATTCGACCGCCTTGGCGGCAAGGCGCCGATCCGCTTCACGGCGCGGCTGGTCTGCGCCACCCATCGCGACCTCGAGGCCGAGGTCGCCCGCCGCACCTTCCGCGAGGACCTGTGGTACCGCATCAACGTCGTCACCGTCCGCCTGCCGGCGTTGCGCGAGCGGCCGAGCGAGATCGCCCCGCTGCTCGAGGCGTTCGCCGCCCGGGCCGGTCCGCACCTGCGCGGCCGGCGCATCGCCGTCGCCGCCGACGTCCTGGCCGCGGCCATCGCCTACGACTGGCCCGGCAACGTCCGCGAGCTGGAGAACCGCGTCGAGCGCGCCGTGGCGCTGGCCGAGGGCGCGGCGATCGCCGCGGCCGACCTCTTCCCCGATACCCGCCCCGGATCGGCCGCGGCCCTCGCCCCGCAAGGCGGCCTCACCCTCGCCGAGGTCCGCGACGCCGCCGAGAAGGCGCACATCATCGCGACGCTGCGCGCCACCGGCAACGGCATCCAGGAGACCGCCAACCGCCTCGGCATCTCGCGCACGACCTTATGGGAGAAAATGCGCCGCCTCGGCATCTCCGCGCCGTAGCGCCGCCAAGCCAACAACGGCCTGCTCTCCTCAATGAAAATGAGCCGGGCCGCTACGCGCCAAGGGCCGCCATCCGGCGCAACGGGCGCTGTTTCGTTTCAGGCGGACGCGGCGGGTTTCGTTGCGCGCACCGTGACGCTCTGCAACCCGACGCCGGTCCGCCGGAAAGCGGCGATTTCCGCCTCGGAGAGGGCGCGGGCGAGGACATCGTCCGGCAGTTCGACGGGTTTGCTCTCGAGAACGGCGATGGCCTTGAAGCCGGCCTCTTCGATCAGGCGCAGATAATCGCCGAGCGGCAGGGCTCCGGCGATGCAGCCGACGTAGAGAGCGGCGGCGTTCTTGATCGGCTCCGGCAACGCCGCCGTCGCCACGATGTCCGACACGCAGAAGTGCGCGCCCGGCCGCAACACCCGGAACATCTCGGCGAACGCCCGCGCCTTGTCGGGCACGAGGTTGAGCACGCAGTTGCTGACGACGACGTCGATCGCGGCATCCTCGACGGGCAACGCCTCGATTTCGCCGAAGCGGAACTCGACGTTGTCATAGCCCAGCTTCGCCGCGTTGTCCCGGGCGCGGGCGAGCATCTCCGGCGTCATGTCGACGCCGATGACGCGGCCGGACGTCCCGACGATGCGCCGCGCGACGAAGGCGTCGATGCCGGCGCCCGAGCCGAGGTCGAGGACGACATCGCCCGCCGTGATCCCGGCATGCCGGGTCGGCAGGCCGCAGCCAAGGCCGAGATCGGCGTCGGCGAGATAACCGTCGACGCTCCCGTACGCGTCGCCGATCATGTTCAGACCGAGGTCGGGACCGGCGGCGTCGCCACAGGATTGCGGGCCGCAGCACCCGGTCTTGGCCACCGCCGCGGAGGCATAGCGCGCGCGCACGACTTCCTTGATCTCGTTCTCGGCGTTCACGGGACGATTCCTTCTTCCGGTTGCGGACGCAACGACGACCGGCGCGGGATGGAGACCGGCGCACGGTCCGGCCGCCCCGTCTCTCCTTCCAGCAATACGTGAGAATCGCCTGGCGCGATAGAGGGGACCGGACAGGGCCCCCGGCCCATGGCTTCCGGGGCTTTGTTCGGCCCGCCGATCATCGCCAGGCGCCGCGCCGTCGTCATTGCCGACCGCCGGCCAGCGCCGGCGGCGGCGCGCAGCCCACGCTGTATTCCCGGCAGGCCTGCCCGGCGTGTTCGAGAAGGATGCGGCGGATCTCAAGCACGGTCTCGGGATGGCCCTGCACGGAATGGCCGGAACGCACGATAAGTTCGGAGTCCATGCCTTCGATTCGCGCGCTCGTGAAGCGGACGACGCCGTCGCCGCCGGTCTCGACCGGCCCGTCGCCCTCCACCGCGATGATGGAGTGGCCGGCGACGCCCGGGGCCAGGGGGATGTCGACGAGAGCGCCGAGAAGCGGGCTGTTCGGCGACATGCCGTAAATGCTGGCGAACGAGCGCCGCTGGGGATCGAAGCGGAACGCATCGGCGTTGTTGGTGAGGATGTCGCCAGTCGCCTGCAGAAGATTCACCGGCAGGCGCACCAGCCGGGAGACGAGACGGCCGAGCGAGCGTTCGGCGAGGTGGCTGCCGCGATGCGGCGTCGCGATGAACACCACCCGCCGCACCGCCGGCACCGGCTCGAAGAACAAGGTCTGCCGCAACAGCTCGCGCGTCTCCTCTTGCAGCCGCAACGCGTCCAGCGGCTTGCTGCTGACCGCGTCCCATAGCCGCGCGCCGGGATCGACCGCGGTCATCTTGGTGAGCAGGCCGCCCTGGCTGTGGCCGATGACGACCATCGCCCGCAACGCCGGATCGGTTTTCTCCGGGTCGAGCTGGGCGACCGCGGCGCGCAGCGCCTGGCGCAGTTGCAGCGCGGAATAGGCGACGGGATTGCCGGTCTCATACGAAAAGAACCAGAACTCGAAGCGCCGCGCGATGGCCGGATCGGCGAGGAGATCATTGACGAGATCGGCCCAGCGGCCGGCGCTCGAGGCGGTGCCGTGGACGAAGACGACGGGAAACCGTCCCGTCTGATGCGGTTGCAGCGCGACGAGCTGGCTCGGCCGATCGCGCAACAGGTCGCCGAAAATGAACCCGCGCAGTTCGGTCGCCCAGACCGCGGGATCGGAAAGCCCGTAGGCCAAGCTCACCGAGGGCTCGCTCTCCAGCGGCACCGCCCGCCCGGCGATCGTCAGGTCCTCCCCGTGTCCGGGCGGGAAAAGCTCGAGGGTGGCGCGCAGCTCGCCATGGCCGAGGCCGTGGCGCGGATCGCGGATCCGCAACACCGCGGTCACCGGCGCGCGAATCCGCGCCGCCATCTGGAACCCCGGCGCCGGCTGCAACGGCACGCTCGCCGCGGCGAGCGGCGCGCCCAGCCCCGGCTGCCGGTAGCGGTTGCGCAGGCCGCGGACGTTGAAGTCGCCCGCCGCCGCGAAGTCGGTCAAGCGCCGGTCGCCCCAGATCAGCTCGTCGGGATCGAACGCGATCTCGAGGCGGCCGAACGGCAGCGGCTGCGCGCCCGCCCGCGGCTGCACGCGCCCCGCCTCGGATCCCTCAAGCATCCGGCTCAGGCCGCGGTTGTAGAGGTCGACCGCCCAGCGGAAGCGCGGATCGAACGGCGTGATCGACTGAGCGGCGTCCTCCTCGGGAAACAGGTAGGCGTAGCTGTAAACGGCGGCGGCGGCGTGGTAGGCCGTCCCGCCGCCGTCCTCGGCATGCTGGAAGCACACCTCGGCGAGCGCGAACAGCGCATCCGCTCCGGCGGCGCCGGCAGTGACGCGTTCGTGAAGAATGGCCCGCGCCGCCTCCGGATCCGTCCTGGCGAGGTCGGCGACGCCGTGGATGCGGAGAACGTTCTGCGTGAACCCGCTCAGCTCGCCCGTCGACAGGACCGTGCCGGTGAGCTGCCGCTGCACCTCCTGCGGGTCGGCCCGCTCGACCGCGATCGGCGTGGCGCAGCCGCCGGCAACGAGCAGCCAGACCAGCAGGACGATGAGCGGCGGTCTAGCGCGCGGCATGGGCGATGCGGTACCACAGCCGCCCGATCAGCTCATGCAAGGCGTAGAAGCTGCGGACGAGGGTTGTCGTCTGGGGAACCAGATCCCGCGGCGAAACGCCGGGATCGATGATGGCGAAGCCGGTCGGCGCCGGCGTCACGACGAGGCCGACCTGCTCGAAAGCGTCTTGCGACCGCGGCATGTGCACGGCGTGGGTGACCAGGTAGACCGCATCCAGTCCCTCCGATTTCAGCATGGCGGCCGAGCGCTCGGCATTCTCCCGTGTCGTCAGCGCTTGCCCTTCGACCCAGCGGACCGGCACGCTCCACTCCTCGACAAGGACCTCGCGCATCGCCTCCGCGACCGGCCGCGTCGCTTTGTGGAGAACGCCGCCGGTGACGAGGATCGGCAGCCCGGTCTGGCGGTGCAGCCGCGCGCCGTAGCGCATGCGCTCCAGCGTTAGCGCGTCGACCGTGTCGCCGGCGTATTCCGGCGCGGCGCGGTACACCCCGGCGCTGAGGATGACGATCGCCTGAGGCGGCCGGGCGACCGCCGACGTCGTCTCGAAGGGAGCCTCGGCCAGCCGCGCCAGGCGGGCGCCGACAAAAGGATTGGCGAACAGATAGAGAACGACGACGCCGGCGACGAGCAGCGCGGCGCCGAGGCGGCGGCGGACCATGCCGATCCACAGGCCGCCGATCAGCAGCAGGAGAACCAGAACGACCGGGTCGGCGACGGCGCTGCGCATGGCGTCACGTGCTTAGCATGAGCCGCCGGCGCTGTCATGGATATGCGCGCGGCTTGCCCGGTTTCCGCTTCGCAATGAACGCGCCGACGCCGCGCGGCGGTTGGCCCCGTGCCGGACAGCCGGGCGCTTCCTTAACCTTCCAGCGCTGTTTATCATTGTAGGAACCTTAAGATGTGGCTGGTTAAAGTCGGCCGCATCATGCGGATCTGGGATCCTCAACGTCTCGCATCGCCCGCCGGCATCGCCTGCTCGTGCGCCCCCGCCGCCGTGGGCGACGCCGGTTCGGCGTTGGTGGCCGGGTCTTACGCCCTTGCCGCCGTCGCCTTCGCGGCGCTCGCGGCGGCGCTTTTGTGGGGCGCGCGACGCCGTCCGCCGGCATTGCTGTTCGCCCTCGCCGGCGCGGCGACGGCGGGCTGGCTGGGAACCGCCGCGGCGCAGGTATGGCGGCACGGCGCGCCGGGCGCCGCCGCGCTCGCGCTCGAGGCGGCGAGCGGCGTCGCTTGGCTGGTCTTCGTCGGCGGCCTGCTGTGGCCGGTTTCCTTCGGCCGTCGTCGGACGCTGCTCAAGCCCGCCGCCGCCCTCTTCGCCGTTGCCGCGGGCGCGGTTATCCTTACCTGCGCTCTCGGAGTCGTCGGCGTTTCCGAGACGCCTTTCATCGCCTTCCGCCTTCTGACCGTCGTCGCGACCGCGGTCGCGCTGGAGAACCTGATCCGCAACACCGCCGCCGGCGACCGGCGCAGCCTGAAATTTCTCGGCATCGGCCTCGGCGGCGTGCTCGGCTACGATCTCTTCCTCTATGCCGACGGCCTGCTGTTCGGGACCTTCAGCCACGCCCTGATCGCCGCCCGCGGCGTCATCTATGCCCTCGTGGTTCCTCTTCTTTTCGTGGCGACGATGCGCCGCGGGATGTGGCGCGCCCAGCTCCGGGTCTCGCACCAGGCCGCCTTCCATGGCGCGGCGCTTGTCGCGATCGGCGGCTACCTCGCGGCGATGGCGCTGGCCGCCTCTGACATCGCGCGCATGGGTGGAACCCGGGGCCCGGTCATCCAGGCGATCTTCCTGTTCGCCGCCCTGATCTTCCTGTTGCTGATCGTCGTCTCCGAACGGGCGCGCGCCTTCCTGCGCGTCACCATCGCCAAGCACCTCTACAGGTACAAGTACGATTACCGCGAGGAGTGGCTGCGGTTCACCCGCAGGCTGGCCGCCACCGAGAGCGGCGCGCCGATCGCGCGGCGGATCACCGAGGCCATCGCCGCGATCCTCGGCAGTCCCGGCGGCGCCCTTTGGTTGCGCGAGGGCGAGCGCTATGTGCCGGCGTCGGCGGTCTTCACGCCGGCCGTCGGCCTGACGGTGCGGGAGGGCGAGCCGATGCTGCGGTTCCTCGGCGAGAAAGGTTGGATCATCGACCTTGATGAGTTGCGCGACAGTCCCGGCCGCTATGGCGGACTGGCGACGCCGCCGGCGCTGCAATCGCTGCCGCGGGCCTGGATCGTCGTCCCGCTGTCGCATCGCGGCGCGCTCCTCGCTTTTGTCGCGCTCTTGCGGCCGCACACGCCGCGCCGCCTCGATTGGGAAGACTTCGACTTTCTCAAGCTGATCGGCGTTCACGCCGGCGGCTTTCTCGCCGAACACCGCGCCATGCAGGCGCTGGCCCAAGCGCAGGAATTCGAGCGGTTCAACCGGCGCACCGCCTTCATCATTCATGACATCAAGAACATCGTCAGCGAACTGTCGTTGTTCGCCGGCAACATCCGCAAGCACGGCGACAATCCCCGCTTCCGCGCCGATCTGGCTGACGCCATCGACGGCGCCGTCGGCCGCTCCAGGCGTCTGATCGAACGGCTGCGCGACGATGGGGATGGCGGCGCCGCCAATCCGCCGGTGCCCCTCAAGCCGCTGATCGGCGCGGTGATGCAGGGCTTTCCCGAAGGCGCAGTGGCGCTCGCCGTCGAGGACGGCGGGCGAGACATCAGCGTCGTCGGCGACGAGGACCGCCTGCGCGCCTTGTTCGGCCACATCCTCCGCAACGCCCTCGACGCCGCCGGCAATCGCGGCGGCGTCGCGCTGACCCTGCGCGCTTCGGGCGGGCGCGCCACCGTCGACGTTGCCGACAGCGGCCCCGGCATGGACGCCGAATTTGTCCTCAATCAGCTGTTCAAGCCGTTCCGGTCGACCAAGTCGGACGGCCTTGGCATCGGCGCCTACCAGTGTCGCGAATACGCCCGCGAACTCGGCGGCGACATCGAGGTCGTCAGCAGCCCCGGATCGGGCACGACGATGCGCATCGTTCTTCCTCTCGCCGGCGCCGCCACGCGTTCCGCCCGGATCGCCTGAGCCCTAAAGGACGCCTTGTCTCAGCGAAGCCGCTCCAGCGCCGCTTGCGCCTGGGCGTCGCCGGCCGCCGCCGAGCGCTCGAGCCAGGCGCGAAGGTCCCTCATCCTGGTTTCCGCCGGTTCGCTGCCCATCTCGATCGCCTTGCCGTACCACGTCAGCGCATCCTCGATCCGCGGCTGTGTCCCGCGGACGCCGGCGCGCGCGAAGTAGACGGGATCAAAGGTCATGCCCATCAGCATCGCGCCTTCCGGACTGCCGCGCTCGGCGGCGAGCTGGTAGAACAGCCGGGCCGAGGCGAGATCGCCGTATCCCAGGAGCGCGTTGCCGCGTTCCACCAGAGCGGCGACGTCCCGACCGGTCGGCGGCGTCTCGCCGGGCGTCTCGACCGACGGGGCGTCGGCCGGCGCGGGTGGCGGTTGCGCGGATTCCGCGACGCTCGGCGGTTGCGCCGGTTGCTCGGCTTCCGGCGTCATGGCTTGCGCGTGTTCGTCCGCCTGTTGGTCCGCTTGTTCGTCGCCGGGCGCTCCGGCGACGGGCCGTTCCCGATCGGCCTCGGCGGCTTGCGACGGAGCGGGGCGCGGCGCGGCGGCCCGTTCGTCGGCGTCGGCGGGAGGCGCGTCGGCTTGCGGCGGCGCCAGGGGCTCCGCTTCGCCGGACGCGGCGGTCCTCTCCGAGGCCTCGTCGGAATCCTCGGTTGCCGCCGTCCGATCGGATGGAAGCTGGGCAGCGCGTTCCGCTTCCGTGGCCGTTGTCGCCGCCGGGTCTTGCGGGCCGACGGCGGGGCCCGTCGGCACGGCGGAAGGGTCGTTCGCCTGTTCGGGCGGGCGCGGCGTCTCGGCCAGTTGGGGTGCGCCGCCGGCTTCCGCGCGGAAGCGGGCGACGTCGCGGCGAGCGTCCTGGAGCTGCTGGTCGAGTTCGGCATAGGCCGCGGCGAGGAGCTCGCGGACCGCCTGCTGGTCGCGATGCAGGGCGTCCTGTTCCTGCCGGTGGCGCGCTTGTGTCTGCCGCGCGACATCGGCGCCCGCGTTGTCGGCCTCGGCCTGCTCGCGGGCGTGCCGCGCCCGCATCTCCTCGCGCTGCCGGCGATAGCGTTGATCCATGTCGCTCGCCACCGCCCGGAGCTCTTGCCTGGCCTGCTCGGCCTGATCCCTGATCTCGCGGAATCTCTGCTTGATGGCTTCCTCGGCGGCGTCTTCCAACTCCGGCCAGGGTTCCGCCAACATCGCGTCGTCGGCCCGCCGGTTCTCTTCCCAGGGCGAGTCGTGGATAATGAGGGACTCCTCGCCGGGGATTTCATCGTCACTCCCGACCGCCGCGCCGGCGGAAGCGCCGGCCTCCGCCGGCGGCGAGGACGGCGCCGACGAAGGGTCGTTTTGGACCATTTGCCGTGGCGCGCTCGGTGGCGGGAGGTCGGCGGCGGCGAAGCTCGATGCCGCCGTTTCGCGCATGGCGCCGCCGCCAGGGAGATCGAGATGGCCGGTATAGGTCAGCGCGCCGACGACGCCGGCGGCAACGACTCGGCCGCCGATGCCGCGCCAGCGGCGACGCCCTGGCGCGGCGCCCTCCGATGCGACCGGTAAGCCTGGATCGCGCCGGGGCGGCGGATCCTTGCCCTGGTGCCGCGCCGCGAGCCGCCGATCAATGGTTTTATCGCTATCGCCATCCGTCATTTCGTCCCTCTTCCACCGGCAAGCCCTGGCTCTGGATTTCTCGGCTTTTGGCTTGGTCAAGCGGGCTGGCTATCCCACCTCCGCGCCCGTCGCGGAAGCGCTCCTTGCGCGTCTTCCCGCTGCGGAACAGCCACGGCCCGACTCTAGTCCAATCGGCGGACGGGAGGTAGGGCTTCCCTGCGCGCGGGCCACAATATTACAAGCGCATCGCCAAGAGGCGTCGCGCCGCCGCGCTCTCTCGCCCCCGCCGGGAAGCAGGAAGGGATGATGTCCCCGGCCGCGTCGCCGGAAATGGCGCCGTTCTTCGAGAACGTTGTCGTTGTTTTTCTGGATTCGTTCGATGATGTTGTGGCGATGCCGGACGCGCCTGGAGTTCCGCATATGACGTTTTTCCCGATCTTTCTGTCGGTCGTGTTCGTCGTTCGCAACGAGTCGGGCCACATCGAGAAAACCCTGTCCGACGCCGCGACGATTGTCGCCGATGTTGTCGGCGACTATGAATTGATCGTCATCGACAACGCCTCGGACGACGACAGCCTCGCCGTCCTGATGCGGCTGACCGGCGAGGATGGCCTTGCCAACCTGCAGGTCTACGCCCTGACCAAGGAGGTCAACGCCGACACGGCGTCATGGGTCGGGCTGGAAAACGCGCTTGGCGATTTCGTGTGCGTGATCGACCCGCTCGCCGACGATTTGCGATTTCTGCCGGAGATGCTGGACAAGGCGGTGAGCGGCGCCGACGTGGTTTTCGCCGCCAACGAGCAGAAGGTGGGACAAAGCCTTTCCTATCGCGCCGCCGGCGCCGTTTTCAACATGCTCTACAAATATTTCAACGGCGTTCATCTCGCCAAGGAAGCGCCGCAATACCGGGTGTTGAGCAAGCGGGTGATCAACTTCATCCTGCAGCATCCGCAGCCGGCTTTGACGTACCGGCACCTGCCGGCGACCGGCGGTTTCGCCCGGGCGAATTTGCGCTACAGCGCGCCGCCGAAGATCTCTGGCGCCAAGCGTCTTGGCGACAGCCTGGATCGCGGCATGCGGCTTTTGGTGTCGACCACCCGCGCGCCGATGCGACTCGTCACCACGCTGTCTTTGTTCGGGGCGCTCGCCAATCTCGTCTACTCGGGTTATGTGCTCGCCGTCGGCGCCCTGAAGGCGGACGTCGCTCCCGGCTGGATCAGCCTTTCTCTCCAGCAATCGGGGATGTTTTTTCTCATCTCGCTGGTTCTGCTCGTGCTCGGCGAGTACATCGTGCACATGGCGAAGCTGTCGAACGAAGGCCCACTCTATCATGTCGGTCAGGAATTCACCAGCGCCCGGATGACCCGCCATGACAAGCTCAATATCGAGGAGCCCACGCCGCGGCTGCCGGACCGCGCGCCGCGGCGCGTGGCGTCGTGACGCATGCGCCCGGCCTGTCCTGCCAGGCCCTGATCATTGGCGGCGGCTTCTACGGCGCGGCGATTGCGATTTATCTGGCAAGGCGGCGCGGCCTTCGCGACATCGTCCTGGTCGAGCGGGAGCCGGCGCTGCTCACCCGCGCCTCCTACAACAATCAAGCGCGGGTTCATAACGGCTACCATTATCCTCGCAGCTTCACCACCGCCTATCGCAGCCGGATCAATCTGCCGCGCTTCGTCGGCGACTGGCCGCAGGCGGTGACGCGAGACTTCACCAAGCTCTACGCCATCGCCCGCCGCAACTCCAAGGTCACCGCCCGGCAGTTCGAGAGGTTCTGCCGGGAAATCGGCGCCACGATCGCGCCCGCCGATCCGGCGCTGCGCGGCTTGTTCGACCGGCGGCTGATCGAGGACGTTTTTCTCGGCGAGGAATATGTTTTCGACGCGTGCAAGCTGGCGAGCTGGGCGGAGGCGGAGCTGAAGGCGTGCGGCGTCGCGGTGCGCTTGCAGGCGCGCGCGACCGACGTTTTTCCCGCTTCGGGCGCCGGCCTGCGGGTGGCCATCGACAACATCGGCGGCGGCCGCGAGGCGGCGACGTGCCGCTACGTGTTCAACTGCACTTATAGCGGCCTCAATCAGCTCGCCGGCGATTTTTCCGGGACGCACACCGGGCTGAAGCAGGAAATCACCGAAATGGCCCTCATGCGGGCGCCGCCGGCGCTCGCCGGGCTGGGCGTCACCGTCATGGACGGCCCGTTCTTCTCGCTGATGCCGTTCCCGGCGCGCGGTCTGCATACGCTCTCTCACGTCCGCTACACCCCGCACCTGCACTGGACCGACCGGCCGGGCCGCGATCCCTACCGGAAGCTCGCCGATTACGACCGGGCGTCGCGCGCCGACCGCATGATCAGGGATGTGGCGCGGTATCTGCCGGCGATCCTCGATGCGCGCTATGTCGACTCGCTGTTCGAGGTGAAAACGGTTCTGGTCAAGAACGAAGGCGACGACGGCCGGCCCATCCTGTTCGAGGCCGATCCGGCGCTGCCGGGATTGTACTCGGTTCTTGGCGGCAAGATCGACAATATCTACGATATTCTTGAGAAGCTCGACGCCCAGACAATCGAATCGTAGGGCGAATTGTAGGGCATATTCAAAAGATCGATTAAGGATCGCCGAGAATTCGCAACGAGAATCCTGGATTGCGGCCGAGAGAATTCAGTTTTTTGATGAAATATTGCCGCTTCATACGGGTTATTTGGTTTTTTAGTGTTTTGGGGATGATGGAATGAGCAAAGCGCTGATTGGTCATACAGGATTTGTCGGAACGACGCTTCTCAAGCAGACGTCTTTCGACTCTCTCTACCGCTCGACGACCATCGCCGATATCGACGGCCGGTCGTTTGATACCGTCGTCTGCGCCGGCGCGCCGGCGCAAAAATGGATCGCCAATCGCGAGCCGGAGGCCGACCGGGCCGCCATCGAGGGACTCATCGCGCATCTTCGCTCGGTGACGTGCGAGCTGTTCGTGCTGATCAGCACCGTCGATGTCTTCAAGACGCCGGCCGGCGTCGATGAGGAGACGCCGGTCGACGAAGCCGGCCTGCACCCCTACGGCCTGCATCGGCGCCGGCTCGAGACGTTCGTCGCCGGCCACTTTCCGCGCCGCCTGATCGTCCGCCTGCCGGGCTTGGTCGGACCCGGCCTGCGCAAGAACGTGATCTTCGATTTCCTCAATGACAACAACCTTCACAGCATCGACAGCCGGGCCGTTTTCCAGTTCTATCCGATGGTCAATCTCTGGTACGACATCGAGACCGCGCTTGCCGCCGGGCTGACGCTGGCGCATCTGACGGCGGAGCCGGTCAGTGTGGCGGAAGTCGCCGGCGGGGGATTCGGCAAGCGGTTCGATCAGGTCCTGGCCGCGCCGCCGCCCGCCTATGATTTCCGCTCGCGGCACGCGGAGGCGTTCGGCGGACGCTCCCCCTACCAGTACAGCAAGCGCGAGACGATCCAGGCCGTGCGCGCCTACGCCCAGTCGGAGCCTGTCACGATCAAGACGCAAGAGGAGGCGCGCTGATGCGGATCGCCATTTCCAACATCGCCTGGGACCCCGCGGAAGACGCCGATGTCGCCACGCTTCTCCACGATCGCGGCATCGACGCCATCGATGTCGCGCCGGGGAAGTATTTTCCCGATCCCGCCCAGGCGACGGATGCGGACATCGCCGGGGTCCGACGCTGGTGGGCGGATCGAGGCATCGCCATCACCGGAATGCAGGCTCTGCTTTTCGGCACGACCGGCCTCAATGTTTTCGGCCCGCCCGAGGTTCAGGAAGCGATGCTGGGCCATCTCGGCGCGGTGTGCCGGATCGGCGCCGGCCTTGGCGCCCGCCGGCTGGTGTTCGGCTCGCCCAAGAATCGCGATCGCGGCGGCCTCGACGACGATCAGGCGCTGGCGGCGGCGACGGCGTTCTTCCGGCGCCTTGGCGATATCGCCCGCGCGCACGGCGTAATGGTTTGCCTGGAGCCCAATCCGCCGCGCTACGGCGCCAATTTCATGACCACCAGCGCCGAGACGGCGCGCGTCGTCGAACAGGTGGCGCATCCGGCGGTGCGCATGCAGCTCGACACCGGCGCTCTCGCCATCACGGACGAGGATCCCGCCGCCGTTGTCGGCAGCCACGCCGCGCTGATCGGTCATGTCCACGCCAGCGAACCGGATCTGGTTCCCCTCGGCGACGGCGGCGCCGACCATGGCGCGGCCGCGGAAGTCCTGGCGCGGTTCCTGCCGGGCCACGTCGTCTGCATCGAAATGCTGGCCACCGCCAACGAGCCGCATCTCGCGGCGATCCGGCGCGCCGTGGATGTCGCGCGGCGCCACTATGGCGGCATGCCCGATGGCGGGCGCGCATGAAGTGGCTCATCCTCGTTCTTGGCATCGCCGCCAACGCCTCCGCCAGCGTCCTCATCAAGATCGCGATGCTGCCGCCGCGCGGCTTTCCCTCGCCGCGCGATCCGCTGGCGGCGCTCGCCAACTGGCCCTTCTGGCTCGGCCTCGGCCTTTACGGCGCCGCCTTCCTGCTCTATGCCGCCGCGCTGGTCCACTTGCCGCTGAACGTCGCCCACCCGGTGTTGACCGCCGGCGCGGTGGCGAGCGTGGCGATGCTCTCCCTGGTGATTTTCGGCGAGCCGTTCTATTGGACGACGGCGACGGGAATCGGTCTTGTCATCGTCGGCGTCGCCTTGCTGACGGCGCGCGTCGCATGAGCAACGGAGATCCGCGACGACCGTGAGCGATCCGACGACGGGTTCGATCCATTCCGACATCGCCGGCCAAGCCCGCGCCGCCTGGCGCGTGCCGGCGTTCGAGACGGCGATGTGGCATGGCCGGCGGCGCCCCTGGTGCGTCGTCATTCCCACCATCAACGAAGGCGCGCGCATCCAGCGCCTGCTCGCGCGGATGGCCGCGCTCGTCATCTCCGACATCGGCGACATCGTCATCGTCGACGGCGGCAGCAGCGACGGCTCCCTTGTCCCGGAAGCGCTCGAAGCCAAGGGGGTGCGCGGTCTGCTCGTGAAAACCGGTCTGGGCAAGCTGAGCGCGCAACTCCGCTGCGCCTACGCCTTCGCGCTCGATCAGGGCTATCAGGGCATCGTCACGATCGACGGCAACGACAAGGACGATCCGGAAGCCATTCCGCGGTTCATCGCCGCGCTGCAAGAGGGAGTCGATTTCGTCCAGGCGTCGCGGTTCATCGCCGGCGGCGTCGCCGAGAACACCCCGCGGTCGCGCGATCTGGCCATCCGCTGGATCCACGCGCCGTTGCTCAGCGCCTGCGGCGGCTTTCGCTGGACGGACACCACGCAAGGCTTTCGCGCCTACAGCCGGAAAATGCTTCTCGACCCGAAGGTCGCCCCGTTCCGCGACGTCTTCGTCACCTACGAGCTGCTCGCCTATCTGTCCTACCGCGCGCCCCGCCTTGGCTATCGCTGCATCGAGCTGCCGACGATCCGCCGCTATCCCAAGGGCGAGGTCCCGACCAAAATCAGCAGCATCAACGGGAACCTCTCGGTGCTGGCGATCCTCGTCCGCGCCTGCGCCGGCCGCTACAATCCTTGAAGGCGGCCGCGGCGCCTGAAACCGCCTTGGTTGGGTCGGGCGCGGGATGGACCGCCCTCCCCGAAGCCCCCGTCCCCGGCCGGCGCGCCGCCTTCCCGGCTTGGCGTCATGAGCCCATGCGGCGCTTGAGGAACGCGAGGCGGCGGTGACCGAGGGCTCCCGCCGCCATGTCGATGAGCGCCTCTTCGGCGCCCTTCGGTCGACCTTGCAGCAGCCACAAAGTCATCAGCACGCCGACATAGGCGAGGCCGCCGGCCACGACGAGTTGCGTCAGCAGCCAGATCGGGCCGGCCGCGCCGCCGAAGAGGCCGCCCGCCTCGCGCACCCAGACAATGACGGCCGCCATCACCGCCAGGGCGACGATCGAGCGCCAGACGACCGCCAGGACGTCGCGCACGTGCAGTCCCATGAGCCGGGACACGATCAGGAAAATCACCAAAAGGGCGATCACCGCCGTCGCCGCGCGCGCCGTCGCCGCGCCCACCGCCCCGGCCGCGTCGATCCCGACGATCAGCGCCGGGACGTAGACCGCGAGCGTGACGAGCTGCGCGTAGACGCCAAGCTCGGGCCGGCCGACGACCACCACCATCTGCGCGAAGACGCCGCTGATCGACGTGAGAATGGCGCCGAGGGCGAGGATCGGCATGATATCCACCGCCGCCAGCCATTTCTCTCCAAACAACCCGAGAATGAGCGACTCGCTGACGAGGCCGATCCCCGCGCTCGCCGGCGCCGCCACCGCGAACAACGCGCCCAGCATCATTAACAGCGCCCTTTGCAGCGCGGCGGGATCGCCGGCGATCTGGGCGTAGGCGGGGAACATCACCCGCCCCACCGGCATGACGAGTTCGTTCGACGGCATGTGGACGAGATTGCGGCCGACCACGTAGGCGCCGAGAATATCCGGCGACAGCATCCGGCCGATGACCAGGGCGTCGATCTGCTCGCGCAGAAAGTGGGCGATCGAGGCCGCCGTCAGCCACTTGCCGAAGCCGAAGATTCCCTTGAATCGCGCCAGCGACAGTCTCGGGCGATAGCGGCTGATATAGAAGCTCAAGCCCACGGCGGCGAAGCTCTGACACACGATGCCGGCGATCAGCGCCCAGTAGTTTCGCCACACCACCGCGAGAACGATCTGGACGAGGACCATGATCACCCGCGTCAGCGATTCCTTGAAGACGATGCGCTGAAACTGGAATTCCTTCTCCAGATCGACCATTCCGGTGTTGTGGAAACCGTTGACGAAAAGGGCGAGCGCGATCAGCGGAACGATCTGGAGCAGGCGCGGCTCGTCGAAGAAGTCGGCGAGGGCGGGGCCCGCCAGCAGAATGCCGACGGCGAGGATCGCGCCGCGAATGATCTGCAAGGTCCAGGCGGTGTCGTATTCGGGCCGGCCGCTGCGCACGTCGCGGATCAGGATCGTCTTGAGGTCGAGCGTCGTGAACGCCTCGAGGAACGCCATCGCCACCGCGGCCATGGCCATGATGCCGAAATCTTCCGGCATCAGAAGACGGGCGAGAATGATCGTGCCGGTAAAGCTGAGCACCCGCGAGAGGACGCGCAGAATGATCAACCACAGTGACCCCGCGAAGACGCGGGCGCGTAATGATCCCTTGGCAGCAGTCATCCTCGCCCTCGGCAGCCCTTCATGACGGGAAAAGACCGCGCCGCGCCGGGCCGCGTCCCCCGCAAAAATGCTCGTCTGGTTTCAAGCTCCCCGGGAACGGCAACCGCGGCGATGGGAAGACCGCCGATCAGCCTTGATCTTGACAAGAGGGGGCAAAAACCGCGTCCGCTTTGCCGTCGCCACGTCCTCGCCGCTCGCCGGCGCAAGACCGCCGCCCCCTTTTTTGACCGGAGGCGAAGAACCCTCTCGCCCGGTTATCGTCCCCGAGCGTCTGTCAACGACCGACAGCACGCAGCGTCGCCGTCGCTCTATGCCTGATTTGCTCGGGAAGAGAAACAAGAAACTGCGCCGCGGCGCGGGCCAGCTTGGCGCTGCGCGGCGCGTCCACAACGTACCCCAGCCGCCGGTAGTCGTCGATGTCCGCGAACGCCTTTGCGACGGCGGCCTGCTGCAGCGGGCTTAAATCCCGCCGCCACGTCTCGACGCTGTTGCGATCGGGGTCGCGGCGGTACTCTTCGGGCGTGTACCAGACTTCCTGGGAGCCGACCGTGATCGGCCATTCGCCGGCGAGGCGATGCGACGACGGCCGCAACATCTGCTCCGACCACGCCATTCCGAGGAAGGCGCAAAGGGCGCGGCTCTCCTGCTCGGGGGCGCTGACCACCTTCTCGTAGACCAGGGTGTGAACGCGCTGGGGCATCCGCGCCGCCGCCGCGAAGCCGGCCGCGACGCATTTGCGGGTATGGGCGATGGCCTCGTGCAACGACGCCGTGTGCGGCGCCGGCCGCAGCCCCTTGCGCCGCGCCCGCCGGCCGACCTTGAGCAGGGAGCTCACCACCGCCCGCGGATCGCGCACGACATGGACGAACCGCGCTTTCGGCAGAAGCTCGCCGAGATCGACGAAGGCGAGAACGTTCTCCGGCGTCTTCTCGCTGAGATACGTTCGTCCCTGCATGCCGCCCATCGGAGACAGCAGCTCCAGGATCGTCGCCCGGAAGCAGGCGTCGACCATCTCCTTGTCGCAGTAGAAGTCGAGCCATCCCCGGGCGTGCGAGTCCAAGATCCGTTTGCGCACGTCGAGGATGTGGTGAAGGTGGAGAACTTCCGGCCCGCCAAGGACGTGCGGGTGCGCGCCGAGCATGTTCTGCACCAAGGTCGTTCCCGATCGCGGCGCGCCGCCGACGATGATCAGCTTGTCTTCCTCGATGCGCGGCGGATTCATCTGAAAGAACATCGGCAAACAGCTTCCCCATGAGCGGCATTGAACATGAACGTCATTGAAAAAGCGGCGATGGCGCGCTGGCGGCGGCCGTCGCCCGGGCGTCCCCTTCCACGGACGGTCACGTGATTGTTTTTCAAACGTTTCAGCCCTGCCTGAGTTCCGCGCCGCGCCGATGAAGGCAAGTCCCGGCGCCGGCGCCCTCCGGCGCTGGCCGAGGTTTCGCGCTCGCCAAACGCGGCTTCGCCCGCCTGCCTTTTTCCGACCCGATTCCCGGTCTTGGGATGACGCATTGTCCGGATAGAAGAATGCGCGACACATTCTTTCCGCTCAAGAGCGCCGGCGTGTTTCGCGGCGTTTCGGGCCGACCTGTCGAGGAAGCGCCATGCGAGTCGCGAAGGCGCGCCCGCGCGCATGTCTGGCGGCGCGGAGATGGCATCGGGGATGCGACGCGGGACCGCCGGCCGAGGAAAAAACTCCCCCGAAAGTTGTGGCGAGTCGTTGTCCGGATACGATATATTAGCCAAATCGATTATGTTGTCGCTCGATGGATCAGGCGTGCCCCATATGCCCTCCCAGACCCCAATGATCAGTGTCGTTATCAAGGTTTATAACGGGCAGGACACGCTCGCCGAAGCTCTCGACAGCCTGGTGACCCAGCACTGTGCGGGCGAGTGGGAAATCCTTCTCTCGGACAATGGATCGACGGATGCGACGCGATCTGTGTTCGCGCACTACGCGAAACGCTTTCCCGACATCCCGATGCGGATCGTCGACGCCTCGCAGCGGCCGGGCAAATCCTACGCCCTCAATGTCGGCATTCGCGCCGCCCGCGCGGACAGGCTCCTTTTCCTCGACGCCGACGACACCGTCGCCCCGGGCTGGCTCGACGCCATGTCCCGGGCGCTCGCCGCCGCGCCGTTGGCCGCGGCGCGGATCGATCATCGGCCGCTCAACCCGGAGTGGATTCACGCCATCCGCGCCAACTGTCAGGAGCACCGCCTCGACACCTGGGGTCACGAGCCGTTCTGCGCGTATGCCGGCGGCGCGACGTTGGGGTTCCATCGCCGCGTCTTCGAGGCGGTCGGCGGCTTCGACGAGACCATGACCTGCCTCGAGGACACGGATTTCTGTATCCGCGCGCATCTCAAGGGCTTCGCCATCCAGTTCGTCCCGGAAGCGGTCTACAACTACCGTTATCGCCTGACTCCGCAGGGCATCCGGCGTCAGGCCCGCGATTACGCCCGGCACAAGGCTCTACTTCGCAGGCGCTATGCGAAAGGAGAACGGCTTTTCGGGTTGCGCGCCTGGCTCGGCCTCGGCGTGGAGTTCGCCCGCCTCGGCGTCCTCGCCCTCGGGAGCGGCGGCCGCGCTCCTCTCGAGCCTCTCGATGCCGCCCGGTTCGGCATGCGCCTGGGGATGGCCGAAGGGGATTTGATCGGCGCGCTGGCCTACCGCGTCGCGCCGCCGCGGCGGCGCTTCGGCGGGCTGCGGCATCGCCTGAACGGGATGTGGCGCCAGGCGCTCGCCGGCGCCCTGCGCCCGTTCCTCGGCGCGACGATGTGCGTGCGGACCGGCGAGAAGCGGATGGCGCTGACCTTCGACGACGGGCCGGATCCCGAAACCACACCGCTGTTGCTCGACCTGCTCGCGCGCTGGAACGCCAAGGCGACGTTCTTCGTCATCGGCGCCCGGGCCGAGCGCCATCCCGATCTGATGGCGCGGATCGTCGCCGAGGGGCATGAGGTCGGCAATCATGCATGGGATCATCGCTCGTTGCCGTCTCTCGACGCGCGCGAGATCGAAAGCCAGATCGATCGGACGAAAGCCTTGCTTGCGCCCCACGGGCAAACCCTCATGCGCCCGCCGTACGGGGACCAGACTTTTCGGGTCGGCTGGATCAGCCGCAGGCTGGGATACCGAACGGTCTTGTGGAGCGTCGCCGGCGACGACTGGCGCGACGCCGACGCGATCGCCGACCGCATCCTCAGCCAGGCGGCGCCGGGCGCCATCGTCCTGCTGCACGACTCGCTCTATACCTGCGAGCGCCCCGAGTACCGGAACCGGGCGCCCACCCTCAAGGCGGTCGCGCGCGTCCTCGCGCGGCTGCCCGACTATCGCTTCGTCACGGTCTCCGAACTTCTCGCCGCCGGCGCGCCGTGCGAGCGCGTCGTCGTCAAGACTTCGCCGCCCGCCTACCTGGAAAGCCTTCAACCGGCCGCCGCCGCATCCGGCCAGCGCGAACAAGCCGGCGAGAGGCGGCGCGCGCCCGATCCACCGCCGCCCGCCGCACCGGCGAGAGACCCCGGCCGAGTCGCCGCGAGCGGCGCGACCTCTTCGCTCTCGAAGCCGCTCGCCAAGAGCAAGAGCAAGCCGCCCGGCCTTCCCGCGGCCGCGAAGAGCCGCGCCGGCCGCTGACCCGTCGCGGCCAAGCTTGTCACGGCCAGACTTCCCAGGGCCAGACTTCCCAGGGCCAGACTTCCCAGGGCCAGACTTCTCAGGGCCAGACCTTCCAGGGCGCCTTGTTCGACTCCCAAAGGT
>CAZRWU010000010.1:24055-37708 GCA_964603915.1 uncultured Rhodospirillaceae bacterium
GGCCAGACTTCTCAGGGCCAGACCTTCCAGGGCGCCTTGTTCGACTCCCAAAGGTGTTCGAGAATGAACTTCTCGCGCAACGTATCCATGCACTGCCAGAACGACTCGTGCTTGTAGGCCATGAGCTGGCCCTCGCGCGCGAGGCGGCGCATCGGCTCGACCGAAAGATCGGTCTGATCGCCGTCGAGGTAATCGAAAATCGCCGGCTCGAAAACGAAGAAGCCGCCGTTGATCCACCCTTCCGCCGTCTGGGGTTTCTCACTGAACTCCCTGACCCGCTCGCCGTCGAATTCGACATGGCCGAAGCGCGCCGTCGGCCGGACCGCCGTCAACGTCGCGATCCGGCCGTGCGATCGGTGGAACGCGACGAGCTTGTTGAAATCGATGTCGCAGACGCCGTCGCCAAACGCGCACAGGAACGTCTCGTTGCCGAGAAACGACTCCAGCCGCTTGATGCGGCCGCCGGTCAAGGTCGCCCGGCCGGTGTCGATCAGATCGACCCGCCATTCAAGACGATGATAGTCTTCGTACGAAATCTTCTGGGTGCGAAAGTCGACCGTGACGTGGCTGTTGTTCTTGCTGTAGTTCTCCATGTATTCCTTGATCATTTCGCCCTTGTAGCCGAGGGCGATGACGAATTCCTTGAAGCCGTGATGGTCGAACATCTTCATGATATGCCACAAGATCGGCAATCCGCCGATCTCGACCATCGGTTTTGGCCGCACCTGCGTCTCTTCGGCAAGACGGCTGCCGTAACCGCCGGCGAGAATGGCGACCTTCATCAATGCTTTCTCCTTCGCAAGACGTCTGTTGCGCATCGCGTTGGCGGCGCGTTCCCGGGCGCGCCGCCCGCAACGCTCTTCGGCGGCGGCGGCAAAGGGAATCGCGTCGCGTGATTCTTACTTAAGTTGAATTTTCACGCGCTCCTTCGTATCATCATGCCGTTGCGGGACGCAAGCAAAAGTAGCATCGTCGGCTCCGTCCCCTTTGGCTTCAATCCGGCGATGCCGGAGCGCAGCCTGCCCCGCCCGGCGCTGGCCTGAATGATCCTTGAGAGGGCGGCAATGTCGGGAGGCGAGAGAGACCTTCAAGCCGGCCGTTTCCGACTCTCGGGCGCCGCATTGTCCATATCTTATATATCCACAAGGATCACTTCCGCCTTGTCGACCCGTTTGGAGCGGCGGTAAGCGCGTATGTGCTGCAGGAGCTGGGCGATGACATGCTGATCGTCGGCGCTCCGGTCTCCCCGGGTCTCGAGCCGATCGGCCAGGGCGATCTCGATGTCGGACAGCGGCGTTCCGGATGAGAGGAGGAGAAGACACCGATTGGGAGCGATTTGCACGAGTCTCAGGTCCCGAATGCTCTTCAGGCCGTCAGAAGCGGGAACCATGATCATGCCGACGTCCTCCGCCACCTGGATGACCTCGACCCTCCCCGCTCTCGCGCCTTCGCGCGGCGCCGCGATTTGAGTCGCCATCACGATCGCCTTGGCGCGGTCTTCATTGATTTCTCGCAGCTTGTCGATCGTCTCCTCGGGCAAGGTGAGGGTCACGACGCGGCTCGGGCCCTCGAACTTTCGGGGGCGGCCGCTGGACTTCCCATGGCTGGAAGCTTGCCTCATCGCGTCCTCCTTGCGTGCCGCGTTCCCGCGCCATTCATGCTCGCTTTTGCTCCGATCAATGGGAAGGCGTCGGGAAACGCCGAACAGATTTCTAAATAAAAAATAGCAGGGAAGGCCTCCCATCGGAAGGCTCAAAACGGGGTCTGTCGCCTCTTTTCGCTTATCAGCCGAACGAGAACCGCCTTTGCTCCTCTCGCCGCTGCAACCCAGAGAAGAGAAGCCGATCGGAGATGGCGGACAAGTGGCCACGGCGCCTGACAAGGGAGCAATTACCCAATAAAAAATCTTGCAGAAGCAAGATTTTTCGTGGATTTATAGCTTACGTAGATAAAGAAGATCCTTTATTGGCCAAATAGCGCCGACTCTCGTGCGAATTCCGCGTCATCAGGATTCTGGAGCGTATGGGGTCCCAAGGCTGCCGACTTATCACGACCAGCCGTGGCGGTCTCGCCTCCATCGCCCTCGTGATATTCCACCGCCCGAAGATGCCGGCTGCAACGGCATCGCATGATAAACGAGCCACAGACACGTAAAAATATGATGAATAATCTGTCTATGCATGTATTTGTTTTGTGCTGGCCTGGTAAAGAGGCGGCCGCTCATCATATAGCAAAATCGATTGAACCTTGTGTTGATTATTTGACGGTCATCTATAAGAACGACACCGGATTTATCGAGACCGGTTCCGGTGAATGGAAAAAAATTTCAAGCGAGTGGTTCTACGGCAGGCAATTCAAGCACAGCCTTGATTTGAATCGCGGTCACATCATGCTGCACATTCAGGCCGACGCCAGGTTCGATCACTGGCCTTCAGTCATAGAGAAATGCAAGGAGGCGTTTGACTGTTTTCCCAATGTTGGCGTCTGGGCCCCCAATGTCTATCACAGCGTCTGGACTCCCGACCTGACCTCAATCCGTCGACTGCGGGATGATGAAATCTTGGCCGTGACGATGACCGACGGTATCGTCTGGGCTCTCTCCCCGCCGGTCATCAACCGCTTGAGAATGTTCGACTATGATATGAACAACTTCGGATGGGGTATCTGCGAAGCAGCATGTGCATTTGCCTTTACCAACAACATGCTTGTATTGATGGATTTGAGTCTCAAGGTCGAGCATCCCAAGGGAAGCGGATATTGCAATGTGCAGGCTCTTGAACAGGGCAAGGAATTCATAACTCAGCTTTCGGCGACAGAGAGGATTCAGTTCGACTGGGTGCAGATTACGAAGAGCATTCGAGAAAAGCGCGCGAAGAAATCGAAAAATCCCTTGAAGAGGTTGTGGCGAGTCTTTGGCGAGGTGGATCGCCGACCCGAGACGCTTGCGGACTGGCGCATGGGATGGCTTATCGCTGATTCCGCCACCACCAGGGGTATAGACAAGTGATGGGTTTTGTGAATTTCTTATTCTCGGAAAAGGTGCGTTCAAGGGCAACGGCCTTAAACATAAAGCCGTCCGGCTCGCGGGGGAGAATGGGCGCGCCTTGCAGGAAGGAGAGAGGAACGATTGCCGCCTATGACGTTTTTTGAATCACCCAGCTTCTTCGAGCCACCGCACCATTACGAGGTCCTCGGGCGCGGGACCTGACAAAGGCATGCGAACAAGACATGGCAGTTATCTAGACGATTCTCAGAAACATCCACGTCTCTTGCCCGTCGCACCATCGACTGCAGCCTTTTCATAACGGAGACCTGATGAAGATTCTCGTGACCGGAGCATCCGGCTACATCGGCGCTTTGCTGGCGCCGTTCCTGCTCGAGCGCGGCTACGACGTGGTCGGCCTCGACACCGGCTATTACCGCGACGGTTGGCTCTACCACACCAACGACAAGCGGCTTCCCGCCATCATCAACAAGGACGTGCGTCACATCGACGCCCACGACCTCGACGGCGTCGACGCCGTCGTCCATCTCGCCGAACTCTCCAACGATCCGCTCGGCCAGCACGATCCCCGCGTCACCTACGCCATCAATCACGCGGCGACGGTCGCGCTGGCGCATCTGTGCAAGGCGGGCGGGATCGCGCGCTTCGTCTACACCTCCTCGTGCAGCGTCTACGGCGCTGGTTTCGACGACTGGAAGACGGAGGAGTCGGCGACCAATCCGCAGACCGCCTACGCCGAATGCAAGGTGCGGGTCGAGCGCGATCTCACCGCGATGGCCGACGATGCGTTCTCGCCGACGTTCCTGCGCAACGCGACGGCGTACGGCCCGTCGCCGAGCATGCGCTTCGACCTCGTCCTCAATAACCTCGCCGGCCTGGCATGGACGACGAAGGTCATCAAGATGATCAGCGACGGCACGCCGTGGCGCCCGCTCGTCCATGTCCTCGATATCTGCGAGGCGATCGCCTGCACCCTCGAAGCGCCGCGCGAGACGGTCCACAAGCAGGTGCTCAACGTCGGCGAGACCCGCGCCAACTACAAAATCCGCGAGATCGCCGAGACCGTCGCCGAGGAATTCCCGGGCTGCGACGTCACCTTCGGCGATCTCGGCGGCGATACCCGCTCGTACCGCGTCTCTTTCGACAAGATCCATCGAGTCCTGCCGCAATTCTCGTGCCGGTGGAACGCCAGGCGCGGCGCCCGGCAGCTGGCGCGGCTGTTCCGGCACATCGGCCTCGGCCCCGAGCTGTTCGAGCACCGCGCCCACACCCGGCTCAAGCAGCTCGAGCATCTCCTGCGCACCGGTCAGATCGACGCCGACTTCTTCTGGCGCGAAGCGGTCGCCCCCGATCCGGTCGGCGAGCCGGTCATGGAGCCGGTCTCGTGAGGTTCGCGCCGACGACTCTCCAGGACGCCGTTCTCATCGAGCTCGACCGGCATGCCGACGAGCGCGGCTACTTCGCGCGAACCTTCTGCCGCAAGGAGTTCGCCGACGCCGGCCTCGAGACCGACTTCGTGCAGGGGAACATGTCGTTCAACCACGTCAAGGGCACCCTGCGCGGCATGCACTTCCAACGCGCCCCCCACGAAGAGGTCAAGGTGGTGCGGTGCATCAGCGGCGCCATCTACGACGTCATCATCGATCTGCGCCCGGCGTCGCCCTCCTACCTCAAGTGGCAGGGTTTCACGCTGAGCGCCGAGAACGGGCGCCAGCTCTATGTGCCGCGCGGCTTCGCCCACGGCTTCCTGACGCTGTGCGACGGCGCCGCCGTGGTCTACCAGGTCTCCGCCTTCTACGCCCCCGGCGCCGAAGGGGGCGTGCGGTGGAACGATCCCCGCTTCGCCATTGCCTGGCCCGGCGACGTCGCCGTGGCGTCGCCCAAGGATGCCGCGTGGCCCGATTTTTCCCCACAGCTCTGGGAGACGACCCGATGATCATTGTCGACCGCGCCCTCCAGAAAAGAAACGACGAGGGGCGGCCGCTGCGCGTCGGCATGCTCGGCGCCGGGTTCATGGGACGCGGCGTCGCCCTGCAAATCGCCACGGCGGCGCCGGGCATGGAGCTTGTCGCCATCTGCAACCGCCATCGCGACAAGGCGCGGCAGGCGTTCGCGGAAGCCGGACAGGGCGATGCCGTCGCCGAGGTCGACAGCGCGGCGGCGCTCGCCGCGGCGATCGAGGCCGGGCGGCGGGCGGTGACCGACGATCCCGTCCTGCTTGCCGAGGATCCGCGCATCGACATCGTTCTGGAGGTGACCGGTTCGATCGAATACGCCGCCCACGCCGTGCTTGCCTGCATCGCCAACGGCAAGCACGTCGCCTTGATGAACGCCGAACTCGACGGCACCGTCGGACCGATCCTCAAGAAGAAGGCCGACGCCGCCGGCGTCGTCTTCACCAACGTCGACGGCGATCAGCCCGGCGTCATGATGAATCTGTTCCGCTTCGTTCGCGGCCTCGGGTTGCGCCCGGTCATGTGCGGCAACATCAAGGGGCTGCACGACCCGTACCGCAATCCGACGACCCAGGAGGGCTTCGCCAGGCGATGGGGCCAGAAGCCGGCGATGGTCACCTCGTTCGCCGACGGCACCAAGATCTCCTTCGAGCAGGCCATCGTCGCCAACGGCGCCGATATGCGCGTCGTCAGGCGCGGCATGATGGGGCCGAGCGTCGAGACCGGGACGCCGATCGAGGAAGCGGTCAAGCATTTTCCCGAAGCGCTGCTTCTCGAGAGCGGCGGCGGCTTCGTCGATTACGTCGTCGGCGCGGTTCCCTCGCCCGGCGTGTTCGTCCTCGGCACGATCGACCACCCGCGCCAGCGCCATTATCTCAACCTCTACAAGCTTGGCGAAGGGCCGCTTTACTGCTTTTACACCCCCTACCACCTTTGCCATTTCGAGGTGCCCAACACCCTCGCTCGCGCCGCGCTGCTCGGCGATGCGACGCTGGCTCCCCTCGCCGGGCCGAAGGTCGACGTCGTCGCCGCCGCCAAGACCGATCTCAAGGTCGGCCAGTGTCTGGACGGGCTCGGCGAGTACATGACCTATGGCCTCGCCGAGAACGCCGAGACGGCGGCGCGCGAAGGGCTGCTGCCGATCGGCCTCGCCGAAGGCTGCCGGCTCAAGCGCGACGTGGCCAAGGACCGGTGCATCCGCCGCGCCGACGTCGAGATCCCCGAGGGCCGCCTCATCGACCGGCTGCGCGATGAGCAGGACGCCCTGTTCGATCTGCGCCCGGCGCGGCAGGGCGTCGCCTGACAAAGGGGAAACTTGAAGGACATGGCGATGTCGGGGAGCAACGAGCCGCTCGTCAGCGTGGTGACGCCCGTCTACAACGGCGAGAAATTCATCGCCGAGTGCATCGACAGCGTCCGGGCGCAGACCTACGCCAACTTCGAACACATCATCGTCAACAACTGCAGCACCGACGCGACGGTGCGCATCGCGGAGGACTACGCGGCGCGGGACCCGCGCATCCGCATCCACAACAACACCGCGTTCGTCAGCGCCCTCGAAAACCACAACCTCGCGCTGCGCCTGATTGCGCCGGAAAGCCGCTACGTCAAGATTGTCCAGGCCGACGACTGGATCTTCCCCGAATGCATCGCGCGGATGATGGCGGTCGCTCTCGAGCATCCTTCCGTCGGACTCGTCAGCGCGTATCGCCTGGAGGGCGACGAGGTGACGCTCGACGGCTTGGCCTATCCCAGCACCTTCCTGCCCGGCGCCGAGATCTGCCGGCGAACCCTGTTGACCGACCTCTACGTGTTCGGATCGCCGACGTCGCTGCTGATGCGGGCGGACCTCGTGCGAAGCCGGCCGGCTTTCTACGACGAGGCGACCTTCAGCCTCGAGGCCGACCGCGCCGCCTGCTACGACATGCTGCGGACGTCCGATTTCAGCTTTGTGCACCAGGTCTTGACGTGCACGCGCCGGCACCACGATCAACTGACGACGACCTCGATCGGGCTGAAAACGTGGTCGGTGACGCGGATCCGGATCCTTGACCGATACGGACCGGTCTACCTCGCCGGACCCGAGTACAGCGCGCGGCGCCGCGACCTGATGACCAAGCATCTCCGCCTGATCGGCGCGATGGCCCTGCGCGAGACCGATGACGCCTTCTGGCGCTTCCAGAGAAAGGCCCTCGCAGACTTCGGATACAAGCGCGTCACCCTGACCATCGTCGCCGCGGCCGCTGTCGTCGTCGGCAAGACGCTGTGGAACGCGGTGCGCGATGTGGCGCAGACCGCGAAGGCGCTCGCCGCCACGCTTGTCCGGGCGACGCGGCGCGCCGTCGGCGGCTGAGGAGAGTCACGAGCGCCAGCAGACGAACAGCCGCTCGTAGGGGTTGACGTCGAGCGCGTAGGCGCTCTCCGGCTTGTCGGCATAAGGGTCGATCAGTTCGACGCGGAAGCCGGCGGCGGTCAGGCGGGCGATGTAATCCTCGGCGGCGTACAGGCGGACGTGATCGGGCTGGCCGAATGCCTCGCCGCGCGCCTCCGGCGAGACGATGGCGGGGTCTTCACGCGTTTCCTTCAGCCGCTCGGCGATCGGAACCTGAAGAAGGGCCCGTCCCGTCGGCTTCAACACCCGCCACAATTCGCGCATCGCCTTGCCGTCGTCGCCGACGTGCTCGAGAACATGGTTGCAGATGACCAGATCGAAGCTCTCGTCGGGAAAGAAAAGGGCCTCGACGTCGAGCGGCGTCATCGGCCGGAACGGCAGATAGCGGCTCGGATCGAGGTCGCCGCAGACGTAGGTCTCGGCCGGCAAGTCGCGCGCTTTAAGGACGATGGCGCGCTCCGGGGCGATATGCAGCGTGCGCTCACCGCCGGCGAAGAAGCGGGTGTCGTCGCGCAGGTAAAGATACAAAAGCCGGGTGCGCTCGTTGGCGCGGCAGACGGGACACTCGTCGGCGGCGCGGGGAATCCCGCCGACGACCCGCAGTTCGCTGAGCACCCGGTAATCGTAGCCCGATCGCAGGAACCGGCGGACCCGGGCGCCGCACAGCGGGCAGCGCCGGCCGCCGCCCCAATATGCGACGGCAAGAAGGCGCACCGCGGCATCGGCGCCGAGGAAACGGCTGATGACCGACTTGAGCGCGGATCTGACGGCGGTCATCGGCGCAACCGCCTCTGGCGCGCCGGGCGTGGGGCGGCCCCCTCGCAGGCGATCATGACCGGCCGCCCAGCAGCGCCAGCATGCGGCCGGCGCGCCACGCCCGAATGCGCGCCAGCACGCCGATGACGGCGAGGCGCTGCCGCCAGGAGATGCGCATCGGGCTGAGCAGCACCCGGGCGCCGTGCGGCACGCTCGACGCGCCGACCAGCAGCGCCAGGATCAGCCAGCGCGGCGCGAACAACGGCCGGCACCGCGTGGCGGCGTATTTTTCCTGAACCAGCCGCTCCCATTTCGCGACCAGGCCGCTCCAGTCGCGGCGGGCCGGATGAGAAACGCGGGCGGCGGGCGCGAAGCGGAGCGCGTATCCGGCGGCGACGGCGCGCCAGCACCAGTCGGCGTCTTCCGGCAGGCCGTGCCGGAATCCGCCGATGGCGTCGAAAACGGCCCTTTTCGCGAAGAGGTTGGCGGTCACCGCGAAATTCTGTTTTTCGATGTAGTGCTGCTGACGGAACGCGAACATCATTTCGAAAAGCTCCACAGGCGTCGGGGCGTCCGCGTCCTGCGCGGTGAGCGCGATGGCGCCGCCGGCGAGGTCGGCGGCTTCCAGGGCGCGCAGCCCCTCCTCGAGCCACGCCGGATCGGCCACGCAATCGGCGTCGATGAACGCCAACGCGCCGCCGCCGGCAACGGCGAGCGCCGCGTTGCGGGCATGCGCGGCGCCTTTTCTGGTCTCCTCGACGAAGCGCGCGCGGGAGAACCGCGCCGCGAGGTCGGCGACGCCGCCGGGGGTGCCGTTATCGGCGACGATGACCTCGTAGCGGTGGCGCGGGCAGGTCTGCGCCTCGAGCGAGGCGAGGCAGGCGGCGAGCCGGATCTTGTCGTTGTAGTGCGGCACGACGACCGAAGCCGACAGATCGCCCGTCGCCGCCTTCCCCGCTCCGATCGCCGTCATGAACGGTCGCCCTGGCGGGACCGCCGCCCGATCATCGGCGCGAGAAGACGCTTGGCGGTGCCGAGAAAGCTTCTCGCGGTGGCGGCCGGAGCGGCCATCCGCGCCGCCCGCATCAGGCGCAAGCCCCGGTAGCGCGGCAGCGGCCGGGCGAGCATCGCCAGCGCGGCTAGGCGCGAGACGATCAACATCTTGCGGCGGGCCTGGAACGGCTGCATCTTGGCGACCTCGGCGATATCGAGATCGGCGAGCGCGATGGCGCCGGCGTCCCGCGCCCGGCGGACAAGGTCCTCTCCCTTTTGCGTGCGGGTGATGACGAGGCTGCGTCCTTCCGCCTCGCTGAAAGCGGGATACCCCTCCTCGTCGCCGTACCAGGCGTCGGCGCAGACGAGGTCGGCGAAGCCGCCCGAGCCGTCCGGGCAGATCTTGCAGCGGAACTGCAGGTGCCGGCTGAGAATGCCGCCCCAGGCGTCGGCGTAGCTCATGCGCGCGGTGCGGCCGTCCGTGGTCGTGACGGTCGTCAAGCCCGGCCAGCCGTCGCCGCGATAGCGGAACCCGGCGACCTCCGCCTCGTCGACGCCGAGCTTCGCCAGGATCTCCCGGGTCCCGTTCAGGCTCGGCACTCCCGCGCAAAAGAAGGAAATGATATAAGGAATCCTCGTCGCGACGCGTGGATCGTAGCGGCCGAGGGCGCGCAGCGCGGCGACGTCGCACGGCTTGCCGACAAAGGCGAAGCGTCCCGGTTTTTCCAGTTGCCGACGCACCTCGGCAAGCGGCGCCGACGGGCCGTAGCGGGATCCGGCGGCGTCGTAGACGCCGGCCCGGTCGCGGCTTTCGGCGATGGCGTTGGCGAGGGGTGCGTTTGGCGCCGCCGCCGTCTGCACCACGTAATCGACGGCCTTGGACTCAAGAAGGTGGACCAGGATTGCCGACAGCACCCCGCCCGACGAGGCGTGGAAGCGCAGATCGGGATCGGTGGCGTGACCGACGCGGGTCTCGATCACCGGACCCCAGATCGGGTGATCCTGCCCTTCGCGGTTTTCCTGCCGCAACCGCAAGCCGGGACAGACCGCCGCCACGAGGCCGTCTTCTTGCGGCGACAGCGGCCGCAACGCCTCGGGGCGGAGATAGCCGGCCTCGCCCAGGCGCATGGCGATCGCTCCCGGCCCGGCGACGGCGGCGCACAAGCCGCAGCCGCTGCACAGATCGCCGGTCTCGACAACCCGAAGGGTGGGCGAAAGATTGCTCATTACTTCTACGTCTCGCCCCTTTCGATGGCGCCCAAACACCGCTTGAGAAGGGCTTCGTAGGCCAGCAGCTTCTCGGCCGCGCGCGCGCCCGCGGCGGCGACCCGCGCCTTCAACGTTTCGCGGTCGTTGAAGCCGGCGCGGATCTTCTCGAGAATTTGCGCCTCCGACTCCGTCTTGCAATCGGCCACCAGCGGATACCCCAGCGACTCGAACAGCCCGGCGAACTTCCTGCTGTAGGAGATGGGAACGGTGGGCACGCCGCTCGAAAAGGCGGCGATGCAGGCATGCATGCGCGATCCGCAGAAGAAATCCATGCCCGAGATATAGGACTTGGCGGCCGAGGGCGAAGCGAAGCGCGGCGCCAGGATCACGTCGGGAAAGTCGGCGGCGAGGCGTTGGGCGACGCGATAATCGTCCTCGATGGGCGCTGTCGCGGAGATGACATGGCTGATGAGATGGATTTCGCAACCGGGCTGCCGGTCGAACCACGCCAGCATCTCTTGCGCCAAGCGCGGATAATCGACGACGAGCCGGAACATGTTCTGGCGATCGTAGCCGCCATGGAAGAGCAAGCCGGAAATGTTGAGGCCGATCTTGATGTTGCCGTCGCCGCCGACGGCCGGCGTGTAAGGCAGTCGGAAGGCCACGTCGGTGGCCTCGACAACCTCGGTGGCGAGCTTCATCTCGCGAAGAACGTCCAACGAAAGATGATCGCGCACGACGACGGCGCGGCAGCGCGCCATCAGCGCTCTGGCGAGAGACCGGGTCCACCGTCGCTCGAACGGGCCGATCGTCTGCGGGCTCAAAATCAAACGCCGCCGCGGCTGCGGAACCGCCATTTTCGAGACGCACAGCGAAAGAAAGCGCCTGAGACCGTAGATATCGGCGAAGCTGTCGCCGGCGCCGATATCGCAGACGAGGTCGCACCGCCTGAGAACCCGATGAACGCGTCCCCCCGGATGAAAAAGCTCGCGCAGGCGGACGGGAACGACGCGGACGTTCTCGGCCTCGATGTAGAAAGGATCGGCGTCGGCCCAGCCGATAACGTAGAACTTCGGACGACAGTCGAGTTCCTCGGCGATGGTCTCGAGAATCGCGAGGTGCGCGGCGGTAAGGGCGCCGACGCCGAGATTGGCGGAGTTGGCCGAATGCCAGAGCAGGCCGATCCGCACGAGACGGTCACGGTGCATGAATTTTGGTCATCGAATTTGCGTTTTCCTTATCCGCTTTGTTATCCGCCGAAACCGCGCCCGTATTCCCGGCCGTCGCCGGCGCGCCGCCGCGCCTGCCGATGATACGCGCCGGCACGCCGGCGGCAATCGCTCCCGCCGGCACGCTCGTCCTGACCACCGCGCCGGCGGCGATGACCGCCCCTTGGCCGATGCGAACGCCGTCCAGAACGATCGCTCCCACCCCCATCCAGACATCGTCCTCAATGACGATGCCGCCTTTCGTTTGCAAGGGTTGCGCGTAGATCCTTTCTCCCGGGGCAATGGCGTGGTCGTAGGGATAGAAAGCGCAGTACGGGGCGATCTGGACCTGACGCCCGATCGTGATCGGCGCGAGATAAGCGGAGAGCTGGCAGCGCGGCTGGATGTGCGTCTCGGCGCCGATCGTCACGCTGCCGCCCTGCCCCGTTTCGATGATCGTCCCCTGGTGAAGATGAACGCGATCGCCAAGCTCTACGGATCCGCCCTCGTCGTCCAGACAATAGATCACGACGTTGTCGCCGATGAAGACATGGGCCCCGCAACGGAGTCGATCGTGATGAATCGTCGCTCTCGGCGAGATGTACCCGCGCCGGGTGAACCACGCCAGCATCTGCCGTCCCTTGTACGGCGGCGTCGCCCACTCCGCCAGGCGAACCGCCACGGGGCGCAGGGGCTTCACCACGGCGCACTTCATCCAGAAACGGCACCACGCCCGCTGAATCCCATCCTGGCGCGGCGCGGCGTCGTTCAAGGGGCTTCGTTGCGGATCGTCTCTCTCGTTCTTCCTCATGGTCGCTTCGTACTCGATGACAATCCTCTCCGGCCGCGCCCGATCGGCGAGCGCCCGCACGGGAGGCGCGCCGTGCGTCGACGGGAACCCGGGCCGGCGCAGCGCAGCCATGCTTCACGGCCCGAATCATCTTTCCCTTTCTAGGAGATCGGCGGTCGGACCTTCGCAGTCATCCCGCGCTTGGCGGCATTCATCACAGGTTTCGCGACGGTCCGTGAAATCGCTGCTTGCAAGACCGAAAATTTCTCAATCTGAAGTCGATTTTCCTCGATGATCTTCGTAAAGATAGTCGAGACAACGATCAAGCATACAAAAGACACATCGATGACACAATGTGTTTTTCAGACAGAACTCCGCCGCCAGTCATAATATCGCCACAAAAACTATCAAAACCGCTTTTGTGAAAAGTCCAGGCCTTCATCTACAGCATCTGAAGGGTTTCTTGTCAGTCATTCTTAGTAACACAAATGGATCCCATATCGTGACGCGGAATGCAACGATATTGTCTTGTCAAGCTTCAAGTCGATTTCTCTCTCGTGAGAGGAGCGTTTCCCAAAGGTAGCGGAGACAGGGCCCGACGCCAGCCCAGAGGCGCCCAATCGGCCAAGCGCCGTCCGCCGATTGGGCGCCTTCGCCATCTGCGCTCGCGTCGGCGGACCCCAGAAACATCAATGAGAAACAACAATGAAAGGAGATTCCCACCATGCCAACACGCGTCTCTTCAGCATTGGAGCTGCAGGCGGCTTTGGCGTCGGCCAAGGGCGGCGACACCATCGCGCTCGAGAGCGGCGATTACGGCCGGCTCGCGCTGAACAACCTGAAGTTCGACAGCCCCGTGACGATCACGTCGGCGGACGGCGCCGGCGGCGCCCGCTTCCAGCACATCACCGTCAAGAATTCCAGTCATCTCGCCCTCGACGACCTGACCGTCGAGTTCGGTCCGGCGGCGCGTCAGAACGACAAGGCGATCGACATTATGGGCTCCGATCATGTCAAGATCACGAATTCGGAGATCATCGGCCATGCCGGGACCAAGAACTGGTGGGATATCAGCCGAGGCATCGAAGTCTGGCAGAACAGCAGCAACATAGAGGTCAGCAACAATCATATTCATCACGTCAGCCGCGGCGGCGTGTTTTTCGGAACGAATATAACCGTCAAAGACAATGTGATTGATGACATCAGGTTGGATGGATTGTTCTTCGGGAAGGCCGATAACGTCCTGATCGAGAACAACTTCCTGACCGACTTCTACCGCCAGGGAGACGAGCACGCCGACTACATCCAGTTCGACCCCGGCACCACCGGCGCCGCCCACAACGTCG
>CAZRWU010000011.1:0-37601 GCA_964603915.1 uncultured Rhodospirillaceae bacterium
GTCTACTCGGAGAGACAGACGAGGCCGGAGCGCAAGGACGCCATCATCACCGAACTCCGAAACCTCAGCAATGCGGGAAACTACCTGATCAGCGAGGGAGCCCTCGGCGCCCTCTCGACGAACGCGACCCACATTCCGTTCTGGCATCTCTACAACGGCTGCACGACGGGACGGGGACTGCGCGAAGTCAATGCCGATTTCGACATCTGCGTGTTCACATGCGCGAACCTCCTTCGCAAGGGGCTGTCCGCCGATGCGGAGGCGCTCGTTCTCGCCAATCTCGACATGCCGGTCGTCATGCTCGGGATCGGCATCCAGAAGCGCGCCGACCTCGCAGCTTCGCTGCCCGAAGGGACCCGCCAGCTGCTCCGCGTTCTCAAAAAGAAAGAGCATTATTTTCTCACGCGTGGCGAGGAAACAGCGCAGTTCTTGAAAAACCAAGGCTTTTCTTTCGTCAGACCGGTCGGCTGCCCATCGATTTACTTGATGCCCGACAACGTGCGCAGCGCCCTCGCTGCGCTCGCCCATGTCCGCGTCGGTCAAGCCAAAACGGTCTTTTCGGGCTACCTCGGAGCCGATCGAAACACAATCGCGGACATCAACGCTCTGACCGCGCCCGACTCCACGGCCTACTACGTCATTCAGGATGAAGTGCTCCATTTCGACATGCAGATCGAGCCGGACGTCAACGGCCGCGTCTACAACTCGGCGTCAGGCCAATTGATCGGCAATGCAGCTTTCAAAGCTTCCGAAGAGCTGAAGCGGGCGCTCAAGCTCTACGCTTTCTATGACACCAATCAGTGGCGGGCGTGGAGCGCGACCATGGACTTCAGTTTCGGGCGACGCTTCCACGGCGCGATCATCGCGCTTCAGGCGGGCGTTCCCAGCCTGATGGTCAGCGTCGACGACCGTATGCGCGAGATGCTCGATTTTTCGGGCTTGCCGTGCATCGACGCAGCGGCTCTCGAGCAGGCCGAGAACCGCGCGCAATTCGTCGCCGACCACATCGCCAGCCTGCGCATCGCCGACATCGTCGATCAGTACAGCGCCCGCGAACGGGCGTTTCGCGCGGCTCTCGCCGAAATCGGCATCGCTCAGCCGACACAAATGGCCGCATAACCCGGTTGAATCAAGACTCGTCCCTGAAAGGAAAGCGCCATGCGCGTGGTTGTTACCGGCATCCCGTCTTATTTGATCCGGACAGTCGAGAAAGTACTCGGTACGACTGTCAAGCATAAACCGTACTTCAGCGATGTCCGGACAAAAACGGACCTCATCAATCACGTCAAGCAGATCGCCAATACCGGGAATTACCTGATCGGCGAAGGAGCCGCGCACTGCCTCAGGAATCACGACGTCACCTACATTCCGTTCTGGCACTTCGCCAATCAGGTCGATAGCGACGCGGTCTACGAAAAGATCAACCAGGAATTCGACATGCTCGTCTTTGCCTCAGCGAACTTGTTGCGCCCGGGGTACTCGGCAGACATGGAGGCGCGCGTCTTCGAAAAGATAAACATACCGGTCGTTGTCATGGGCATTGGCATTCAGCGCAAAGGAAAGCTGGATGATGAGCTGCCGCAGGGAACGATCAAGTTTCTGAACGTCCTGAAATCGAAAACCAGCTATTTCCTGACGAGAGGTTACTTTACCGCGGAGTTCCTCAAGAGTTTCGGGATGAAATACGTCAGGCCGACCGGCTGCCCATCCCTCTACTTTTCTCCCGGCGCGGTCAGACAGTCGCTCAGCCGGCTGGCCGATCCGGAACTCGCCGAGGCGCAGCGGATCGCTTTTGGCGGTTACCTTGGCAGCGTCGCAGACACGATCGTCGACGCCAACGCGTTGCTTCGTCCCGAAAGCACGGCTGCCTACGTCCTGCAGGATGAAATCGTCGTTTACAACGTCAACATCGCCGCCGAAGAGGGCGCCGAAGCCTACGACCAGAATGCCTGCCGGATCGTCGCGCCGACCGACTACAAGCACGCGGACAAATGGAAGTGCAACCATGATCTTCTGGTTTTCTTCGACACCAATCGCTGGCGCACATGGGTGGCGCAGCAAGATCTCTGTCTCGGTCGGCGCTTTCACGGTTGCGTGATCGGCATGCAGGCCGGGGTGCCGTCGCTGATGATCGCCGTCGACGACCGGATGAGGGAAATGCTCGAGTTCGTCGGCTTTCCGCATATCGAGGCCACGATCTGGAACCGCGAAGGGAAGAAAAAGCAGTATTTGCGAAATTTTCTGTCGGAAATCGATGTTTCCGCCGCGCTTGACCGGTACGGCGCGTGCGAGAACAACTTCAGATCGACGCTTCGGGAGATCGGTCTGCACTGAAGGCAGGCAAGCGCATCGTGAGGAAGCGCGAACGGCCGGGCCGCGGCAGCGCCCTGACCTGGATAGCCGCCGCCGTCTTGGCGGCGGCATTGCTCCCGGCGGCTCCTGTCAGCGGTGAGGAGAGCCGTTTCGGAATGAATCGGGTCAATCTGGCATGGGCGTCGCCATTCGCCCGCCAGCAGATCCTCGATGCCATGGCCAGCCACGGCATCGATCTCGTGCGACTGTCATTGACGCCGCCATTCGACGCCAGCCTCGACGCCCTGCGCATTGCTCATGAGCGCGGCATGCGGATTCTTCTGGAAATACCACTCGGCAACGAGCGTTTCTACCCGCCGCACGCCGCCAAACGTAGCGGCCATGGCCGCATCTGGGATATCCACCGGCTTTCCGAAATCGATCCGCAGGCGTTTCATCTGGCCTTTCGCGACGCCTTGCGGCGGATCGACGCGCATGGAATCGGCCTGCTCGCGGTCCAGCCGGGCAATGAACTGAACATTGGCGGCTATAACGGCGACTTGCACGTCTACGCCCGGGGCAACATGCGCACCGCGCGCTCACGCGCCGAATTGACCAACCGGGCCGCGTTCCACCGCGGCATCGAAAAATACGTGACCATCTTGCGGATTGTCCGCGACGAACTCGATAACAGCCAAATAAACCGCCAAGCAAAGATCATCTCCGCCGGGATCTCGGACATGAGCGCGGTTCACGCCGATGAGCGCGGCATGGAGCGGATCGCCGCCGACGAGTTCATCGGCATTTTGCGAGCGGCCGGCATCGAAAACCACATCGACGCGTTTGGCCTTCACGTCTATCCGAATCAAGGCCAGTCGAGCGAAACGCGCAGCCGCCATCTCGGCGCGATCCTGTCCCTTTGCCAGACGCCGCCAGAGGGTAAACCCTGCTGGATCAGCGAGTGGGGGATCGCCAACACGTCCGACCAATGCCCGCTCAACGATGAGCATCGGGCGCATGTGATACGAGAGGTTCGGGAACTATTAGAAGGGATGATCCGGGACGAGCGCCTGTCGAGAGCATTCTACTTCGACTGGGATAGCGCGACGCCCTACAGCGTCTGGCGCTGCGAGACGCTGACGCAAGCAGGCATCGCCGCTATCGCACCCGCGCGAGGCTCATCGAGAAGCTCCGCTCGTTGAAGGCATTCTCGTCTTCCCGCTGACGCAGTCTTCTAAAGAAATTGCATGCTGCCGGGAGATCGGCAACCATGCCGACAGCCACGAGCAAAGGCGAGCATGCCTGGGCATTTCGTGGCGCTTCATGGTCGAGGTTGGGAACCAGCATGGGAGGATCATCATGAACGCGCGGCACAAGGCCACGAGCAAAGCAGCAATCACGGCAACCCTTCTTGCCGCTTTCACCGTTTATCCGGCGTTGGCGGCCTCTACTCTTCACCACGATGAGGCGCCTCAGTTTGCACAGGCGCAACAACAGGAATCGGGCGAGACCGCGCCCGGCGCGCCCGCAGAACAGCCTTCCGCGATGGGCCGGCGGGCCATGGGACCAGGCATGATGGCGGGTGACGAGGGGATGATGAACCCGGAAATGATGATGCGCATGCGTCAGATGCATCAACAGATGATGGGCGGACAGGGAATGCCCGGCGGTATGATGGGGGGCATGGGACAGATGGGCCTATGCCCGATGATGATGACACGAACCGACAAGGATCTCTCTCCCGAGCAGGTCAGGGCCATTCTCGAAGGGAAGATCGCCTGGACCGGCAACAAGCGTCTCAAAGTCGGCTCGGTCGAGCAAAAGGACGATGACAGCTTCGTCGCCGAGATCGTCACCGTCGACGACTCCCTCGTGCAAAGGGTGGAAGTCGACCGCAACACGGGGATGATGCGTCCGGTCGAGTGACAAAGCAAGGCGTCCGCAGAGCGAAGGCGTGAGCATTTTCGAGCCTCAGCCATCTCGCGGCGGGGGCCGCCAGGGCCGGCTTGCCGGCGGCCTCAACTTGAGAGCGCTCCTGATCCTGGCGCTCGGGACGCTCGCCATTGTTCCGATCGCGCCGCCGACAGCCGGAGCGGACGTCCGGCCGGAGCCGATCCCCGGCATCATTGGAGATGACGACCGGAAACTGCTCGACTCCTCGATATGGCCGTGGCACGCGATCGGCCGCTTGAACCGCACCTCGGGGGGGTTTTGTACCGGAACGCTGGTTGCGCCCGATCGCGTTCTGACCGCCCGCCATTGTCTAAACAACCCGCGCACGGGCCGACAAGTTCAGCCCGATACAATCCACTTCCTCGCGGGCTACCAGCGTGACCGCTGGCTCAGGCACGCGGTTGGACGCGCCTTCGTCCTGCCGGAGTTGCAAGGCGGTGAGGACGGCTCGGAGGCGCTCGCCACGGACTGGGTTCTTGTCGTTCTCGAAAACCCGTTGGATGTAAAACCTGTCCCTGTTCTTGCCCTGCCGCAAGGGCAGACTGTCGGCGCCCGACTTTCTCGCGCCGGCTACGCCCGGGACCGGCCGCATCTCCTCTCCCGTCACGACGGCTGCGCCGTTCTCGGCCATGAGGGAAACGTTCTTGTGCATGACTGCGACGCAACATTCGGCGATTCGGGCTCGCCGCTGCTGGTGAACCGCCATGACACGACCTTTCTCGTCGGCATCACCACCGGAGCGGGCAGACTGAACGGCAATGACGTCGGTTTCGCCGTCGATGCCCACGCCTTCGTTGATCGACTGAGATAGTCGGATTTCGTGGGGCGGAACGCCGCAAGCGCCGCCGCCCGCCGGGCAAGGCGTTGCGTGGCGCGATTGCCGAATAGTGCGGCACGCTTATCAGAAAAGTTCCACCGCCAAGGCGGCCGCCGCCTTGTAATCTGGTGACAGTTGTTGACCAGTCGCCCTTCGCCAGAGTATCGCTTTTGACCTTGTCTCTGCTGCTCCTGAAGCGGCGACCTGAAAGAGCGGCGGGAACGACTGATCGCGGGTAGAAAAATTCAAATGCACCCATGCGAGGGAGAGAAAGGTCATGGAAGACGAATGGGTTACAAAGGTAGAAAACAATCCAAAGTATCAAGAACTTGTTAGAAAAAGATCGCGGTTTGGATGGACGCTGGCCGCGCTCATGCTCATCATCTATTACTCTTTTATCATGACAATCGCTTTTGCTCCGGGATTTCTGGCAAGACCTTTGTCGGATGCATCGGTCATTACCGTCGGCATTCCCATCGGCCTCGGAGTGATTATTTCCGCTTTCGTCCTGACCGGGATTTACGTGTGGCGCGCCAACACAGAGTTCGACCGAATCAACAACGAGCTCAAGAGGGAGGTCCTATGAACGTCCGAATCTGGGGAGCGCTGCTGCCAGCGGCGCCACTGACGCTGTACGCAACGGGGGCCGCCGCGCAAGCCGACGCCGGGACGCACGGCGTCAATATTACCGCCATCATCATGTTTCTCGTTTTCGTCTTGGCGACGCTGTACATCACCTACTGGGCGTCGCGGCGGACGAAAACGGCTCAAGACTTCTACGCCGCGGGCGGCGGTCTCAGCGGCTTCCAGAATGGTCTCGCCATCGCCGGCGACTACATGTCCGCCGCATCCTTCCTTGGCATTTCCGGCCTTGTCTTCCTCTCCGGCTACGATGGCCTCATCTACTCGGTGGGCTGGCTGGTCGGCTGGCCGATCATCATGTTTCTCATCGCAGAGCAGCTCCGCAACCTCGGCAAATACACCTTCGCGGACGTTGCTTCCTACCGCTTGCAGCAGACCCCGATCCGCACCGTCGCGGCGACCGGCACCCTCGTCGTGGTTATCCTCTACCTGATTGGCCAGATGGTCGGCGCCGGCAAATTGATTCAGCTGCTGTTCGGATTGCCTTACATGTGGGCGGTGATCATCGTCGGCGTGTTGATGGTCTGTTACGTCACCTTCGGCGGCATGCTGGCGACCTCGTGGGTGCAAATGATCAAGGCCTGTCTGCTGCTCGGCGGCGCCACCATCATCGCCATCCTCGCGCTCGCGCAGTTCGGCTTCAATCCCGGCACCATGTTCAGCGAGGCGGTCGACGTTCACGCCAAGGGCATCGCCATCATGGGCCCGGGCGCGCTGGTCACCAATCCGATCGACGCAATCTCGCTGGGCATGGCCTTGATGTTCGGCACGGCCGGCCTGCCCCACATTCTGATGCGGTTCTTCACGGTGCCGAACGCGACGGAAGCCCGCAAGTCGGTGTTCTACGCCACCGGCTTTATCGGCTACTTTTACATCCTCACGTTCATCATCGGCTTCAGCGCCATCGTTCTGCTCGCCAGGGACCCGCAGTTCTTCGCGCCCGACGGCACCCTGTTCGGCGGCAACAACATGGCGGCCGTTCACCTGTCGAACGCCGTCGGCGGCAACCTGCTCCTTGGGTTCATCTCGGCCGTCGCCTTCGCGACGATTCTCGCTGTTGTCGCCGGCCTGACGCTCGCCGGCGCTGCGGCGTTCTCTCATGACCTCTACGCCAACGTCATCGCCCGAGGGCGGACGACCGAACAACGGGAAGTCATGATCTCGAAGATCGCGACCGTATGTCTTGGCGTGATCGCGATCATCCTCGGCATTCTGTTCGAGCAGCAGAACATCGCGTTTCTCGTCGGATTGACGTTCGCCGTCGCCGCGAGCATCAATTTCCCGATCCTGTTCACGTCGATGTTCTGGTCGAAGTTGACGACGCGCGGCGCCGCCATTGGCGGAACTCTCGGCCTTCTTACCGCCATTATCCTTGTCATACTCGGTCCGACGGTGTGGGAAGAGGTGCTCGGCTATCCGGCCGGCAGCGCGCCGTTCCCGTCGAAGTACCCGGCTCTGTACTCGATGACCGTGGCGTTCGTGAGCATTTGGTTCTTCTCGATCACCGACAAGAGCGCGTCGGCCCAGTCCGAAATTCACGCGTTCAAAGCGCAGGACGTGCGGTGCCAGACCGGCATCGGTTCGGAGGGCGCCGTCGCCCATTAGGCGGCATGTCACGCGTTGAACCGGGATCGGCTTGCCGACCCCGGTTCTAACGGCGCCGTCACAGGCGCGCATTTCGAAGACTGGCCGTGCCCTTCGCGATTCGGGCATGGCCAGTTCCGCGCTTTGCGGGGGTTCTGAGTGAGCGCGCAACAACCGAGCAGGCAAGACAAAAAATCGTTTCTGAAGGCGGTTGCCCCCTTCGACCGCCTGCCCGACGACGACCTGGATCGTCTCGCTGAAGAAGTCACGCAAGCGGATTTCGCAGCCGGGGAGCAAGTGCTCGGGCGCTGGGAAACCCCGGCGTTTCTCTACGTCATCGTTCGCGGCACCATCAACGAGATGGGCCCCGTCGGGCTGATTGCCCGCCACGGCTCCGGCGATACATTCGACTCGCGCGGGCTGATCGAAGGCCGCAGCCAGCATAGTTTCGTCTGCCAGAACGCGTGCACGTGCTACCTCGTGCCGGCGCGCGAGATCCGCGCGTTGACCAAGAGCGACGCCGCCGTTCGCGAATTCTATACCGAGGACATGGCGCGCCAAGCGGATGCGCTGATCCATCTTCAGCAGCAACGTGAAGCGGCGTCGTTCTTGATGGCGCGCATCGGCCAGGGCGCGCTGCATCCGGCCGTTCTCGTGCCGTCGCAGACCACGATCCGCGAGGCGGTGACGATCATGAAGGACCGCGGCGTATCCGCTGTGCTGGTGCAGAGGGACGAAGCGGTTGGCATTTTTACCGGCAGGGACGTTCGCGAGCGCTTCGTGCTGATGGGAATGCCAGACACAACGCCGATCGGGGACCTGGCCAGCTACGCTCTGATCACCATTGATCGGAACGATCTGGTATTCGACGCCCTGATCGCCATGACGAAGCACGCCATACGGCATATCGTGGTCACCAGCGACGGACAGATCGTCGGCATTCTTGAGCAAGCGGATCTGCTCAACTACCTGACAACCAGTTCCTACGCGATCGCCAGCAAGGCAGAGCAGGCCAAAGGTCGGGACGATCTCAAGCAGGCCGCCGAGGACATACCGCGGTTAATAGAATCCCTCAACGAAAGAGGCGTAAAACCGCGCTTCATTGCCCGCCTCGTTACCGATCTCAATCGCAAGATCATCCACCGGCTGTTCGAGCAGCTCGCCTCGCCCGCCCTTGCCGCCGACTCCTGCCTGATCGTCATGGGCAGCGAAGGCCGCGGCGAACAGTTGCTCCGCACCGATCAGGATAACGCGATCATTCTCCGCGACGAATCGTCTTTGCAGGAGGAATTCCAGCATTTCGCCCAGGTGTTTCCGCAGGCGCTCATCGCGCTTGGCTATCCGCCGTGCGCGGGCAACGTGATGACATCGAATCCGGAATGGGCGAAATCGTTGTCGGCCTTCCACGAAGACTTGTTCCACTGGGTCCACCAGCCATCGTCGGAAGGCTTCATGGCGCTTGCGATCTTTTTCGATGCCGCCGCCGCCGCCGGGGACGCCTCTCTCCTTGAGTCGCTCAAGAACCACTTGATGGAATTGATCAACGGCCAACAGACGATCGTTCGGCATTTCGCCCGAGTCACTTTGAGCTTTCCAACACCCCTTGGCTTTTTCAGCCGCTTCATTCTCGAAAAGGGAGACCACGCCGGAGCGCTCGACATCAAAAAGGGGGGGATCTTCCCCGTCGTCCACGGCGTGCGCAGCCTTTCGCTCGAGCATGGACTTAGCGAAACCAACACGGTCGGCCGGCTGCAAATTCTCAGCGGCCGGCGTCCGCTCGGCCGCGAATTCACCGCAGATCTGATCGAGGCGTTCGATTTCATGTCGATGCTGCGCCTTCGCTCGCAACTGGAGCAGGTTGAACGGGGCGAGGCCACCAGCAATTTCGTCTGGCCCAGCCGGTTGAATCGCCTCGAGCGCAGTCTGCTCCGCGACTCGCTGCGTGTGGTCAAGCAGTTCAAGTCCCTCATCACCCTTCATTTTCGCCTGGACTCGCTGAACTGAAGGAAACGCTGGACAGTGTTGCGGTGGAACGAGGAGTAACAAAAACGACACTTTCTTAAGGAGCTTGAGGGATGAAAGGGAACGCATGGGTCTGGTTCTCAGCAAGCGCGGCAATTTTGACGGCCGTCGTCGTTGCAGCAGCCATGGCGATGTGGTCCCAGCTTCTCCCCGAGGAACGCGCCGCGCTCGAAATGATCCTCGCGCGACAGCCGGGAGAGTTAATTCTCGCCACCGTGGCGCTGTTCCTCCTCCTTGGTCTCGGTATCCACCTGATGTGGAAGTGGCACGTCGATCCCGTCCGCGCCGTCGCGGAAGAGGCGCGGCTGATCGCCGTCGGCAACTCGGCGCACCGGCTGAACCGTGAAGGTCGTGAGGCAATCGAGGATCTCGTCGCCAGCATCAACCTTCTCGCCGATCAATACCGATCGACGCAACAGGACGTCGTATCGCAAATCCGCAAAGCCAACGCAGCGATCGAGGAGGAGCGGAATACGCTCGCGGCGCTGATCTCGCATTTGACGCAAGGCGTTGTCGTGTGCAATCCGGAGGGCCGGATTCTTTTGTACAATCAGCGCGCCCGCGCGCTGATCGAGGGATCGGGACAGGCCGCCGGGAGCAACTGGATCGGTCTCGGCCGCTCGGTTTACAGCGTTATCGACAAGAACCGGATCACCCATGCGTTGCTCAACATCGAGCAGCATTTGCGTCAGGGTGAAACCCGGCTGATGACCCCGTTCGTTACCGCCCATCCGGGCGGCAAGCTTCTCAACGTGCATCTGATGCCGGTGCTGGACAACGAGGTCGAGCGCAATATTCGCGGATACGTCTTCACCTTGGAAGACATTACCCGGCGCATTGGCGCGGAAGCGCGGCGGAGCACGCTGCTGCGGTCATTGACGGAAGGTCAGCGATCGGCAATCGGCGGCATTCGCGCGGCGATCGAAACCGTCTTGTCCTATCCCGACATGGATAGCGCGCGGCGCTCGGAATTTCTCGAGGTGATCCTTGGGGAGACTCTCAAGGTGAGCGAGGATCTTGACCGTATTGCGATGGAATACGGCCAGGATCTCAAGGATCAGAGTCCATTCGACGATATACTCGGCACCGATCTGCTCGCCACGATCGAGAGGCAGATCGCGGAAACAAGCGGGGTCGCGCTTGAGATCAGCGCGCCGGTCGAGCCGCTGTGGATGAGCCTGGACAGCTATGCGATCTGTCAGTGCATGCAATTCCTTATCGACCAGTTGGTCGAAACCTGCCGCGCCGAGAGCTTTCGACTAACTCTTGAGCGCCGCCGCTCACTGGCTTCGCTGGTTCTAGAATGGCAGGGAGCGCCGCTTCATAACGAGGCGCTCAAGTTCTGGGGATCGTCGCGCAATGTGTTTCCTCATATACAAGACGCGCCCTCAACGCTTTTCGATATCATTGAACGCCATGGCGGCGCGATCTGGTCGCATGACGCCGCGACGTCCGGCAATCCCTGCCTGCGGTTGATCCTGCCCGTCAGCGATCAGGATCCGTCGCACGACGAAGGGCAACGCGCCATCGACTTCACTCACGCATTCGACTTCGAGCTGTTCCGGGCGGCGGCGCGGGCGCAAGACCTGCGCCAAGTGGCGCTGAACAAGCTGACCTGCACCGTGATCGACACCGAGACAACAGGCCTCAGCCCCAGCCAGGGTGACGAAATCATCGCTATTGCCGCCGTGCGGATCGTCAATGGCCGGATTCTGCATCAGGAAGTGTTCGACTGTCTGATCGACCCGCGGCGAGCGATTGCGGATTCGGCCCGCGCCGTTCATGGGCTGACGCCCGACATGCTGCGGGGCATGCCGGTCATCGGAGAAGTCCTGCCACGCTTTCACCAGTTTGTCGAGGATACGGTCATCGTTGGCCACAACGTCGCCTTCGATATGCGGTTTTTTGAATTAAAGACGCAAGCGACAGGTATTCGTTTCGACAATCCGGTGTTGGATACGATGTTACTGGCGAGCGTCGTTCATCCGCAACAGCAGGATTATGGGCTCGAGGCGATCGCCAGCCGATTAGGCATCGCCGTCACCGGGCGCCACACGGCGCTTGGCGATGCTCTGACGACAGCCGCTGTCTTTCTCGCCTTGATCCCGCTCCTCGCCGAGCAGGGCATCACGACTCTGGGCGACGCCGAGACCGCGAGTGCTCAGACAGCCTATGCGCGGATCAAGTACTGAACCGCCGCATCGTACCGAAACGGCGGTGCGCGCGCCGTTTTGTGCTTGTATTCGGCTCAGGGTGGATGCGTTCGCCCCTTTTTCCAGTTACCATCGCTCCTCGCGCGGCCAGGTTCGATCGCTCGCAGAGGCCTCAATCAATGGACATCTACCTGCCTATCGCCGAGCTCAGCCAGAACGTTTTCGTGCTGCTCGCGGCCGGTGGAGTCGTAGGGTTTCTGTCCGGGGCGTTTGGCGTCGGCGGCGGCTTCCTTCTGACGCCGCTTTTGTTGTTCCTTGGCATTCCCGCTCCCGTCGCGGTGGCGTCGGGGGCCAATCAAGTCGTCGGCGCTTCGGTGTCGGGCGTCATCGGACACTGGAAGCGAGGCAACGTCGACATCAAAATGGGCTTGGTGCTGGTGGCCGGCGGCTTTGTCGGCTCCTCGCTCGGGGTCATGCTGTTCCGCTGGCTGCGCGACATTGGATACATCGATGTCACGATCGGCATCGCCTACGTGCTTTTGCTTGGGACAGTCGGCATTTTCATGCTGATTGAGTCGGCGCAGATTCTCATCGTCAAGCGCAGAGGCAAAAGCCCGCATCGTTCGCGGCCGGGGCCCAAGCGTGGCGCCTGGGTCGACAAGTTGCCGTTGAAAATGCGATTTCGCAAGTCGCGGTTGTACATCAGCATCATCATGCCGATCGCCGTGGGATTTGTCGTGGGCGTGCTTTCCGCCATCATGGGCGTCGGCGGCGGCTTCATCATGGTGCCGGCAATGATCTACCTCCTGGGCATGCCGACCCAGGTCGTCGTCGGTACATCCCTGTTCCAAGTCATATTCGTGACCGCCAACGTCACCCTGCTGCAAGCTGTTCAGAATCGCACCGTCGATGTCGTGCTGGCGATGCTGCTGCTGATCGACGGCGTGGCCGGCGCGCAATTCCGCGTTCGGAGCGGCAGCCGCTTGCCAGCGGAGCGACTACGCCTGTTTCTCGCCATCATGGTCCTGGCGGTCGGCGGCAAGGTGCTTTTCGACTTGGCCTCCTTTCCGGAAGATCTCTACTCCATCGCCGAAATCGGCGGCTTCTGACCGGCATCCTCCCGAAAAATTCAAAGGATGGTGCCAGATCTCCGTTTGCATGGTATGATTGCCGATCCTGATCATAAAGCTACCTAAGGTTGGTGGTTTTGTCTCGGTCGCAGAACACGCAACGGCGCCCATGGAACCCCCTGAGGACTTCATGAAAAACGACGTAGATAGCCTCGGCGCGCGCTCGATGTCATCAGGCCCGGTTGCGGCGAGCAGGCAACGTTCTAGACCGGAGACGGCAGCGAAACTGCTGGTCGTCGACGACGACAAGGGCTTGAGCAGGCAACTGCGCTGGGCATTCGACGACTGCGAGGTTGCCGAAGCGAGCGACCGCCGGACAGCGCTTGCGCTGGTGAAGGCCGAAAAGCCGAGCGTTGTCCTGCTCGATCTCGGTCTGCCTCCCGATCCGCATGGCCCCACGGAAGGCTTGGCCACCCTCGAGGGGATTCTATCCATGGCGCCGGAGACCAAGGTCATCGTCATGAGCGGCCAGACGCAACGGGATTACGCGGTTCAAGCCGTTGCCCGCGGCGCCTATGACTTCTACCAAAAGCCGATCGACCTGCAGACTTTCACTCTTATCGTCCACCGCGCCTTTCAGCTTTTTTCCCTCGAAGAGGAGAACAGAAAACTCGCGGGTTCGGCGAGCGAGACAGCGCTTCCGGGTCTGATCGCCACCAATCCGAAAATGCTGCAAATCTGTCATCAGTTGCGGCGCTTTGCGCCGTCCGACGTCACGATTCTGGTGCTTGGCGAGAGCGGCACCGGCAAGGAGCTGTTTGCCCGGGCGGCTCATGACTTGAGCAAGCGGGCAAGCAAACCCTTCATTGCGATCAACTGCGCCGCCATTCCCGAGCACCTTCTGGAGAGCGAACTTTTCGGCCACGAGAAAGGCGCCTTTACCGGCGCGATCAAGACGACGGTCGGCAAGGTCGAGCTGGCCGACGGCGGAACCTTGTTTCTCGACGAGATCGGCGATCTCCCGCTTTCACTGCAGGCAAAACTGTTCCGCTTCATTCAGGAGCGCGTCATTGAACGGGTTGGCGGGCGGCGGCAGATCCCGGTTGACATTCGGATCGTCTGCGCGACAAATCAGGACCTCGGCAAGCGCATCGCCGCCGGTCACTTTCGCGAGGAGCTGTATTATCGACTGGCCGAAGCGGTCATCCAGATCCCCCCGCTGCGCGAGCGCCCGGACGACGCCATCGTTATCGCCCATCACCTGTTGCGCCAAGCGGCGGCCGAACAGGGACGCTCGATCCGGAGCTTCGCGCCGCAGGCGTTGGCGGCCATCTCCACCTACCATTGGCCCGGCAACGTTCGCGAGCTTGAGAACCGCGTCAAGCGGGCCGTGGTCGCGGCGCAGGGCCCAACCATCCGCCTGCAGGATCTCGATCTCGCTGCTGGTCGGGAACCCCCTGAAATCATGACACTCAAGCAGTCGCGCGACAAGGCGGAGCGGCAGGCCGTGAGTCAGGCAATGATCGAGAGCGAAGGCAATATCTCACGCGCCGCAAAGCTTCTTGAGATCAGCCGTCCGACGCTTTATCAGCTGTTGCGGGAGCATAACATCAAATGGTGAGAAAAAGCGCACTGCCGCCACGAATGCAGCTTTCGCGCCTTTGTTGCGTGCTGAGAGGTTGTTCGCGCTTGCGTCCTTGACGGGACGGCGTGTAACTTGAAGCTGTATTGTTCATTCTGCGTCGGTCGCCTGCCAGCGAGGGATTTTCAATGATTGCAAAGCTTGCTCATAATCGTGTGCTGTTGTTCGTCCTGGCGGTCGGCACCGCATTGGCGGTTACCGCGTGTACACGAACCGACCGGTTGCCCCCGGCGCAGGTTGAAGAAATGCACGAGGCTCCCGCTTATCGGATCGGCCCCGGCGATGTTCTGAATATCTTCGTATGGCGGAATCCGGAGTTGACGACTACCGTTCCTGTCCGGCCCGACGGAAGGATCTCCGTGCCGTTGCTGGAAGATCTCGTCGCCGCGGGAAAGACTCCGAGTGAACTCGGCCGAGAGATGGAAAAAGAACTCGGCGTATTCATTCAGAACCCGCTCGTTACCGTCATTGTCACCAATTTCGTCGGCATGTTCGAACAACAGGTTCGCGTTGTCGGTCAGGCGCAGCAGCCACGGTCGATTCCTTACCGGGCAAACATGACTCTGCTCGACGTCATGATCGCGGTCGGCGGCCTGACGCCGTTCGCCGATGGAAACCGGGCCAGCCTCGTGCGGACCGTCGACGGCGGTCAGCAGCAGTTCCGCGTGCGGCTCGACGACCTGCTGCGCGGCGGCGAAATCGCGGCCAACATTGCGGTTCTCCCCGGAGATGTCGTGATCATTCCGGAGACCTTCTTCTAAGTTCTCCGCGCCCTGGTTCTCTGCGACCGCAAATTCATGGCGCTTCGCCGGCTGCCGCGCGGCAGCCGGCGCAGGGCGACCCGCGTTCGGCTGAGGGGCGGCGGATGGCCGATCGACCTGACGTTGCTCAAATCCGCCAGAGAGTGATCGCTTCCGGCCTGCCGGCGCGATCGAGGCAGCTTCGAACATCCACAACGAGACCTCTTCCATTCTTCAGGAGACTGCTGATCAAAGACCAGCCGCGGTCGCGGTAGAACCGGTGGGGAACGGCGAGAACGACGCCATCGGCGGGCTCCAACGCTTCCAACGGACATAGCTTTATGTTGCATTCATCCTGAACGCCGACAGGATCGGCAACCGGATCATGGACCGCGGCCGCGATTCCGAAAGCCTGCAGCTCGCGCACGATGTCGGTGACGCGCGTGTTGCGGCAATCGGGAACGTTTTCCTTGAATGTTATTCCCAGCACGCTGACGCGCAGGGTTCCGCCATTCCCGTTTCTCATCGTGAGAAGCCGCTTTACGGTCTCCTTGGCCACCCATTCTCCCATGCTGTCGTTGATCCGGCGTCCGGCGAGTATGACTTCCGGATTGTATCCGCTCCGTTGCGCCCGGTGCGTCAAATAGTAGGGGTCAACGCCTATGCAGTGTCCGCCAACGAGACCGGGGGAGAACGACAAGAAGTTCCACTTGGTGGCGGCCGCATCGAGAACGTCTTGCGTATCGATGGAGAGACGCGCGAAAATCAGCGCGAGTTCGTTCATGAGCGCGATATTCAGGTCGCGCTGGGTGTTCTCGATGACCTTGGCGGCTTCCGCTGTGCGGATGGTGGACGCGCGGTGGATTCCGGCTGTGACGACGCTGCCATAGACTGCGGCAACCGTATCCAGAACCGCCGGATCGCTCCCCGAGACGACCTTGGTAATCGTCTCGAATCGGTGCGTCCGGTCGCCAGGGTTGATTCTCTCGGGTGAATACCCGACACCGAAATCGATCCCCAGCTTCAGGTTCGACAAGCTTTCCAGGATCGGAACGCATTCCTCCTCCGTCGCGCCGGGAAAGACCGTCGATTCGTAGACGACGATATCGCCCTTCTTGAGTTGCTGGGCCACGGTCCGTGTCGCCGAAAGCAGCGGCGCGAGGTCCGGTCGTTTGGAATCGGTGATGGGAGTCGGGACCGCGACAATATGAAAGTCCGCGGCGCGCAGATCGGCGGGGTCGGCGGTCAAATGCAAATTCGCCTTGGCAAGGTCGTCGGGATCGACTTCCTTCGTGCGGTCGATGCCTCGTCTCAGCTCCGCGATACGCCCGGCATTCACATCATATGCCACAACCGGAACGCCCGAGCGGCCGAATGCCACCGCCACCGGTAGACCGACATAGCCAAGCCCAATCACCGCAATGCGCCGGTCATGGTTCATCCACATCCCCCATTTCTTTACAACCGATTGTAGCGGCACGCGCCTTGCTCCCTATAAACGCCCTGCGCCGCAGCCTCAAGATTTGCTCGCAGCCGAGGGCGTTGCGCCTCGCCGGGAGGCGCCACGGCTGCCACGTCGGGCGAGATCGATTCCGGCAAGGATCATCACTGCCCCAAGCCCTTGGTATGGACCGAGGGCTTCGTCGAGGATCACCCACGCCAACACTGCCGCGACCGCCGGCTGCAGCAGAAGACTGACCGATGAAAAGGCCGCGGGTAGATGGGCAAGGGCATAAGCGATGAGGCCTTGCCCTCCGGCATGCGAAAAGAGAGCGAGCCCGGCGAGCACAAGCCAACCGAAGAGCGTCGTCGGAATGAGATCTTCTCCCGACCATACAGCCAAGGGAAACAAGGCCACGCAGGTGACAACGCCGCTCCACGCCATGATCGTCGCCGTCGACAGCCGCGCGCGGAGGCGCCTGACGGAAATGATATAGCCGGCGTAGAACGCCGCGGTGACGAGACCGAGGGCGTCGCCAAGCAGCGTGGCCGAACTCATCGTGAAGCTCCGCCCCATCAGCACGCAGGCGCCAGCCAAGGCAACGAGCATGCCGACGATGAACAGCCGTGAGAAGCGCTCGCCGAAAAGAACGAATCCGGCCACGGCGACAAAAACCGGCGCGAAGTTGGCAAGCAACGTCGCGTTCGCTACCGATGTGAAAGTGATGGACCAGTGCCAGACGCCAAGATCGCCGGCAAAGAACAGGCCCGCCACGACAAGGCCGGCATAGTCGGAGCGGGTTGTCGGCCCAGTCGTCTTGCGGTCGCTGCGCGCCTCGAAGGCATTCCACAGCCAAAGAACGGGCAGCGCCAGGAATAGGCGATGAAACGCCGTCGCTGTCGGGCCGAGCTCGCTCAAGCGGACGAAAATGGGTGCAAAGCCGATAGCGACGGCACCTGCCAGCAACAACGGCAGGGCGAACTTGCCGGCGCGGCGAGCCGGATCGGATGGGCGGAGGATTCCGTCACGGAATCTTCGCAAGGTCGGCATCTGCCGCTAATATACGGCTTTGCATCGATCCTGAAGCCCGATTATCGACAGTCGGCTTAGGGGGTGTGGATGCCGGGCGACGCTACCCGAAAACCCGGCCACCACGGCAACCTTCGCAGTCCGGATATCCTGCCGCCGCCAAGGAGCATGGCATTGATCGGTCCCGACGATCCTCCTCCTTACGAAATCATCAACCCCGACGGCTCGGCGCCGATTCTTCTCGTCTGCGACCATGCCAGCCGCGTCCTGCCGGCGGCCGTCGGCCGGCTCGGCCTGCCGGAGGAGGCGCTGGAGCGGCATATCGCCTACGATATCGGCGCCGCCGACCTCACCCGCATGCTGGCGGGCCGCCTCGACGCGCCGGCCGTTCTGGCGGGCTACTCGCGTCTGCTGATCGACGTCAACCGGCAGCCGGGCGATCCGCAGTCGATTGTCAACGCGAGCGACGGCATCGCGATTCCCGGCAACAACGCTCTCAGCGAAGCAGAACAGGAAATGCGCGCCCGTCTGTTTCATTGGCCCTATCATCATGCCATCGACCGCGTGTTCGCGCATCTGCGCCGCCGCGGGCCGGAGCCGTTGCTGTTCTCCATTCACACCTTCACGCCGTCGTTCGGCGGCCGCGACCGGCTTTGGGACATCGGCATCCTGTGGAACCGCGACCCGCGCATCGCGGTGCCCCTGCTCGATCTGCTGCGCAAGCATGCCGACCTGCATGTCGGCGACAACGAGCCGTATTCGGGAAGAGAGATCGCCTATACACTGAATCTTCATGCCGGCGCGGCCGGGCTCCCCAACGCGGCCGTGGAAATCCGCCAGGACCACTGCGAGATAGTGGAGGAGCTTCGCCGCTGGACAGATATCCTCGGCGACTCCCTCGAAGCGGTGTTGCGGATGAATCACCTTCACAAGATCGAGATGTTCTGATGACAGCGGAGCCGCTGCTTACCGTCGGCATCGAGGAGGAATATCTCCTCGTCGACCGCGAAACCCGGGAGCTTATCGTCGAGCTGCCGTCCGAGATGCTTGCCGAGTGCGAGGCGAGAATCCAGGATCTGGTCCGCCCGGAGTTCCTGATGTCCCAGATCGAAATCGGCACGCGCGTGTGCAAGACCGTGCAGGAGGCGCGCGAGGAACTCGCGTGGCTTCGCCGCAGCGTCGCCGAGGTTGCCGAGCGTTACGGCCTGGCGCCGATCGCCGCCTCGACCCATCCGTTCTCGGAATGGCAGTTGCAAAAGTTCACCAACAAGGATCGCTACCGCATTCTCGCCCGCGATATGCAAGGTGTCGCCCGCCGCCTCCTGATCTGCGGGATGCATGTTCATGCCGGCATCGGAGACGAGGAACTGAGGATCGACCTGATGAACCAGGTCTCGTATTTCCTGCCGCACCTGCTCGCCCTCAGCACGTCCTCGCCGTTCTGGCGCGGCGAGAACAGCGGGCTTAAATCCTACCGGCTGAGCGTGTTCGACGAGATGCCGCGCACCGGCCTGCCGTCCCGGTTCGATTCAGCCTCGGAATACCAGCGGCACGTCGCCGTCCTGGTCAGCGCCGGGCTGTTCAACGACGCCAGCATGATCTGGTGGGACATCCGGCCGAGCGCCAAGTTCCCGACCCTGGAAATGCGCATCAGCGACGTTTGTACGGAACTCGACGACGCCATCGCCATCGCCGCTCTTTACTTGTGCATCCTGCACATGCTGTATCGGCTGCGGCGGCAGAATCAACGCTGGCGCACCTACGATCGCATGCTCATCGACGAGAACCGCTGGCGCGCCAAACGCTATGGAATCGACGAGGGCCTGATCGACTTCGGCAAGGGGGAGCTGGTGCCTTTCGACGCGCTCCTTGAGGAACTGATCGCGCTGACGGCGGTGGACGCGGAAATGCTGGGCTGCGCCTGTGAGGTGATCCATTGCCGGGAGATCCTCAGGCGGGGTACAAGCGCTCATCAGCAACTGCGGACCTACGCCGAGTCGGTCGAGGCGGGCCGCAGTCACCGCCAAGCCCTGTGCGACGTGGTCGACATGCTGATCAAAAAGACGGTGAGCGGAGTCTGAGCAAAAAGAACAGGAGAGGCTTGTCATGTACGTATCGAACATTCTCAAGACGAAAGGCCATGACATCGTGACGATCGGGCCCGGCGAGCCGATCGCGGCGGCGCTGGCGGTACTCGAAGAAAAACGCATCGGCGCGCTTCTCGTCCTCGACGAGCATGACAGGATCGCCGGCATCCTCTCGGAGCGCGATCTCGTCCGCGCGATGCACAAGCATCATGAGAGCATTTTCACCAAGCGGGTCGGCGAGCTCATGACGACGCGGGTGGTGACCTGTTCATCCCGGGATCCGGTCGCCGCCATCATGGGGATGATGACCGCGCAACGGTTTCGTCACGTGCCCGTAATCGACGACGGCAAGCTGGTCGGCATCATCAGCATCGGCGACGTGGTCAAGAGCCGGATCGAGGAAGCGGAAGCCGAGGTCGACGCCCTGCGCCAGTACATCAGCCTGTAAGACGAATCGCGACGACCAGGGGCTTAGCGCGGCGGGCGCCCGCTTCACGCACGCCCCTAGGCCTCGCCTCAGCGGCAAAGGGTAAAGGAATATAGTCCTAGAGCAGAATGCAACCAGTAAGGAAGCCAAAGTTGAGACTATCGTCGCTCGGATCGAGCAAGTAGCGGCGCGTGAAGCGTACGCCTTAACGATGATCCAAGAGCCGCCACGCAACATGCGCTCCAAACGGTCTCTCGTTGGGTGGTTTCGGCTGCCAACTGGTGACCCCGAGCGCCCTCTTTTGGGGGCCTTCTGATCGTTAACTGGTGCGTCCAAGAATTTGATGCGCTGGAATCACCACCTCCTTAGCGTGAAAATTGAAGAAAACGGTCCAAATAGAAGCAAAACCTTCTCACTGATTGAACCGCTTGTTCGTAGACTTTCGGAGGGCGGGCGCGGTAGATTGCGCTGTTCCTGCGAAGGTGCGGCGGCAAAAAAAATGGCCCCGGAATGGCCCGCCGAAGTGGAAGATCCGTATGCCGAGCAGGAGCCGCGAAGGGCTTTTGGCGACCCGCCCGACCCGGCTGCCGCGGGGCAGGAGAAGAAACGATGCGCCAGATGATCGACTCTGCCTACATGGCGGAGCAGTTTTCGATGGCCGATCCACCGTCCTGGCACAAGAGCGACCCTCTGGTCCTTTCGCCGGAAAATTCCGCCGAGGACGGCGTCGGCGAAGCCGTCCGCAACGGCATCACCCATCTCACCAAGAACGAGGCGTGCGTCCTTGCCCGCAGTCACGAGGAGGGGGTCCATCAAATGCGGGTCGCGGTCCGGCGGCTGCGCTCGCGCATTTCGCTCTACAACGGCCTACTGCCGGGAAGCCAGACCAACCGGTTGACCGGTGAACTCAAATGGTTGATCGGCGCCCTCGGGCCAGCGCGCGACTGGGATGTTTTCGTGAGCGAGACCATGGCGCCGGCCATGGCGGTCATGCCCGAAGATCCCGATCTCGCGCTTTTGCGCCAGCGCGCCATGCAGCGACGGGATCGCGGCTATCGAACGGCACAGGCGGCGATCCGCTCGCGGCGGTATGCCCGGCTGAAGGCGCGTCTCGAAGCCTGGGCGGCAAAACGGGCATGGCGGCAGGCGGGCGACGGCGTCGCACCCGACAGTAGGCTCGATGCGCCCATTCGCGAATTCGCCGCGCGCGTTCTCGAAGCCCGGCACCGCAAGGTCATCCGGCGCGGCGCGCGCCTCCGCCAGATGGACGCCGAGGAGCGACACCGGCTGCGCATCCAGATCAAGAAGCTGCGCTATGCCGTCGAATTCCTTGAGAGCCTCTACAGCGATAACGCCGTCCAACCCTATCTCGCCGCCTTGAAGCTGCTGCAGGACAGCCTTGGCGCGATGAACGATCTCTCCGTTGCGCGCACGCTGACGGCGGATCTTATCGGCGGCACGCGCGGCGCCGACAAGAGATTGCGGCTCGCCTACGCCGCCGGTCTCGTCGCCGGCTGCGCCGCCCATGGCCAGGAGCAGGTGACGCAACTGCCCGCGGCGTGGACGCAGTTCGCCTCGCGCGAGACCTTTTGGGAGCGCGCCGCGTAGACGTAGACGCGTCGTCGCCGGTCGTGCGCGGGCGGCTTCGGAAGACGCCCGTCAGATTCCGGCGCCGAAACCGGCTTCCTCGGCCGTCATCGGGTAGCGTGCCTCGACCAGGTCGCGGTAGGCGTGCCAGGTGGCGTAAGCGAGCACCGGCAGCGCGATCGCCAAGCCAATAAAAAAGGTGGCGACGGCGCAGACGGTGATCAGGGCGATCATCGCCGCCCATCCGAACATCACCCGCCAGTTGGCCCGCACCGTCAGAACGCTGGTTGCAATGGCGGTCGCAATATCGACGGGGCGGTCGTACATCATCGGGATCGACACGGCGGTGATCGTGAAGATGGTGATCGCGAAAACAGCGCCGATAAGGGTGCCGACGATCAGCAGCAGGGCGCCGTTGGTCGTCAGCAGCGCCTCGTTGACGAACTGATCGAGGGCCGGCGGCGCAGAACTGAAGAAGAGCGCAAACAAGACGATCGCGATTTCGACCCAGACGAACCAAAGGATCAAAAGCACGACACCCATCGCCGAAAGCTGGCCGATGTTGTTCCGGAAGGCGCCGAAAACGTTCGCGAGCGAGACGTCGCGGTTCAGCTCGATGCGCCGGCTGACGTCATAGAGCCCGACGACAAAGATGGGCGCGAGCAGGACGAAACCGCCGCCCAAGGGAAGCACGAGAGAGCCCAGCCCGGCGGCGATCAGGCCGTAGGCGATGAGAAAGCTGATCGCGGTGAACACGCCGCCATAGGTCAAGCTGACCAGTGGCGCGCGGAGAAAATCGCGCCATCCCGCCGCCAGCCAGTGGCCGGAGCGGTCGACGCTGACGCGATGGATATCGACGGGAAATTGATAAAGCGCTGTTGCCACGGCGAGATCTAGCCTCTCCCTCGCGGCGAATGGCGAGCAGCCACCGCCGCACCTCCTTCAGGCTCCGCCCGGACGGTCCGGTTCCTCGACAGAGCGGACCTGGTATTGGATCGCAACGGTGAGACCCTTGAGCGGCCTCAGCAGAACGACCGCGCTGGCCACCGTGAGCGGAATCCATAGAACGGCGTGGAGCCATAATGGCGGCTCCAGCCACCGCTCCAGTCCCCACGCCAGTCCCATGATACCAAAACCAAGAATGAATATGCCAGCCACCGCCGGGCCGTCGCCCGCGTCATGTCCCGACAAATTGAGGCCACATACGTTACAATGCTCGGCAATCTCAAGAAAGCCGTTGAACAAGCGACCCTTCCCGCAGCGAGGACATCGCGCCAAGGTCCCGTTGAGGAGCGTTCGCCACGTTGTATCGTTCCGCTTCTCCATGTCGGCTCAAGCGTTAGGGACCAACTTTACGCGCGGGCTTTTCACGCCCCCGCCTCAGTGAAACGCTCCCTGATAGCCAGAGCCGCCCCACCAGTAGATGAATACAAACAGGATCAACCAGACGACGTCGACGAAATGCCAGTACCAAGCGGCGGCCTCGAAGCCGACATGATGCTCGGCAGTAAAATGCCTTGCCCGCGCCCGGAAGAAGCAGACGGTCAGGAAGCACACTCCGACGAACACGTGAAAGCCGTGGAATCCGGTCGCCATGTAGAAGGTCGAGGAGTAGATGCCGTCACGGAAGCCGAACGCCGCGTGGCTATACTCGAACATTTGAAGGAACAGGAAGATCACCCCAAGGAGCACCGTCAGACCGGTCCAGAAGACCATCTTTTGCTGTTCCCCCTCGCGAATGGCATGATGCGCCGCCGTGACTGTCGCCCCGGAGGTGAGCAGGATCAAGGTGTTGAGAAACGGCAAACCCCACGTCTCGAACGGAACGACGCCTTCCGGTGGCCACACCTCATGCGCGGTCCGGCTGAATGCCGGCACGGTGGCGTCAAAGAAGGCCCAAAAGAAGGCGAAGAAGAACATGACTTCCGAGGCAATGAAGAGCAGCACTCCGACCCGCAAGCCATGCCTGACCGTCTCGGTGTGCTCGCCGCTTCGGCTTTCCACGACGACGTCGCGCCACCAGCCGTAGAACGTGTAGATAAGCAGGGCAACGCCGGCGAGGAGAACCCAAGGCGGTCCCTCATGCATGAACCAGACGCCGCCGATCGCCATGATCAGCGCGGCCGCCGTACCCAGGACCGGCCATGGGCTGGGATCGACCATATGAAATGGATGGGATTTCGCCTCGTGTGCCATATCTGCTCCCCCGAAAAGGATTGACCTCCAGTTTACGTTTTTTAGCCGCCGAGCGCCACGCGCCGCACCTGGACCTCGGGGTCGGCCGCCGACGTTTGCGTTTCTTCCTGCGCATCCTCGTCGATCGGGTAGAAGGTGTATGAAAGTGTGATCACCTTCACATCCTGCGCATTCATGTCCTCCACCATTGCCGGATCGACATAGAAGATCACCGGCATCGAGACCGACTGTCCGGGCTCCAGCCTTTGTTCGGTGAAGCAAAAACACTCGATCTTGGCGAAGTATTGAGCGGCTTTGTAGGGGGTTACGCTGAACGTTGCGGTCCCGCTGACCGGCCGGTCGGACAGATTGACCGCCTCATAATGAATGAGCCGCTCTTCGCCGATCTTCACCGTGACTTCCCGTTGCGCGGGGCGAAACCGCCACGGGAGGGCTTGGTTGACATTGGAGTCGAAGCGCACTCTCACAACACGGTCGACCACGCCGGTGGGCGCGCTTACGCCCACCGTCTTTGGCGTTCCTCCATAACCGGTGACTTCGCAAAACAGCCGATAAAGCGGCACCGACGCGAACGACAAGCCCACCATTCCGGCAACCACGCTGCCGAGAATCACTGCCGTGGCTGTCTTGTTCCTTCGCTTCGTTGGGCTCATCCGATCTGTCTCATCCGATCATCGGTCTCGTTGCGATAAAGCGCGCCGGGGCGCCGTCATTCGGCCGGCCGCGACGCGACGCCAGGAGGCAAGGTGTGCTTCGGCCGCCCCGCGCTTCCGATCACGGGCAATTCCTCGTGCGTGTGGAACGGCGCCGGAGAGGGAACCGTCCACTCCAAGGTCGTCGCCCCCTCACCCCACGGATTGGCCGCAGCCTTCCTGCCGTAGCGATAGGTGTGCCAGACGTTGAAGAGGAACATAATGGTTCCGATCATGGTGATGGCGGCGCCGATGGAGCTGACCATGTTCCAGCCGGCGTAGACGTCGGGGTAATCGGGAATCCGCCGCGGCATGCCGGCGAGCCCCAGGAAGTGCTGCGGGAAGAACAGCACGTTGACGCCGATGAAGAAAACCCAGAACTGGAGCTTGGCGAGAGTCTCGTTGTAGTCGTGGCCGAACATTTTCGACGCCCAGTAATAGTAGGCGCCGAACATCGCGAAGATCGCCGCGATGGCCATCACGTAGTGGAAATGCGCGACGACATAGTAGGTATCGTGCACCACGAAGTCGAAGCCGCCGTTCGCCAGGGCCACTCCGGTGACGCCGCCGATAACGAACAACCAGATGAAGCCGATGGCGTAGAGCATGGGGGTCTTCAGCTCGATCGAGCCGCCCCACATGGTGGCGAGCCAACTGAAGATCTTGATGCCTGTCGGCACCGCGATGATCAAGGTCGCGACCGTGAAGTATGCACGGGCATCGACGCTGAGACCGGTGGTGAACATGTGGTGCGCCCACACGATGAAGCCGACAAAACCGATCGCGACCATCGCATAGGCCATGCCGAGATAGCCGAACACCGGCTTGCGCGAGAACGTCGACACGATCTGGCTGATGATGCCGAACGCCGGCAGCACGATGATATAGACCTCAGGATGACCGAAGAACCAGAACAGGTGCTGCCACAACACCGGATCGCCGCCGCCCGCGACATCGAAGAACGCGGTGCCGAAATTGCGGTCCGTCAACAGCATCGTCAGCGCGCCGGCGAGGACCGGAAGCGCGAGCAGCAACAGAAAGGCGGTGACCAGGATCGACCACACGAACAGCGGCATCCGGTGGAGCGTCATGCCGGGCGCGCGCATGTTGAGGATCGTGGTGATGAAATTGATCGCGCCCAGCACGGAACCGGCGCCGGCGACGTGGAGGGCAAGAATGGCGAAGTCGACGGCCGGTCCGGGATGATAGGTCGCCGTGCTGAGAGGCGGATACACGGTCCATCCGGTGCCCGGCCCGGAACCAACCACCCCGGCAATGAGGAGCAGCAGGAAACCGGCGGCGGTGAGCCAGAAACTGACGTTGTTCATGCGCGGGAACGCCATGTCCGGCGCGCCGATCATCAGCGGCACGAACCAGTTGCCGAAACCGCCGATCAACGCCGGCATCACCACGAAGAAGACCATGGTGAAGCCATGCGCCGTCACAAGAACGTTATAGAACTGAAAGTCCTCGATGAACTGGATGCCGGGTTCAGCCAGTTCGAGACGAATGAACCAGGACATCATGCCGCTAAGGATCGCGGCAATGATCGACAAGATGATATACATCGTGCCGATGTCCTTGTGATTCGTCGAGTAGACCCAGCGCTTCCATCCGGTGGGATGGTGCGCGTGTTCGTCATGTCCGGCGGCGACTCCATATGCCATCGTCAAACCTTCCCTTCACTCCGCACGTTCTTGAAACTTGCGATGTTTAGCGCGCGTGTCCTTGCGTCGCCGCGACATCGACGGCGGGACGCGAGTCTCGATTGGCGAATTCCTCCTGAGCCTGGGTCACCCATTCGGCGAAAGCCTCTTTGGAGACGGCATGAACCTCGATCGGCATGAAGGCGTGATTGATGCCGCAAAACTCCGAGCACATGCCGTAATAGACGCCTTCCTCGTTGATCCGAACCCAACGCTCGTTGATCCGGCCCGGCGTGGCGTCGACCTTGATGCCGAGCGCGGGCACCGCCCAGGCGTGGATCACATCCTCACCCGTGAGCAGGATCTGGATATTCGTGTCGACAGGCAGAACGATGCGGTTGTCCACCGAGACAAGCCGTGGCTGTCCCTCCTCCAATTCATCGTCCGGCACCATAATGCTGTCGAACATGAAGTCGCCATGATCGGGATAGCTATAAGTCCAGTACCATTGATGTCCCGCCACTTTCAGAGTCATGTCGTATTCCAGGGCGCGGTCATGGTAATAGAGCAGCCTCAGGCCCGGGATGGCGATAATGATCAGAATAACCACGGGCAGCGCCGTCCAGACGATCTCAAGCACGGTGTTGTGGGACGTTCGCGACGGCACCGGATTGCGCTTGGCGTTGAACCGGATGATGCAGTAGGCGAGGATGGCCAGCACCAAAGCCACGATCGCGAACTGCACGATCAGCAGCAAGGTATGATAGCTGGTCACGCGCTCCATTACCGGCGACATCGGTTCCTGAAGCGAAAGCTGCCATGGATGGGCCAAGCCCTCGGCAGCCCATACCGGGTTGACCAACGCAACCAGTCCAACAGCAATCAACACCGCGAGCAATGGCACTTTGTTCCGCATATCCCCTCTTCCATCCGTTCGGGTCTACCCGCCCATCATCTGGTGCTTCAATTTACGTGCTTCCGTCCCCAATTGGGAGTCGAAGATCACACGGCCCAGAGCTGATGTCCGCTGCGCGGCGGCGGCGTTGCCCATGAACCCGTGGTTTCCTTCCAACCATGGACTGGAATTCAGCGGTTAGCTAACATGAGGGAAACTGCATGAAAAGGATTTTCTTTCGCAATTGGGCAGTGTAGGTGTCGACGGCAGGAGCGCAACACGCGTGCGTCGGAGCGATCGGCCCTCCCACGAACGTGCAATGGAAGGTGAGTTAGGCATGCGCAACGAACGGGTGAACAAGCGCGTATTGGGCGTGGTGCTCGCGGCAGCGGCTCTGGCAATGTATGCGAGCATTTTTTTTAAGATCGGCTGGGGCTAACAGTGAGCTAAGAACGGTGACGCAAATGGAGGTCATTGCAATGAGGAAGCACAACACCCATTGCGCACCACTTTGAAACATTGGCTGCGGGACCAACAGAAAATCAATAGAATGCTGGAAATTCACCAACTTCCTCACGTCAACGCTGCCCTGAACGGGGTGACAATCGTCTTTCTCGCCGGCGGCCTTTACTATATTCTGAACGGCGATCGAGAGCGACACAAAGCCTGCATGGTCGGCGCACTCGCTGTTTCAGCGGCGTTTCTTGTGACCTATCTTATCTATCACTTCAATTCCGGCCTTGCCAAGTTTGGCGGCACGGGCGTGATCCGTCCGATCTACTTCTCGATTCTGATCGCTCACATCATCATCGCCGTGGTCATCACGCCCCTGGTCCCGATCACCGTGTTTCGCGCCTTCACCGGCCGGTTCGATCGCCACAAGCGCATTGCCCGCTGGACTTGGCCGCTGTGGATGTACGTCGCCATCTCCGGGGTGGTCGTCTATATAATGGCCGTTCACCTCTTTCCCTTTGAACAAGGGGGCTATGCCGATGGCTAGCACGACATGGCCTGCGCGGGCGCGACCGCAGGCAGCGCGAAATGCCAACTGGTACGCTGCCGTCGACCTCGGACCAGCGCTTGGCAAAGAACTGCGGGCATGGTCTCTCATTGCCGTCGGTTCGCTGGCGGTTGCCGGGATCTTCGCGTTTCTCCTCGCCTTGTCCCGGCTTCCAGGTATCGAGACGCTGTTTTCCTGGCCTCTAGGTTTTTTCCGGAAGGGGCTCGTCATTCACGTCGTGTTTTCGTTCGTGGTGTGGTTCCTGGCGCTCTTCGGGGGGCTGCTTGTGATCGCGACGCACGCGCTGGCGGGACCGTCGCCGCGCCTCGCCGGCCTCGGCCGCGCCGCGACTCTCGCCATGACGGCGGCCCTGCCCCTCCTTTTCGTGCCGGCGCTGATGGATCGGGGCGAAGCGACGCTCAATAACTACGTACCGACCATCATCGATCCGCTATACTACGCCGGGCTGTTGACGATGGCGGTGGCGATGCTTCTTGCGGTCGCGCGTCTGCTGGTCAACCTTCCCGGCCGCAGAGCCAGCCGACAGCCCGTGGTATGCGCAGTCACAATGAGCGCGGGGGTCTATCTGATCGCGCTCGTTTGTTTCGGGATGGCCTACTGGCTGCTTCGGGGACAAGCCCCTTCTTACGCCTTCAACGAAGAGTTGTTTTGGGGCGGCGGCCACGTGCTGCAATTCCTTAACACCCAGATGCTGATTATCGCCTGGTTGTTCCTCGCCGGCGCCGTCCTGGCTGTTCCGGCCCGGCTGGAACGGGCCGCAATGATCGCCACTGGTTTTCTTGCCGCCATCGCGCTGCTGGCGCCATGGTTTTATGTCGTTTATCCGCCGTTCGCGGCCGAGCAGACGTCAGCCTTCACCAATCTTCAGTATGCGCTCGGACCGGCGGCTGTCGCCGTTATTCTCGTGATCGGGTCGCAGGCCGCCCGAACGCCCGCTCTCTGGCGCGACGTCGCCTTCCTCTGCGTCGCGCTGTCGGCGACCTTGTTCATGGTTGGCGGCGCATTCGGCCTGTTCGTCGACGGCGCCGATACGCGTACGCCGGCTCATTACCACGGCGTCATCGCCTCGATCACGCTGGCGTTCATGGGACTGTTCTACACGCTGTTCCTGCCGGCGGTGGGCCGTTCGGTACAACCGTCAAAGGTCCTTTACAGTCAGATTTTCCTGTTTGCCGGCGGGCAACTCATGGCCTGCATCGGTCTGTTCCTCGCCGGCGGATTCGGAGCGCCGCGAAAGACGGCCGGAGCCGAGCAGGGACTGCAGGATTTCGGCGCGGTGCTTGGCATGGCCATGAACGGCCTTGGCGCCTTGATCGCCATCGTTGGCGGGATCATGTTCATCTGGATAACCGCAACGGCACTGTTGACTTCACCGCGCGCCGGCAACGGGCATCTCGTTAGCCGATTGCAGCCATAACGTTGTGCGCCAGATGGGGAGAGAAGGGATCAGATAACGTGTCGACAGTTCACAGCCAGCGCGCTCGCGAGCTTCTGGCGAGCGATATTCAGACAGCAGACGTTCCGACGGAACCGCGCTTCAGCGTGCGTGACTATGCGATTTTGCTGAAGCCGCGGGTGATGTCCCTCGTTGTTTTCACCGGTTTTGTTGGCCTTCTCCTTGCGCCAGCGTCGGTCGACCCTATCATCGGCATCATCGCGGTCGTGTGCATCGCCGTCGGCGCCGGGGCCGCCGGGGCCATAAACATGTGGTACGATCGCGACATCGACCGCGAAATGATCCGCACCATGAACCGGCCTCTTCCTGCCGGCCGACTTCATCCCAGGGCGGCGCTCGTCTTCGGCAGCGTTCTTGCGCTGGCCTCGGTGGCGGTCATGACAATCGTCGTCAACGCGGTGGCGGCGGCTCTTCTCGCGCTAACCATTCTTTACTATGTCTTTCTCTATACCATTTGGCTTAAGCGACGAACGCCCTACAATATCGTGATTGGCGGCGCCGCCGGCGCTTTTCCGCCGATGATCGGCTGGGCCGCCGCCACCGGCGACATCGGGCTTGGCGCGATCAGTCTCTTTGCCATCATCTTTTTGTGGACGCCACCCCATTCGTGGGCCCTGGCGCTGTTCCGGCGCGCGGACTACGACCGGGCGGGAGTCCCGATGCTGCCGGTCGTTGCCGGCGAGCAGGCGACGCGACGGCAGATCTTCGCATACACCGCGCTCCTCGTTCCGGCGACGTTTTCGCCGCTTGTCGTCGGGCTGTCAGGGGCATTCTATGCCGCCGCCGTCATTTTGCTCAACATCGGCTTGGTCCGGCATGCCGCCAAGGTCTGGCGCGATGACGGGATGGAGTCGGCGCGGGCGATGTTTTTCTATACCATTCTTTACCTGTTCCTCTTGTTTGGCTCTCTTCTCGTCGACCGGGCGTTGCAAGGCGTCATCTAGGGGCGCATTGCCATGAACGTCGCCTATCGGGAACTCGAGGACAGATTCAGGCGGCTGCTCGCTCTGCGCGACGCCGAGGCCATGCTTCATTGGGACTTGGCGACGATGATGCCGCGCGGTGGAACCCAAGCGCGGAGCGAACAGCTGGCGGTGCTGAAATCGCTGCGCCATGGCTTGCTGACCGCGCCGGAAATCGGCGAGCTGCTCGCTGCCGCCGAGGACAGCGGCGGGCTCGACCTCTGGCAATCGGCAAACCTCAGAGAAATGCGGCGAAGCTGGCGACATGCGACGGCGCTGACGCAGCCTCAGGTGGAGGCGCTGTCGCGCGCAGTGTCGGCATGCGAGGCGGCATGGCGATCGGCGCGCGCGGAGGCCGATTTTTCCAGCGTTCTGCCGAAGCTGGAGAGCGTTCTGGCGCTTGTTCGGGAAACGGCGGTCGCCAAGGCCGAACAACTTGGCCTGTCGCCTTACGACGCGCTGCTTGACGAATACGAACCAGACGTCCGAAGCGCGGAAATCGACCGTGTGTTCGATGAATTGGAGCCGTTCCTCAAGGAATTTCTCCAGAAGGTCCTCAATCGACAATCGACAGAGCCGGAAGTTTTGCCGCTCAAGGGGCCCTTTTCGATCGAGAAGCAGCGGGAACTCGCCGTCAGCCTGATGCAAATGCTTGGTTTCGACTTCAACCACGGCCGCCTTGACGTCAGCCTTCACCCCTTCTGTGGCGGAACCCCCGACGACGTCAGAATCACCACACGATATGACGAGGACGATTTCGCTTCGGCGCTGATGGCCGTTCTTCATGAAACCGGCCACGCCCTCTACGAGCGCGGCCTGCCCCAGGCGTGGCGCGGTCAACCGGTGGGAGAACCGCGCGGCATGGCGCTGCATGAAAGCCAGTCCCTGCTGATCGAGATGCAGGTCTGCCGCTCGCGCGAGTTTCTCGCGTTGATCGCGCCGAGGGTCAAGAGCGCCTTTGGCGGCGAGGGCGACGCCTGGAACGTCGACAATTTTTATCGCCTCTACACTCGTGTCGAACCCGGTTACATCAGAGTGGACGCCGACGAAGTCACTTATCCGGCGCATGTCATTCTGCGCTACCGGCTCGAAAAGGCGATGGTGGCGGGAGAGCTGGAGGCCCGCGATTTGCCGGGCGCCTGGAATCAAGGCATGCGCGAGCTTCTCGGCCTGACGCCACCTGATGACCGGCTCGGCTGCCTGCAGGACATCCACTGGTATGACGGAGCCTGGGGATATTTCCCGACCTATACCCTTGGAGCCATGACCGCGGCGCAACTCTTTGAGGCAGCGGTGGCGCGTCAGCCCGAGATTGCAGAAGAAATTGCATCGGGCTCGTTTGCGCCCCTCCTTGCCTGGCTGGGCGCCCACGTTCATGGCAAGGGCTCGTTGTTGACGCCGCGCGAGATGTTGATTGAAGCCACCGGACGCCCCCTCGACCCGAAAAGTTTCGAGCGCCATCTCCACAAGCGCTATCTCGCCGCCTGATCGCCATCGGCGCATTTGGAAGATCCGGAAAATCAATCGGTTGACGGCGCGCGCGGAGTGCGTTTTGTTGCCGGAAAGCAGGGAATGGACACGGTTTTTTTCATGATTCAGCGAAAGCGTTCAGTGTGAAGTATATCAGCACGCGCGGCGATGCATCCCTTCTGGCCTTCGACGACACCGTCGTCGCGGGGCTCGCGACAGACGGCGGCCTGTATCTGCCGCAACGCTGGCCGCGGTTCTCCCCGGACGCGCTGAAGCTGATGAGCGAGATGGACTATCCCGCTCTCGCCGCGCGGGTCATCGCGGCCTTTGCGGTTCCGGCGATCAGCGAAGCGGAACTTGGCGAGATTACTTCGGATGCGTACCGCCGGTTTGGTCATCAAGACGTTGCGCCGTTGAAACCGATTGGCGACGGCGAGTGGTTGCTGGAACTCTTTCACGGCCCCACCCTTGCCTTCAAAGACTACGCTCTTCAGGTGCTCGGGCGGCTGTTCGAATTGGTGCTCACGCGACGCGGCGAGCGGATGACCGTGGTCGGCGCCACCTCCGGCGACACCGGATCGGCCGCGATCGAGGCGTGTCGCGATCGTCCGACTATCGAGATTTTCATGCTTCACCCTCTTGGGCGGGTCTCGGAGGTGCAGCGGCGCCAGATGACCACCGTGACCTCCGGCAACGTTCACAACATCGCCATCGAGGGGACGTTCGATGACTGTCAGGCTCTTGTCAAAGACATGTTCAACGACGCGCCTTTCCGCGAGCGTTTCCGACTTGGCGCGGTCAACTCCATCAACTGGGCGCGGATCGTAGCCCAGGTCGTTTACTACTTCCGAGCCGCCCTGGCTCTTGGCGCGCCGGAAAAGCCCGTCGCATTTTCCGTTCCCACCGGTAATTTCGGCAATGTGTTCTCGGGCTATGTCGCGCGCCGGATCGGCTTGCCGATCAAGCGACTGATCATCGGATCCAACCGTAACGATATTCTCACCCGGTTCTTCGCGACGGGGCGGATGGAACTGGGCCAGGTGTTCCCGACGATCAGCCCAAGCATGGACATTCAGGTGTCGAGCAACTTCGAGAGGCTGCTGTTCGAGCTGTACGACCGCGACGGCTCCGCGGTGCGGCGGCTGATGGCGGCATTCCGCCAGCATGGAGCCTTCGAAGTCGACGCAGACCGTCTCAGGCATGCCCGTTCACTGTTCACCGCCGTCCGTTTCGACGATGAGGAAACCAAGGCGGCGATTCGCGATGTCTTCGATCGTTCTGGCATCCTGATCGACCCGCATACCGCCATTGGCGTCGCCGCCAGCCGGGCCGCCGGCCGCGCCGCCGACGCGCCGACGGTGGCGCTGGCGACGGCGCACCCGGCAAAGTTTCCCGAGGCCGTGGCGGCGGCGGCCGGCATTCACCCGGCCCTGCCGCCGCAACTCGATAATCTCTTTAATCTTACTGAGCGGTACGAGGTCTTGCCCGCTGACCTCACGACCCTCAAGCATTACGTAACGACGACACTGGCGGAACGAGAGGCCTGAAGCATGACGAATATCCGTGTCTCGACGTTGGACAACGGCTTGCGGGTGGCGAGCGACGCGATGGACACCGTCGAAACCGTCTCCGTCGGCGTATGGATCGATGCCGGCGCCCGCGACGAGGACGCAACGATTAACGGCGCCTCGCACTTGATCGAACACATGGTGTTTAAAGGCACGGAGCGCCGCGACGCCCGCGCCATTGCCGAAGAAATCGAGGCTGTCGGCGGTCATCTCAATGCGCACACGTCGCGCGAGTACACCGCCTATTACGCCAAGGTGTTGAAGGACGACGCCGAACTCGCCGTCGATATTCTCGCCGACATCGTCCAGAACGCAAAGATGGACGCGGAGGAACTGGAGCGTGAGCGAGCGGTAGTGATCCAGGAGATCATGCAGTCTCACGACACGCCGGACGACATCGTGTTCGATCGATTTCAGGAGACAGCCTTCCCCCACCAGCCGCTCGGCCGCTCGGTCCTGGGAAGCGTGGATCTGATCCGGAGAATCCCCCGCGAGGCGCTCCTTGCCTATGTGAACGCGCATTACCGAGCGTCGGGGATCGTCCTGGCGGCGGCGGGCCGGATCGAGCACGAGCGCCTGGTCGAACTCGCCGGCAATGCGTTGGGCGCTCTTCCGGCTGGCGTCGAGAAACCTCGCGAACCCGCGCGCTATATCGGCGGCGACTGCCGCGATAACCGCGACCTCGAACAGGCCCACGTCATTCTCGGGTTCGAAGGTGTCGCCTATCGCGATCCCGACTTCTACGCCATGTCCGTGTTCTCGACGCTTCTCGGTGGCGGAATGTCGTCGCGGCTGTTTCAAGAGGTTCGCGAGAAGCGGGGTCTTGTCTACAGTATCTACTCTTTCCCCACGTCGTTCATCGATGGGGGCCTGTTCGGCATCTATGCTGGCACCGGCGAAAGCGAGGTGGCGGAGTTGATCCCGCTCGTTTGCGCCGAAATGGTCAAGGTCGCCTCCGATGTCAGCGAAGCGGAAGTGACGCGCGCCAAGGCCCAGCTCAAGTCGAGCATATTGATGTCGTTGGAAAGTACGAGCGCCCGTTGCGAGCAGTTGGCGCGGCAACTCGTCGTCTTTGGCCGGCCGCTTTCACTCGATGAAGTTGTGAGCAAGGTTACCGCTGTCGATGTCGACGCGGTCCGGCGCGTGGCGCGGCGTCTGATCGAGGCGCCTCTTACGCTGACTGGCCTCGGGCCGCTCGGCAACCTGCCCCGGTACGACGATGTGATGTCGTGTCTTCGTCACTGAGGGACCATCGCCTTTTGGCTATCCTCGTATTATCGTCAAGATGACCGGGGTGACAAAGGTTTCGATGAGCGCGGCAACGATGAGCGCGGGCAGGACCAGCGCGACGAAAAAGCGCCACGCCTTGACGATCTCCGCCTTGACCTTCGTGTCGGGTCGCCTGAGGCGCTCGATCGTCAGCGCCCCCAGCCGCAGACCGACCGCCGCCGCCAGCAGCACCGCGGGAACTTCGATAACGCCGTGGGGCAACAACCCGCCGATCGTCGCCCATACGCCGGCTTGCTGGGCAATAAGCGCCGCCGCCACCGACAGGACAATGCCGTTGGACACCAGGAAGAATATCGGCACCAAGCCGAACACGAGGCCAAGGCCCATCATCACCGCCGCCTTGACGACATTGTTCACAACGATGAACACGAACAGTTCCGCCGGGCGCAGCCCCTGCGCGACTTGCACGAACTGGGCCAGAGAATCCTCGACGCCGGTGGCCGCCTCGGGGAGCCACGCCAGGGCGATTATCCCGGCGACGGCGCCAATGCTGAACAGACCCGCGCTGAGAATCGCGTACGGCCGCAGCGCCGCCAAGTAGCTTGTCACGAAGGCTCCCCGCACCGACGATTGACTGGTCGTGGTCTCCATCAGCGGCGAGAACTCCGCAATGAGAAAAATAGCCGGCGAGCGAGAGTTACCAGGGCGCGCCGGCTCGTAAGCGGACCTCGACGTCGGCGGCGTCACCACTGCGAGGACAAGAGACGATCGGAAGGGCGTGAAAACGCCGCCCTTCCTTTTTGCCGTCGCTTGCGGTGAGGGGCGTTAGGGGCTCGGCCGCCCTCGCTCGTCCGTGGCTCTAGCGGCCGACGACACTCCAGCCGCGGTTCCGCATGCAGCTGATGACGATGTCCTGCCGACTGACGTTGCCCTGGAAGCCACTGCTGGTGCCACCCAGAAATGCCCCGCTGGCCGCGCCGATTCCAGCGCCCAGGCCAGGTCTCCCCGCGAAGGCGCCGCCGATCGCGCCGCCCGCGGCGCCGACGGCCGCCCCAACCCCGGCGCCCCGCGCCGCTTCCGTAACCTGGCTACGCTGCTCGGCAAGCTGCTGACAGGCCGCCAGGTCATCGGAATACATCGCCGGGTCCTTTCCCGGAGATCCGTAGACGTCAATCACCGGCGTATAGGTACGGCCCGCGTAGCCGCCTTGGCAGGCCGCCAGTACGAGCCCGGCCGCCACGACCACAACAAAACGCCTGTTCATCATAGCACCACTTCCTCACGTATGAGTTGTCTATTACCCGTGACAAACACGCCAGGGAAAAGCAAGATTTTTTTCTGTCAGCGTCGCCGGTTTTTAGCGGATCGTAGCCGCCGTTCACCCGGCCGAGACATTGACTTCAACGCTCAAGCCCTTGAAATCGCCTTCGTTGCCGCTCCAGGTTCCGCTTATCGGGATCGCTTGACTGGGATCCCGAGTCGCAGCCACCCGGATGAGATTGGCACCGCTTTCGCAGCCGTTGGTCGGATCGAATTCGGTCCAACCCGCCCCCGGTAGGTATACCGATACCCACGCATGAGTCGCACCGCCGCCGATCATGGTATCCTCGCCAACGTCGACGGCGGGATCATAGAGATAGCCAGTCACAAAGCGCGTTGCCAGGCCAAGAGCGCGGAGCGCTTCCATCATCAGCAATGCGTAATCTCGGCATGTGCCCGAGCGCCATTCGAGGGTCTCCAACGGCGTTTGCGTTCCCTCGCTCTCGCGCGCCTTATAGGTAAAGTCGTTCTTGATCGCCTGTGTCATCGTCAGCAGGAGGTGCTTCGTCGGCGTGGTGTCGGCGTTCAACAGGAAGCTTCTCGCCCAGCGCTCGACTTCGTTGTGCGGGTCAGGGTAGTGCCGGCGGATCAAGTGCAGCAGATCGGGCAAATCTTCATCGGCGTAGCGAAAGGGATAGTTCTCGGCAGAAAGAGCAAGAGGAAAGATTTCCACGTCAGGAGCATAACGTTGCAGGACAATTCGGCTCTCGATCGACAACCTCTCGGTCCGCCCCTCGAATTCGACGCGTCCGACGGAGTTGCTGAAAACGTCATGCAGCCAAGTGATGCGCACCGGAGCCGGCTCAATCACCAGCCGAGTGTCGAGAAGGCGAATGTCGTGACTGTCGCGCGGCCGGATCATCATGCGATGCGGGCCAAGCCCGACCGGGTTGGCGTAGCTGTACACCGTCTTGTGATCGACCGTCAGCCGTTTCATGGCCGGCTGCGACCCAATGCCGCGATCAAGCCGGCCAATGATAAACGTTGGTCGCATCTCGGACGCAGCTGGCTCTTCGACTTGTACACCGCAAAACCTCAACGCAAGGTGAAAGAAGAGACCTCTCGGAATCCTGCCGGCTTGCGGGCGTGAGGGCGAGCGCGGAAGGCGGGATTATCTATCGCTATATAAGGGAAGGACAGCGCGTGGCAAGTTTGGCGGAGCCGCGGCGCCCCGATGCGTCTTGCGCGCACCGGAAGCGCCCGCGTAAAAAGGTGCGCCCGCGTCTGTTCTGTAATTTGCTAAAAAGGAACCGGTTTTGAGCCAATTTGAACCCCGCAATCCGGATTTTCGCGCCTTTGTCGAGCGCTACGTCGCCGCCCAAGGCTACCTCAAGCTGATCGGCGTGACGGTGGCCAGAATCGATCCGGGCGACGTCGCATTTCGTGTCGCCTACCGCCCGGAGGTCGGCCAGCAGAACGGGGTTTTCCATGGCGGCGTGATCGGAAGCGTCGCCGAGGCGGTCATGGGCGCCGCCGCAGCCACGCTTGTGCCATCGGAGTGGAATGTCGTCGGAGCCGAATACAAGGTGAACCTGCTGGCCCCCGCGGCCGGAGTCGCCATTCTCGCGCATGGCCACGTGCTCAAGCCCGGACGACGGCTGATCGTTTGCCGCGCCGACGTCTGCTCCATCGATGCGGATGGCCACAGCAATTTGAGCG
>CAZRWU010000012.1:0-37136 GCA_964603915.1 uncultured Rhodospirillaceae bacterium
GCGCCCGGTAGCGCATCTCAACAAGCTGCGGATCGCCGGTTTCAAGTCGTTCGTCGACCCGATCGATCTCTCGATCGAACCCGGATTGACGGGAATCGTCGGCCCGAACGGATGCGGCAAATCCAACCTTATCGAGGCGTTGCGCTGGGTGATGGGTGAATCCTCCGCCAGGCAGATGCGCGGCGGAGAAATGGACGATGTCATTTTCAGCGGCACCGTGGCGCGTCCGGCGCGCGACGTGGCCGAGGTCGTCATCGAACTCAGCCACCTGACACGAACGGCGCCACCGCTCGACGGCTTCGAATCCCTGGAAATCAGCCGCCGGATCGAGCGCGCCCGCGGTTCCACCTATCGCGTCAACGGCAAGGAGGTGCGGGCCCGCGATGTTCACCTTCTTCTTGCCGATTCCGCCACCGGGGCGCGATCGACAGCCATCGTCAGCCAAGGGCAGGTCGGCAGCCTGATCGCGGCGAGGCCACAGGAGCGGCGAGTCATTCTCGAGGAAGCCGCCGGGATCACCGGCCTGCATTCTCGCCGTCATGAGGCCGATATCCGGCTGCGCTCGGCGGAAACGAATCTTGAACGGCTCGACGATGTCGTGGCGACCCTTGAAGCGCAGCATCAGGGTCTTTCGCAACAGGCGCGCCAAGCCGGCCGCTATCGCGCGCTTTCCGAACAGATTCGCACAACGGAATTGCGCGCCTATGCGCTACATTGGCAATCCGCAGGCATGGCGGTGAGCGATGCTCACCAGAAAGCGATTGAAGCGCGGGCCGTTGTCGATGCCGCTTCAGCGCTCGCGGCAGACGCCGCGGCACATCACGCCGCCGCCACCGCCGCCGTGCCGGATATGCGCCGTAAAGACGCCGAAACGGCCGCCGACCTTCAGCGTTTGACCCTGGCCCAGGACGGGCTCGACGCCGAGGAGCGTCGTATCGCGGCCGACCAGAAGGCCTGCCGTCTGCGGCTCGACCAGGCGGCCGCCGATGTTCAGCGCGAGCGGATTCTGATTGCCGATGCCGACGCGGCGCTGGCGCATATTGCTGCTGAAAAATCCCGAATTGAGGCTTCTCAGGAAGGGGAAGCCATGGCACGGTCCGTGGCGACCGCCGCGCTGGCCTCAATCAGTGCGGAAGTCGATCGACTTGACGCCGATTTCAGCGCCCTGACCGCGGCACGCGCATCGGCCGATACCCATCGCAGCGCGATCCAGCGTCGAATCGCCGAGCTCGATGCCCGCGGCCGGCGCTTGGCCGCGCGCGCTGGCGATCTCGCCGCACAACGCACGAACCTGGAGCGACAGCGTCAAGGGGTGGCCGATCTCGATGTGACGGCGGAGGCGCTCGCCGAGGCGAGCGCTGCTCTCGACGCCGCACGCGCCCAGGCAGCGAGCGCAGAAGACGAGAAGGCTGTCGCGGCCGCCACCCTGGCTAATGCCGTGGCGGTCCATCAGGATGTTGCGGCCGATCATGCGCGCCTGCATGCCGAAGAACAGGCTCTTGCGCAGGTCCTTGCGCTCGATAGTCCTGCCGCCGGATTGCCGGTGGTCGACATGCTTTCGGCGCAGCCGGGTCTGGAAGCCGCCGTTGCGGCAGCCCTTGGTGATGACTTGCTGGCTCCGCTTGAAGCCGACGCACCGGTATACTGGCGCACCCTGGCGCCGATGGACGTCGCGCCTCCGCTCCCATGCGGTGTTCCGCCTCTCGCCGCCTTTGTGAATGGTTCGGCGGCGCTGGAACGTCGACTGGGTCAGATCGGTCTGGTTTCCGATGATGCCGAAGGGGAACGTTTGCAGCCTGCCCTGGCATGTGGCCAACGCTTGGTAACGCGAGTGGGAGGGCAGTGGCGGTGGGATGGGTTGACGGCAAATCCTGGCGCGTCCTCCGCGGCAACCCGGCTTCGCCAACGCAACCGGCTACAGGAGGTGCGCGAGCAGAGCGCGGCGTCCGCCGTCGCGCTGGCTGGTGCAGCGGAGCGGCTGGAGGCGACGCGCGCGGCGGCCGATGTGGCGATGGAGGCCGACAAGCGCGCACGGGCGGCGGTACAGGCGGCTGAAACGGCTTGCGCCAAGGCGCGCGAGGTGCTCGCGCAAACTCGCGAGCGGCTGGCCAAGATCGATGCGCAATATGTCGCCTTGGATGCCGCATCTGCCGCTGTGCAGGGCGAACTGGCCGAGATGGATGGCGCTTTGGCTGTGGCATCGGCCGAACGCGCGGAGTTGCCGGACCCCGAGGCGGTGGGTCATAAACTGACGGCGCTGCGGCGTGAGCTTGCGGAAATGCGTGCGGTGCAGACCGACCGGCGCCTCGCTCTCGATGCTCTGATGCGGGAGGCCGAGGAGCGCCGTCAACGTCTCGATACACTCTCTGGCGAGGCCGCTTTGTGGACAAAGCGTCGCGCCGCCGCCTGCCAGCAACTGACGACGCTGGAGCAACGGCATGCCGCCACCATGGCCGAATGCGAACATCTCGCCGAACGTCCTGCTGTGATTGAGGCCAAGCGCGCCGTCCTCTTGCAGAATATCGAAGCGGCAGCCGCAGCCCGTCGCGCGGCCTCTGATCAGTTGGCCGCGGGCGAGGCGCGGCTGGCCGAAACGGAGCGCGAGGCGCGTGCTGCAGCGAGCGCGCTCACGCAGGCGCGAGAAGATCTGTTGCGGGCGGAGGCCGCCGTCGAACAAGCCGAGGCGGCGCGCCAATCCCTGGCCATGCGCATCGGTGATGCCTTGGGGATCGATCCTCAGCAGTTGGATGCCCTCGACGATGACGGCAAGCCGCAGGCAAACCTGTCAGACCTCGATGCCTTGGAGCGCCGGCTTGAACGGATGCGGCGGGAGCGCGAAGCCATGGGCCCCGTCAACCTGCGCGCTGAGGAGGAGGCGCGCGAACTGGCGAGCAAAATAAAACAGCTTGTCTGCGAGCGCCGTGATCTCATCGCCGCAATTTCAAAGTTGCGCCAGGGTCTGGCCGAACTCGATGGCGAAGGGCGGGAACGGCTGCTCGCGACCTTCACCGGCATTGATCAGCACTTTCGTGACCTGTTCGTGCGGCTATTTGGCGGTGGCCGCGCCCATCTCGCCTTGACCGAATCGGAAGATCCTCTGGATGCCGGTCTTGAGATCATGGCCAGTCCGCCCGGCAAGCGCCTGCAAGCGTTATCGCTGCTTTCAGGCGGTGAGCAAGCCCTGGCGACGCTTGCCCTCATCTTTGCCGTCTTTCTTATCATGCCAGCCCCCATCTGCGTTCTTGATGAGGTTGACGCGCCCCTTGACGACGCCAATGTCGACCGTCTGTGCGCGCTGCTCGCGGATTTGACCGAGCGCAGCGCCACGCGGTTTCTGATCGTCACGCACCATCGGACGACCATGGCCCGCATGAATCGCCTGTATGGCGTCACGATGGCCGAAAAAGGAGTCTCTCAGCTTGTTTCTGTTGATCTGATGACCGCCGAGCAACTGCGGGAAACCGCATGAGCCGGCAGGGTGTCTCGCTACGGCTCGAGCGAGATCCGCACCACGGATTCCTGGGCCCGAGCGGCGTCGTAAGTATCGGCGTGCTCAGCGGCCACATCCAGCCGCTGATCGGGACCGAAAAAAAGAAGAAAAATAGCCGTCAACGCCGCCAGCTTGATCGCCAGCCAGATCCCGATCTCGCGCACCAGCAAATGACGAAACATCGCTTTCTTCCAGTCACGTCCACTGTTTAAGCCCACGGTTCGCTGACTTCTCGGATCAGCGTATGAACGGCAGCCGCTTCAGCGCAAGTGCGGGAGCACGCAGTGGCACATAATAGCTGCGTCTGTTGCGCCTGTGCAACAGCCGGAGGAAGCGACTCTCCGGCGAATGCCGGTGCTTTGGGCGGGCGGCGATACCCCCGGAGCTAAAAGATCAATGCAAGCAAACCGATGACGACGAGGAGCCCGATGAGAAAGATGACGCCGATGGTTCCTCCGATGAATTTCAGCATGGTGTCCTCCTGAATGGTTGAAAGGGTTGATGTCTTTTTAGAGCTGAAGAAGCCTCGCGGCCTTGCTGAATGGCCCGCTCATGAGAATCTCTTTCTTACAACGAAATCTCGGCGCCGAGGTTCCGGCGGCGGTCTGTTGACCGGCGGGCGTACAGGATTATGATGAGTACTGGCCCCTGTGGCGGAATGGTAGACGCGGCAGACTCAAAATCTGTTTCCGGCAACGGAGTGGGAGTTCGAGTCTCCCCGGGGGCACCAGGCTATTGGATCATTCGCCGGCGCCCGGCCGGGTTTTGGGAGCGAGGCAAGCTCTTCCCGTTGCCGGCAATAGCAGTCTTTGGGTTTCTCCGCCAATCGGCGTTTTCCATGACATCGCGACACTTAAAGCGTCTCGCACAAGGACCGTCGTTGGACTAGCGAATCCAATCGAGGCACCCGAGCGCAAACATCGAATTGCTGACGAGAAGCGCGCCATGCCGATACAACGTGCGCGCCTTCCCGGGATCGTCGACATCGATGGCCCAGAGGTCTCCCGTGGCATCGTTCCAGATGAGGCGGCCATCGATCTCGGCGACGGCCGCGAGCATCGCTTCGGCGGAGGTTCCGGGCTTGAACAGCACCATGACCGCGCTCGAGTCCGTTGGCGGCAAGGCGGCAACGGGACCCGCTATCAACACGCTCAAAGCCAGAACGCCGGGGGCGATGAACGATCGGCGGCCGCGGGAAGCGCCTCCCGATCCCTCGTGGCGTCCAAGCAGCCACCCCGCGACGATGAAGGCGACGCCGAAAATAAAAAACCAGGCAAGATCCCAAAGCAGTACGTTTTCGGCATCCATGCGAATGCGGTGTATGCCGAGAATCCAGTGCGAGAGGATGGCATCGACGACATGCCACACGCCGAATCCGATGAGCGTCGTCGCCAGCAGCACGCGGCCCGCTTGCGGCGCAGCGAATTCAAGCCGTGTTCGCCAAAGGAGGACAAGGCCGGCAAGGGCAAGCACATACGCTTTTACATGGAAGAGGCCGTCGGCAAAAATCTGGACGCGGATGTCGCGAAACGGCTCTTCTTGTAAACCGCTGAGCAGATGATGCCATTGCAGGACCTGGTGCAGAAGAATCCCATCGAAGAACGCGCCCAAGGCGAAGCCGAGCAGATAGCCGCTCCATCGGAACACCCTGGTGAAGGACACCGAGGAACGGTCGCGAGGCGAAGACAGGGATAGCACAGTCGCTCACTCCACTTGTGGCTTGTCTCGACAACAAGGAAGAGCCGCCCGAGATTCTTTCTCTCTCGGCCTCCTAACGCGCCGCTGGTCGAGAAGTTCCGGTGGAAGGCGATTTCAACTGCAGTGGGCGAATATTGATCGCATTTCCTGATCGTGGAACCGGTTTTCGGGCGAACGAAATCGGATGGAATCCCAGGCGGGTCCTTGAACGCCTGCGAGACCTACCCCACAACCGCGCTGGCCTGCGGATTGTATCTGTTCAAGACTTCCTTCAATGGGCCGAAGGCGACGACTTGACCTTCATCCAGGAGAACCGCCTTGTCGCACCAGCGCTCGATCAAATCGAGCGAATGGGACGCCAGCACCAGGATGTTGGATCGGCCGACGAAGTTCTCCATGCGCTTTTGGGCTTTTTCCATGAACTGGTTGTCGCCGGCGACGATCCATTCGTCCATGAGTAGAATGTCCGGCGAAATACTGGTCGATACGGCAAACGCCAACCGCAGCATCATGCCGCTCGAGTACGTCCGAACCGGCATGGCAAGATACTCGCCCAATTCCGTGAACTCGGCGATGGCGTCGGCGTGTGCGCGAATTTCCTTGGGCGAAAGCCCGAGGATCAAGCCGCGCAGGACGATGTTCTCGTAACCGGTCGCCTCCATGTCCATGCCAAGGGAAGGATCGAACAGCGCCACCGCTTGGCCTTCGCAACGGACCACGCCGTGCGAGGGTTCATAGACGCCGGCAAGGACTCGCAGGAGCGTTGTCTTGCCAGCGCCGTTGTGGCCGATAAGCCCGACCCGGTCCCCGTGGTCGAAGGTCAAGGATACCTCTCGCAGGGCCTGCACGCATACTCTGTCGCTGGCGTCACGACCGATGCGCCCTCCCGTCCCGAAGTGCATCAACGTTTTTTTGAGCGAGCGGCTTCCCCCTCCATAAAGAGGAAAGTCGACCCCTACCTTCTCGAGAACGACGTAAGTCACCGTGAGCTAGATCCAATAGGCCAACCGGGCGCGAAAACGCCGGAAGAACAGCCAGGTAACGAGCCAACCCATGACCGTCACCCCCGCGACGACGCCATACGTCAACATCGATGGAACCTTGCCGAGCAGCGGGGCGCGCAACATTTCGACGAAATGGTAAAACGGGTTGGCGTCGGCAAACATGATCCGATCGCGCAGCAATTCGGGCATCCAGATGATCGGGGTTACGAAGAATGCGACCTGAACGAGGCTCGCCGAGATCTGGGGAATATCGCGAAAGCGGGCGCTCAGCGCGCCGAGCAGCAAGGTCAACCAGACCGCGTTGATGATCAAGAGCGCCACCCCGGGAATGACGAGAAGCGCCGACCAGCCAGGCCATACCTGGAAAATGATGACGATCGGCACGAACACAACGGCATTGTGAGCGAGCATGATGAGGTTGCGCCACACCGACCGGAAAACGTGGAGCGCGAAGGGAAGCCGCACCTGCCGGATATATCCCTCGGCCGCGATGAACGATGTGCAGCCTTCGGTGATCACTGCGGCAATAAAGCCCCAGATGATGAATCCTAACGTCAAAAACGGCATGTAGGTCGCCAAATCGATGGCGAACAGTTCGCCGTAAAGGAATCCAAGCGCGGCGATCATGATCGCCATGCTGAGCGTGAGCCAAAACGGCCCAAGCATCGAGCGGCGGTAGCGCTGCTTGATGTCTTGCCAGCCCATGCTGACCCACAAGCGCCACAACGCCACTGCTCCGACAAAGTCGGCGAGCGCCAGTTGGCTCGGCGGTACGCTCGGCCCAAATTCGAGACGTTGGGGCGCGGAGGGCATGGATAGGACGCTCGGCGCGTCGGCCGCGGAGGTGGCTGGTTTTGAGATGTGCATCGACTTCATGCCCCGCAAAGCCGTCGCGGCTTTCGCTGAAGGTTGCCTCACGGGAGCTTTTACTCATTGCCGCCGTTGATCACGCGCTTGAATAAGATGTCCGAAGCATCGTCGCAACCCTTCATTTCATCCTATGCTCTGACAGGATGAGACGCTACGGCCAGCATTTCTCCGAACCCGGCACCCAAAATGCTGGAAAAACAACCCAAACGGGTTATTATTGCGCCGTGGCGACCACATTGCAAAATCCGTCTTGTCGATGACAAGGGTGCTACCGGCCAGCACAGCCCATGCGCATACTCTTCGTGCATAAGTTCTGTCCAGGCCAGTTCAGCCACCTCGCAAGCGCCTTGGCGGCCGATTCCGCTCATGACGTCATATTCGTGAGCGCCACGGTGACAGAGCACATTCCAGGGGTGACGCAACGGACGATCTCGCCCAAACGAGAAGCTTCAAAAGGCACGCATCATTATCTGCAATCTCTTGAGAATGCCGTCCTGCTCGGTCAGGCCGCCTATCGGGAATGTCGAAAGCTGATTCGGCAAGGTTTCCATCCCGAGGTCGTCTACGCTCACGCCGGTTTCGGACCCGGCCTGTTCATGAGGGACGCATTTCCGAGCACCCCCTTGCTCGGCTACTTCGAGTGGTTCTACAGGAGCGACGATGCGGATGCGGATTTTCTCCTTCCCCATGGCGTAAGCGAGGACGACCGTCTGCGCATTCGTATGCGCAACGCGGCGCTCCTCATCGAGCTGATGCAATGCGACATGGGGGTCTGCCCAACAACCTTTCAGTGCGCCCAGTTTCCTTCCGAGCTCCGGCAAAAACTCGTCGCGATTCACGACGGAGTGGATACCGATTTCTTTCGGCCCACGGACCGGCGTGCGGCACGGGCAGCCTTGTCAATTTCCGGCCTGCCTGAGAATGCTCCTATCGTCACTTATGCGGCGCGAGGCTTGGAGCCTTACCGCGGATTCCCGCAATTCATGCAAGCGATCGCTATCGTTCAACAATTCCAGCCCGAGGTTCACGCGATCGTCGTCGGCGCCGATCGGGTTTATTACAGCGCTCCGGCGCCGGCTGGAGAAACATACAAGTCACTGATGGTCAAGCGGCTGCCGCATCTGGATCATCGCCGCCTGCATTTCGTCGACTTTCTGAGCCGCGATGCTTACCGGACTGTTCTGCAGGCCTCGGCAGTGCATGTCTATCTCACTGTTCCTTTTGTTCTGTCCTGGTCGCTGATCGAAGCGATGGCGAGTGGATGTACGATTGTGGCCTCGGACACGGCGCCGGTGCGGGAGGTCGTCACCGACAATGACACCGGCCTCCTCGCCGATTTGCGCCATCCATCGGCAATCGCAGAACGCATCATGCAAGCATTGGCCGACGCCGATCTCTCTCGCCGTCTCGGCGTTGCGGCCCGCGCCCACGCGGTGAACCGATACGCGGTGAAAACGCTTCTTCCGCAACAACGCGCCTTGCTTGAAGGCATCGGGCGGTCGGGCGTCCAGCCAAGGACGCCGGCGGATCGAATAAAAACTTGATACGTACAGCATCGATTCGCCGAAACGGGCAGGCCTGAGGGTGACAAGATCAATCCAGGAGACGAGGAAAAGACATGTCAAACGGATCATCGGAGCATGAGTCGCAAGACAATGGAGTGATTTCCCTCTCCTCAGATCTTGAGCCGGCGTCCACCATCCAAGGATTCATCGAGCGAATCGAACCGCAACGCATTTCCGGATGGGCCTGGGACAAGAAGGCGCCGGAGATTTTCCTTGAGATAGAGATCCTGCTCGACGGCAAGATCCTCGCGACGACACGCGCCGACCGGTTTCGGGAGGACCTGAAAAGCGGCACCGGAGATGGGCGCCATGCCTTTCAGGCATTTTTCGATGAGCCCGTTCCGGAAAAGATGATGAATCGCATCAGCGCCGTTGCGCGCTCCGGACCCGGCGACGTCGCCGCGCCTTTGGTCAATCTGGTGCGCGATCCCCAGGTGTCCGCTTTGGCCGGGCCCATCGGAACGTCCCACGAGGCCGCCGTCGCCAAGCAGTGGCTTTCCCAGCTTGCCGCCGCCCATCGTCGGCTGCAAGCAACCTGCACTCAGGCGCTCGAGGAAACTCAAGAGGCTATCGCCGCCCAGGCAGCAACGGCGGCCGAAGTGGCGGAGACCATCAAGAGCCTCGGCGCGATGCAAGAACAGATCGCCCAACAACTCTCCGCGCTGGAGGTTTTCCAGACCCGCTTCGATTCAACGTTGAAGCGTCTGGAGGAACGCGGAACGGCGGCGAGTGCGAAAGGACGTACGGATCGAGGATTGCGTGTCGCCGTTGCGCTCGTCGCCACGATCTCGGCCGCTTCGCTGGCGCTGGGGCTGTGGTCGCTTCTCGGCGGCTGACACTGCCGTTACCGATCGGCGGCCAAAGGCGGTCACGATCCGATGCGACTTCCTATTCCTCCCGGAACGAATTGCGCATCCGGTCGGTGATCGGCGCGAGAAAGTAATCGATCGCCCGCCGGCGGCCGGTCACGATCATGACATCCGCCGGCATTCCGGGTACCGGTTCCATATCCTTGTGTTCGGCGAGACTTTCGGAGGAAAGCGCAACGCGGGCGAGGAAGTAGGGGTTGCCGGTCCGCTGATCCGAGAGCATGTCGGCGGAAACGTACTGCACAACTCCCTCGATCAACGGGCTGGTGCTTGTCTTGTAGGCTGAAAGCCGGACCTTGGCAGGCAGGCCGGGGCGAACGACATCGATGTCTCCTGGGTCGACCCGGCTTTCGATAATAAGCTTATCGTTGACCGGAACGATATCCATGATGGCTTCCCCGGGACCAATGACGCCGCCGGGGGTAACGACGCGAAGATCGACCACCACGCCGTCTTGGGGCGAAATCACCGTGCGCCGATCGACGACGTCGCGCGCGGCGCGGATCCTCTCGGCAAGATCCGCCTTGGCGGCAAGAGTTTGCTCGAGATCGCCGGCGATTTCCGCCATGCGAACGTGGCGCGTGTTTTCGATCTCGACTTCCGCGCCAACGATCGCCTGATTGTTTGCTGCAATCGTGTTCATCAACTCGCCTTGGCGTCCGACGAGTTCAGCGACCTGACGTTCCAGATCAAGCAGCCGCGGGCGGCGCTCGTATCCTTGCCGAAACAGCGAGGCAACCCCTTGCATTTCATCCTCGAAAAGCGCGAGCCTCTTGTCGTTGGCGAGCAGTTGCGCGTCCAGCGAAGCGATGGTTTTGCGGAGTTGCTCGATCCGCCTGTTGATCAGTTCGATCGCGCTGTCATGAGCGCGCCATCGCGCCTCGAACAAGTGGATCTCCGCGTCGACCGCCGCTTGTGCGCCATGCTCCGCGGCAATGTGCAGCAGCGTCGGCGCAAACTGCAGCATGCGTTGATTGTTCTGCTCCGCGCGCAAACGCGTCAACCGCGCCTCGGCGGCAATCTGCTGGTTGAGCAGTTGATCCAGCCGCGCCTTTGCGTCCGTCACATCGAGAAGCGCAAGGTGCTGGCCCGCGCTCACCTCCTCGCCCTCGCGCACCAGGATCGTCCGCAGGATGCCTCCTTCAAGGTGCTGCACCGTTTTGCGCTGACTGTCGGCGATAACGACGCCGGGCGCGACCGCCGCGCTGTCGAGATGCGCAAACAACAACCAGCCAAAGCCGCCACCAAGCAGGCACGCAATACAAACGACGGCGCAGATCACGATGCTGCGGAAAGAAGGTTCATCCTGGTCGTCGAGGTCGGCGACCATCGCCGGTGCGGCGACGGTGGCCGCTTGGGTGTGCGATAGTGTCATGATTGCGCCGTGTTGAAAGCGAGGAGGGGTGCCGCGTTGGTCGGCGCGCCGGCGCTGGAAGTGGCCTGAACGGTCAGCGATTTAACGACATCGCCGCGGGAGCCAACCGTTTCGATGCAGCCCGCGCGCATGACGAGAAGGAGATCCGCGACTGACAGGATCGACATCCGCTGCGCGATAATGATCACGCTCGCGCCTTCGCTTTTGGCAAAAGAAACGGCGCGTAGAAACGATTGTTCCCCTTCGCCATCCATATTGGAGTTGGGTTCATCCAGAACCAGAAGACGCGGGTTGCCGAACAGGGCCCGTGCCAGAGCAATTCTCTGGCGTTGCCCGCCACTGAGTACGAAGCCGCTGTCTCCCACCATCGTCTCGTAACCGAGCGGCAGGCGGCCGATCAGTTCATGAACTCCCGCACGTTTTGCGGCCGCGATCACATCGGCGGGCTCGGCATCGGTGAAGCGAGCGATATTCTCTCGAATGGTCCCATTGAGCAGCGCGGGATCCTGCGGCAGATAGCCCACCTCGCGCCCGAAGCTCTCACGCTCCCAGGTATAGACGTCGTGTCCGTCGAGGTAAATTCCGCCGGTCGTCGGTTTCCATAGGCCGACAATAAGTCTTGCCAACGTCGATTTTCCGGCTCCTGACGGCCCGATAATGCCGAGGATCTGGCCAGGCTCAAGGGTGAAGTCGATCCCTTTGAGAACCGGGCGGTCGGAGCCGATCGGCACGAAACCAACATGATCGATGCGCAGGCTGCTCTGCGTCGCCTTGACCGGCACCGGGGAGCGATCGTGAACGTGATCGGTCAGCAATGCGCGCAGGCGCTTGAGGGCGCCGCCCGCATGCGCCCACTGCCGCCAACCGTCGATCACCTGCTCGAAAGGCAACAGCAGGCGGCCCATGATCATGGTTGTCGCCATGATGCTGCCTGGGGAAGCCTCGTACTTGATGACAAGCGTTGCGCCCGTGGCCAGCATCGTGATCTGCAAAGCCATCCGCACCGATCGGGTGATCGCGGCAAGCGCCTTCGCTCCGCTGTTGCCGGCTCCGAGGAGCCGGAGGGCGCGGTGCTGACCACGGCGCCAGCGGCGCGCGATCGCCGGAAGCATTCCCATCGACTCCAGGATTTCAGCGCGCCGGATTGCTGTCGTGACGTCCGTATAGGAAGTCAACGCTGCTTCGTTGGCCAGTGCGGCCGGTCGCCTGATCAGCACGTCCATGACGATGCCGAGACCGATCAGCACCACAATGGCGAAAATAGCGACAAAGCCGAAAGCGGGATGCATCAGGAAGAGAACGGTGACGAACAGCGGCGCCATCAGCAGGTCGAAGGGTGCCGTGGCCGAACCGCCCGTCAGGAACTGCCTCAGCTCTTGCAGATCCCGCATGCCGCCGCCGCTGGCCGTCGACTGGAGGCGCAGGGACTCGCGAACCGTGGCCTCAAGGGTCAGAGCGCCAAGCTGCCGCGCCACCCGCTCGCCGATGATCATGAAAATCCGCGCGCGAAGGTAGTCGAACATGGCGAGAAACATGAGAGCGCCGAAGGCGAGGATGGTCAGCATCAACAGCGTGTCGAGGCTGCGCCCGGCGAGCACGCGGTTGAACACCTGAAGCATGTAGAGGGGCATGATCAGGTGCAGCAGACTGATGAACAATCCAACGGCCGCGGCAAGAAGGAGACCCGCGCCGCACTGGCGTAGGGTGGCGCGGAGGACGTCCTGCGACGGAGCGTTCTTATCTGCGGTTTTGCTCACCTGGATACTCCGCGATGATTCGCCGTTTGCCCCGGCGCGTATGCGCCATTCTCTGTCTCCAACCTGCGCTCCACTTCCCGGATCGATGGGCGAGCATCGAGGGCGTCCATGTCTTGTGCCTCGTGGTGCCGCTTCAAGTGGTGCCCGAGCCTAACGGGTGGAGCGTTAACGTCGTCTTTATCGAGAAGCTGGTCATAGAGCGCCGCATGCGAGGCCGCGGACCGGATCAGGTCCGGGACCTCGGGCAACGTGCGCCGGAGTCTCCGCCAAAGCCCACGCTCGCTAGCCGCGCGGCGCATGACGCGCGCAAGATCGGTCGCGTCGCCGGCGCGAAAATGTAGGCCGCTGACGCCGTCCTCGACCATTTCCGCCATGCCGCCGATATCCGAGCAAATGACCGGACGGCCATGACGGAAGGCCTCAAGAATGATGAGCGGGGCGTTCTCCCACCACGTCGAGGGAACCACAACCCATGCCACTGCCGCCATCAGTTGAGCGATGTGGTCGCGGATGTACGGACCACGCCAGCATGCCGTCGCCTGGGCCGCGGCAAGCGCTGCGTGAAACCGCGCCTGAAATTGTTCCTCTTGAAAGTGAAGCCCACCATGAATGCTGAGCGAAACATGAGCGTCCGTAGCCTGCTGCGCCGCCGCCAGCGCAACGAGAACGCCCTTGTGCGGCGTAAGATTGCCAAAGAAACCGAACCGTCGCCGGTCCGGGTGGTCGTTTCGCCGATGGCGATCCAATTTCGCGGCCTGCCGCGTCGTCGAGCCCGGCACCGCGTTGGCGAGCAAATGGATGCGTTCGGCCGGAAGTCCCCATTCGATGAAACGCTCGCGCAGGAATCGGCTCGGCGCAATGAACCGATCGACAAGACCGAGCATGGTCCGGATGTGCAAGGACCGGATGAGAAGGCGGCTGTGCGGAACGTCGCGAAAGCAGCCATGACAACCGTCCAATGAGGGACCCTGGCAGAGGGCGCCCGAGGCTCTCCTGATCAACAGCCCGTCGTTGAGGCAAAGGATGGCGTAGTCATGCAGCGTAACGACGATCCGCGCGGCGGGCAGGAGACGCCTGACGACCTTCAGGGCTTCCAGGCCAATGAGGGACAAATGATGAAAATGAACGATGTCCGGCTGGGTTGTCGTCAGAACGTCGCGCATCGTCCGGACGAAGCCATCAAGATCCGTCTGCGCCATGGCGAAGGGATCATAGCCGCCGACCCATAGCAGCATGTCGGCCGTGGCGCCGTCGATCGTTTGAAGCCGGCTCTCGGGCCGAAACGGCCGGTGCAGGCGCGTCACGCAGCCGAGATACCGGGTGTCCGCGTAACCTGCATCCTGAATGGCGCGGCACAAGTCGTGGGCCAGAATTTCGGTGCCGCCGGGCACAAGATCGGGATGGCCATGACAAACGAAGAGGATGCGCGGCTTTCTCATGCGGCTTGGCCATTGGCGATCGGCGCGTCGGCCGACGGAGCGCCGGCGGCATTCCTCGTCAAGCGATCTGGCTGCGGTCGCGCCGAGGCGCCCATGAGGCGAGAGCGCCATTTGCGCTCAAGCAGGCGCCGGTCGATTTCGGCGCGGGGATCGAGCGCGAGACGTTCATGGTCGTTAGTGGCCGGCGGATCGAGGCGAAACAGCGTTGGTTCCGCTGTCAGACGGGTCTCAAATCCGGCGGCCGCCGCGGTCAGGCACAAATCGGCAAGACTATGATCGAGGGAAAGGTAACGCTGCGAGAAACCGCCGCAAATTGTGAACACGGAACGGAGCATGGCGATGCAGCCGGGTGAAACGCCGCGGACCGGCCGCGGAATGCGTCCGGTGGCCGTCAAAGCACGCGGAAAGCCGGCGCGGATGGGGTGGATATCCCAGGCTCCGCGATCGAGCCCGATGTTCAAGCCATCGTTCCATAGGGCATGATCTTCGCGCACCAGCCGGGCGCCGATAATGCCGAGCTTCGCGCAATGCTGGAAAGGCTCGACCAGCGCGCCAATCCAGTTGGGACGCTCGGGCAGGACCGTCTTGCCGAGCGCCACCAGCACGGGCGCGCGCGCGACGCCGGCGCCGGCATTGAGCATCGCCGCCGCCGTCGCCGCGCGCGGCATCACGACAAGGCGTCCGGCGAGCCCATAGGCGGCATGAATATGGTGAAGAAAACCGGCGACCTCCTGCCGATCCTGCGTCCCGTCGAGGATGTGGATCACCTCGACGCCATCCATGCGGGGATCGCTGGTGAACAAGCTTGCCCGGCATCGCATCAGCAAGGGATCGTCGGCAACCAGGCTGATGATCGCGGCGCTTGGAGCCTCCGGCACGCGGCCGATGTCGATGATCTCACAGCAATCCAAAGAGGCGAGGGTTGCTTCATGTTTCTGGTGGAGAGCGAGCGCGCTTGGCGCGATCGCTTCCGCAATCGTCCGGGGGGTCAGATAAGCGGCTGGAACCGCCGCAAGGATCGCGTCCCGGGCCAAGTCCGGGGGCATCACGCCGGGGCCTTCGGCGAATGCCAGCCTTGCTCCCGAGCGGAGACGAAGAGCGATCCGGCATGGCTCGTCGGAATTGTCGGCTCCGTCTTGAGGGATGAAGAACGCGAACCCTCGGCGCTTTTCGGCCGCGCGCAGTAACGCCTCGCCGTCGGCGGGACCGCCTGCGCGTTGCTTCGGAAGATGGGAGCGATGAGGAAAGCGGATCAGCGCGTGGATATCGATCGTGTGCGTGACCCCCTGTCGCTCGAGGCAGATCGCTTCGGCGAGCGCATGAGGATCGTCGAGCCATCCCTTGACAAACACCCCGGCAGCGCTGGCGATGACAAGATCGGCGCCGGCTGCGAGCGGAGCGGTTACCGAACGGACTTGCGGAGACGGGAACAGCAAGCGCACTTCCCGAAGCAGTGCGGCGGCCTGGACATTCGTTTTGCCGAGATGAGCGAGGCAGTCGAGGACATAGCGTCGCGCCGCAGCGCGATCGGCGCCGGCTTCGCGCAGCCACGTGAGCATTGAGGGAAGATGATGCCCGTGGCTGCCGATGCGCCTGCAGATCATGCCGTGGTCCCCGAAGACAACAAGGACCGCATCGCGATCCGGCTGCTCGCTTCGGCGATAGACGATGAACAGGCGCCGTGCATCATCCTCGCCGGTTGCATTGGCGAACGCCGGTGGAAACGGGACAGGTTCCAGTTGGGCGCTGCCGATCACCATCGCGCTCAGGTTGACGCCAAGAGCGGCATCCGCGGTGCATGAAGCCAAGCGACAGGAGCCGAACAGCGCGCTGAACGGATGGAGGGCAGGGGGATTCGGCGCGAGGGCGGCTGCAAGGCGACGGCAGGCGGCGGCAAATTCGGCGTCGTTGCCGACCCGAAACAGGCTCGGAACGAGTTCGAGGAGGAGTCGCGCAATCCGGATTCGACCCGGCCTGTCGACCCCGATGATGAGCTCCTCGGGCGCGAATGCGACGGGTCGTCCGGATGGATCATCGATGGCGTTTGCAACGGCAATGACGGCGCCGTCGGATCCACTGACGCAGATCCTTTCTCGACGGATGGCCGCGGCATCGCCCCCGACAGCCATGATGTTTCGCTGGCGGCCGCAATCGCTGGCGACGCTGATGTGCGCGAAGGGAGGCCTGACTCGGCGTTCCGCGATGGTGGCGCAAAGCTGACTGGCGCGCCGGCCACCCGCTTCGCCCTCCCAAACGAGCAGAGTCACGCTCGCCGTCAACCGCTGAACGCGCAGCTCTGTTCCTGGACGTTCAGGTGCAGGCGACGCTGTTTCTTCTTTCGCCGTCATGCCGGTGTCCTTGTTCTCGCGAGCGCGCGCCGCCAATGGGCGGTCTGTACGGTCTCTGATTGCTGGCGCGGCGCCAGGGTTCGTCCGCGCCAGCCGCACAGAGCGAAGTTGGGTCATCGGAACAGGTCGGGGAAAGTTGGCTGCGCGCCTAAACGACCAGAATGAACTTGCTCGGATCGTCTTGGATGTCTTCAACCGCCACGCCCAGCAAGGTAATGCTGTCGCCGTTGCCGAAGTTGATGACAGCGCTGCCGTTGTCGCTGGTCACGAGCGAAGCCACGTCCTGCGCCGACGTTACCTGCAGACCGTTGATGTTCTTGGCGACCTGGAGAACGTCGATGCCTTTCTGGAAATCGAGAATGACGTCTTTTCCGCCACCCCCATGGAAAACGAAGGTGTCGGCGCCGCTGCCGCCCATGAGCAGGTCGTCGCCGGCGCCGCCCACGAGCGTGTCCTTGCCGTCGCCGCCGATAAGAATGTCGTTGCCGTCGCCGCCGTCGAGATAATCGTTGCCCGAGCCGCCGATGAGGACGTCCTGGCCATCGCCGCCATGCAGATGGTCGTTGCCCGCACCGCCGACGAGCAGGTCATCGCCGGCTCCGCCATGAAGGGCGTCGTTGCCGTCTCCGCCATCGAGAACGTCATTGCCGTCGCCGCCGAACAGGGTGTCGTTGCCTGTGCCCCCGATCAGCGTGTCGTTCCCGGCATCGCCGAGCAGCATGTCGTTGCCAGAGCCGCCAATCAGGGTGTCGTCGCCGGCGCCACCGAACAGAGTGTCGTCGCCTGAGCCGCCATCGATATGGTCGTCGCCGTCGCCGCCGAATATGATGTCGTCACCGCTGTCACCGAAGATCTGGTCGTTGCCGGCCTCGCCGAATATGACATCATCCCCGCTGCCGCCATAAATAATATCGTCACCGCCACCGCCGAATATTACATCGTTTCCGGCGTTTCCACTGATATAATCGCTATAGTTGGTACCAGTAATAAAGTCATTGAAAACGCTTCCTGGTATTGTCGCCATTGAAACCTCTCCGCATCTTATAAATCATAGGATGAAACCCCGCTGATTCTTCAGATGGGTTTTGATACACGCTGCCGTGGTGATGGTCAAATGATTATATAGTGTGTAAAATTGCATTCTTTTGTAAATGAAGTCGATTCATATTGCTGGCAATTTAGGTAATGTTTGAAAAGTTTAGCAAAGGGTAAACGGCAGCGTGGCGTGACATGCGGGCGATATCTGACGGCATTAATCTCGATGAAAGAAAACGCGCCATGACCCAGAAGAAGGGCAAGGCTGAGGGCGGCGACGTGAAAGCGCTATTGGCGGGCGATAATGCCTTCATTCGCGCTGTGGTTCGGCCGGCGCTGCAGGAGGTGCTGGAAGCGGAGAGGGGCCAAACCAACCCTGGGTGCCGGGGGGAGTGAACGCGCGCTATCGCGCCTCGGCTGTCGATCGGACGACTACCGGCAGGCGCCGGAATCATTCAACCCTTTCTCGGTTGGACACTAAGGTCGCGGCGGACAACAAAAAGGGCGCCCGAAGGCGCCCTCGCAATGGTTGGTCCGCTTGAGTGAAGCCAGGACCTGACAGTCGCTCCCTCTTATTGAGCGGCGGCAACGGCCTTTTGGGCGGAAATGTCGAGTTGGAACTTGACCGGACCCCGCGCGCTCTTCCCGTTCGCATCCGTGAAGGTCCCGTTGACCGGAGCCTTCTTGGCGTACGGGCTGGTCAGAATGGCGACGTGGCCGCCGTAGAACGCAACCGACTCGAGCAGACCCGTTCCTTCAAGGAACTTGTTGCCGGCTGTCGCACAACGCGGCGTGACCAGATCGTCCTTGATGGCGTAGTTCTGGTACCACGGCACCCTCAAGTCGGCGAGATTCTTGATGTTCAACGGCTTGCCGTAAAGTTGCACCGGCAGCATTCCATCTTCGGCAATGGGTTGCTGGAACGTGCACGAGCTCATCTGTGCGATGGACGAAGGCAAATGCACCCGCTCCTTGAGCAGCCAGCGGAACAACGCGGCAACCGTCTTGCCGGGGTTGAGGTCGGTGGCCTTTTGCAGGGACGCCTGGTCGAGCACCCTGACCAGAGGTTGCTCCCGATCCAACGCGACGAACCGCATGCCCAGACTGAGGAGATAACCATTGGCGACCCGATTGCCATTAGGCAGGGTTGTCGTCAGGAAATCATGGTGCATCTGGGGCATGCCGTGGATGGCGTCGCTGTAGGTGCCGTCAATCGGCGTCACGTTGGTGATCAAAGCGTCGCATACGTCGTTTAGGGTGCCGGACAGGACGTTCATCAGGCAAACGTACCCGCCCTGGCAGGTCCCGTTCAGGGTCACCTTCTGGCCGTGTTTTTGCATCAAGGTTGCCGCCAGCTGCCGCGTCTGCGTGCAATCGTCGTCCGGCGTCATAGTCTGGACCTTTTCATTGGTCATGATGTCCTTGACGACGCGCACGTAGGTCGGAATGCCTTCATTGGCGAAGGAATGGGCGTAGCTCTTGTTCTCGCCCGGAAGGAACGAGAGAATGTGCACGCCAAGCATGTAAGGCGGCACCAAGATCATCGGCTTCAGGTCATCGCGAACCTTGACGCCTTTTTTCGTCGGCAGAACTTGATAGAGACGGAAACAATCTGTCTCGGTAACCAGCTCATAGCCAGACGTGTTGAAGTGGAAGCCGAACTCGTCCTTGATCCTTTCCATTTCCACGGTGAAATTGGCGACCGCCTCCATGACTTCGGCTTCGCGCCGCATATAGCCGGTAAGGTTCTCGCCACCGTTTAGGGGATAGACCGAGTTCATCAATGCCTGGGTGCCTTCTTCGATCTGATCGAAGACAAACCCCGTCAGCTTTTCCTGCGCCGACAGCAAACCCTTGGACATCAGCGCTTGATTGTGCTGCATGATCTCGATTGTTTGCCACAGCGTCAGAGGATTGTCTTTTGCTGCCTGTGCGGCAATTTGCGCAGCGATCAGGCAGCTGTCGGAGAACTCAGTGAACTCCCGGTTGCTCGCCCGCATGAAGGCAAAACAAAACCGCAACCAGTTGGCGCCTATCTCCGGCAACTCCTTCGAAATTGATAACATCGAAACTCCTCCTGTGGCACGTGGCTGAAGCGAACTTTGCAAAATAGTGTAACACGAACCAAAATGCTTGTGTAGTGTGCATCGCACCTAAAGATTCGTGCTTAATCATTGGCGGCAAGATAAGAATAATACCCAAGGATGCCTTGCCTTGAAATTGCGTTTCGACTGCAACGTTGAAAGTAATTGGCAAACTCAATTTCTTGCGAAAGCACGAGACAAACCCGTGCCAGCCTGCCCGTCACGCGGCTTGCTTATGGTCGGGATCATGCCAGAAAGAAAAACAACTCTGACGCCCTGTTCACCATAAATAGGATATGTTGCATTGCAGCAACTCGTCAATCCCTTGAAGGGACGAATCTTTACTCTTTAGCGCCGGGCGGATCAAAGCGCGTGGATGCGGAAAGAACGCAGTGTGTCGTCAGGGTGGAGCCGGAGCGGTTACAATTCCGCCCCGGACTTCAAGGATGTGCGTGTTGCAATACCCGATCGGCCACGAAGGGATTGGCTTGCCGTTCCCGGCCGAAGGTAGAAAGGGGTCCATGGCCGGGAATGAATGTGACGTCGCTACCCAGGGGCCACAGTTGTTTACGGATCGACCGGATCAGCGTGTCATAGTCGCCCATTGGAAAATCGGTCCTTCCGATCGACCCGGCAAAGAGTACGTCGCCGACCAGAGCGATCCGCGAGGCGGGATCGAAGAAAATGATATGTCCCGGCGTGTGGCCCGGACAGTGCCGCACCTCTAAAGTGACCCGCCCTACCGAGACCTGTTCGCCGTCATCCAGCCATCGATCAGGAGTGAAGGCCGGCAGCGTCGGAACTCCGAACATCGCGCTTTGCTGCGGCATGGCGTCGATCCACACCTTATCATCCGGATGCGGACCCACAATTGAAACCGCCAATCTTTCGGCGAGAGCGGCGGCGCCGCCCGCATGATCGAGATGACCATGAGTCAGAAAAATCTTTTCTATGCTTGCGCCGACCGCCGCCGTCGCCGCGAGCACCAGATCGAGATCGCCTCCGGGATCGACGACGGCGCCCTTCATCGTCTCCTCACACCAGATGATCGAGCAGTTCTGCTGGAACGGCGTGACCGGGACAATTTTATATTTCATGCGGGATCTTCCATGACTTATTGCTGACGCCAACGCAGCGCGCTCAACCTTACCAGGGAACCGGCTTTCGAGAATTGAAGAAGCCGCCGCTCGGACCGTCAGCGGGCAGGGTCGCCAACCACACCGGCGTGTCTGCGCCTTCCTCGACGCCGAGCGGCGCGCGCGCGCCGCCGAGCTCGGTGCGCACCCATCCTGGACAAGCTGAATTGACCTTGACGGCGGTGTCCTTGAGTTCCTTGGCGAAGAGCACGGTCAAGGCATTCAACGCCGTTTTCGACGCCTGGTAGGCAGGACACACCACGTGGTAGATCGGCGACGCGGGATCGCCGATCCCGGCAAGCGACCCTAAGGTGCTGGACATGTTGACGATGCGCCCGAAGCTGCTCTTGCGGATGAGCGGTATAAGGGCTCGCGTCACAGCGAACGCGCCGAATACGTTGGTCTCGAAGGTCATGCGCAGCGTCTCGTCGTCGAGTTCGCTCAGATTGACGCCGGCATCGAGCATGATTCCTGCATTGTTGACGAGAATGTCGAGGCCCCCAAACTGAGCCTGCAGCAAGGTCGACAGGGCATCGATTGTCGAGGGTTCGGTCACATCGAGGATGACGCTGTGGGCGTCAACGCCCTCGCTTTTCAACCGTTCGACCGCCTCACGGCCATCGGCGCCCTCTCTTGCGCCGACAACGACGGTGGCGCCTAGGCGGCCAAGCCGGCGGCTGATTTCAAAGCCAAGGCCGCGATTGGCTCCGGTCACCAGCGCAATGCGGCCGGCAACGTCTTGTTTCTCCTCGCGGTTAGATCCTGCATCAGGCACGGTTTCGGGCAAGCCAGCAATCTCCGTTTTCTCAACGCTCCGGCACCGGGCTTGGCTCGTGGCACAAGCCGCAGCGAACCGTCAAGAAGAAAAAAACCGCTTACTTACTTCCTTCGCACTTTTTGCGGCAACAGTCGCACGAGCCGTCGCCTTTCGCTCGATTGGCTACAGGCTACGGCCGCAAAAGGCGCGGGCGCTTCTGCATCATCCAGAGGACCAAAACAAGCGTTAGAACAAACCAGGACTTAAGAGTGCGCATCATTGGCATGGTGTAATCTCTCCCTGCACGACATCACTCATTATAGCCCAACCTTAGCGCACCGGATCATGTCAAATCGCGCCGCGGCTTTCCAAACAGCATGCTTCTTCGCTTAATCCGTTTGCCGCAACGGCCGCCGCCAGCCCGCCGAGCGCGCTTCGTCTTCGCTGCAGAACGTTCGTCCCTCGGGAGCCGACGCGACGTCGATCTTGTCGTAAGCGTCATCAAGAGGTCCGAAGTAAAGATGCCGTCCTCCTTCGACGACGCCCTTGATCAGGCACGAATCGTGTTCGCTCTCGGTCTCGATCGCCAGTCGTTCTCCCTGCCGCCACTGTGCCGGCGGCACAAACTTGCTGCCCCAAATCCCGATTTTCGCTTCCTTGGCTTGCTCCTGAGCCGCCATATAATTCGGCGGCGCATCGGATTTCGCCAAGGCATGACCGCTTTGAATCATGTCGAGCGAAACATCCCTCTCGCCAATGGCGCAGGAGACCACCGCCGTCGGACCCGAGGAGTCGAGACGTTGGCACTGCAACGACGATTTCCCGAGGTTGAGCATCTTGCGCAGGTTATACGCCGCGTTGAGGCCGCAACGCTGCGCCTTGCCGTTGGCGTCGCACACTTGGCCAAGCTCCGGAGCCTCGATGCCGACGAGGTTATAGACATTGTTGCCGATCTGAATGGTGTCGCCGTCAAACACCTTAATATCCGCCATGTCCTTCGTCGCAACGGACGCCGCGTGAGGCGACATCCACATGAAACCAAGAGCAAGCGCCGCGGTCGCCACGACGGTGATGAAGAATCGCAAGACGTTTTCCTTCCCTGCCCAGCGGTTTTGACCCGCCCATCAGTCATTTTCGCACTGGTAAGTAGATAAGCCTGCCCCGCAGGCGCGCAAGGCGATAAGCTTTCCCAATCTGCCAAGAGAAATCGCTCCGGCGTGAACACCGAGAAAGAAGAGTCAATATTGTGATCTACCGGCCACATTCTGCTCCAGCCGCGCGCCTCGGCCCTTGCCGCCGAGAGGAGCCATCCGAGGACTCGCCCGCCCACTGATAGAATTCAAGATCCTGCGGCGCGCAACTGGTGCAGCCGTGGCAGCGTCCAGCGAGTTTAACTCGCCGGATTTTTCCCTTGCCGATCCAGAGTTTCAACATCGGGCGAAGGGCGTCCGGGTCGGCCGCAAGCTTGCAGGCGATTTCCGTCAACGAAACAGGGCCGCGGCCGACGAGGTAACGTTTGATCTCGATCAGCATGACGATGACGAGCGCCTCGACGCGCTATCCGAGCGGGCGCGGCCGGCCGTGAGAAAATGGCGCGTCAAGTTCCCGGCACCATGGCTGTTCGGGGCATATCCTGGCGTCCGCCCAGACAGCGCATGATGGCGAGGATGCCGGCGATCACCATTAACGTCGCCAGAATCCAAATGGCGGATGATGTCGGATCGCGATTGAATCGCGCGATCTGATAAAACAGGGTGGATGCCGAGTAACCCATGAGAGTAGTCCAGCCGCAGATGAAAAGCGTCCATTGCCAGTTCGTTTCGCGAGCAACGGCGGCGATCGCGGCGGCGCACGGCATGTAGAGCAAGACCAGCAGCAGATAAGCGAAGGCGCCGACGGCGCCGTCGAACCGCGCCGCCATGGCGCCGAATGTTCCGGCCGCAACTTGCTGCTTTTCTGCGGCGACCTCAACCGAGGGCGCCTCGTCGATAGTGATTCCCAAGGGATTGGAGAACGCCGCAAGGCCATTGGCGAGGCTTCCGGGGAGGGTGGCGAATGCCTCCTTGATCGCGGACCAGAAAGCCCAGTCGGTTGGCTCGGCGGCGGCTTTACCGGCATCGCTGACCGCCAAACCCGAGTAAAGGGCGTCCAGGGTGCCGACAACCGCCTCCTTGGCGAGGATGCCGGTAAAGATGCCGACGGTCGCCGGCCAGTTGTCTTCCGTGATGCCCATCGGCGCAAATGCCGGCGCGATCGTCCGGCCGATGGACGCCAGCGCCGACCGATCGGTGTCTTCGTTGCCGAAGGTGCCGTCCGGACCCCACGAGTTGAGGAAGCTGATGACGACGACAACGGCGACGATGACCCTGCCGGCCCGCCAAACGAAGGACTGGATGCGCTCCCATGTCCGCAGCAGAACGGTCTTCACGCCAGGCAGGTGATAGGGCGGCAACTCCATGATGAACGGCGATGTTTCGCCTCTTAGCAAGGTGTTCTTCAGCGCCAAGCCCGTAAGCACCGCCGCCGCCAGACCGATCAAATAGAGCGCGAACACCAGGTTTTGGCCGCCGGCTGGAAAGAAGGCGGCGGCAAACAAGGCGTAAACCGGCAAGCGCGCCCCGCATGACATGAACGGCGTCATCATGATGGTGATCGTCCGGTCACGCTGGTTTTCCAGGGTGCGGGTTCCCATGATCGCCGGCACATTGCAGCCAAAGCCGACGATCAGCGGCACAAAGGATTTTCCCGGCAGGCCGACCATCCTCATGAAGCGGTCCATGACGAAGGCGGCCCGCGCCATATAGCCGGAATCCTCAAGCACCGACAGGAACAAGAACAAGCAACCGATGATCGGGATGAAGGTCGCGACGGTTCGCAGGCCGCCGCCGACGCCGTCGGCGAGAACGGTCACCAGCCAAGCCGGGCTGCCGATGCTTGTCAGCATAGCGCCCAGGCCATCGACAAATACCGCCGCAAACAGAAGATCGAAAAAGTCGATGAACGCGCCGCCAATATTGATCGTGAACATGAAGAGCACGTACATGACAACGAGAAAGATCGGGATCCCGAGCACGCGGTTTAAAACGATCCGGTCGATCCGATCGGAAACCGTACGCGTGATCTCTCCGGTTCTCGCGAGAACCTCAGCGACGACGGCATGGACGAAAGCGTAGCGTCCGCTGGCGATCAGAATCTCCGGATCCTCGCCGCATCGCTCTTCGATCCGGGCGCAGAGCGCGGCAAGCGCCGTGGCGGCTTCGACCGACACCTTCCTGCGGGCCTCGCTGTCGCCTTCGAGCAGCTTGATGGCGCGCCATCGCGCATGCGGCGTCGCCTCCATCCGCAAGACCGTCGCCATCTCTCGCGCTCCGTCCTCGATCTCGCGCGCATACGAAATCTCGGCGGCCGGCACAACTGGATGACGGATCGCTTGCTCGATTGCCGCCTTCAGAGCGTCGAGTCCCTCGCCCCGGCTGGCGACGATCGGCACCACCGGACAACCGAGGCGGCGCGCGAGCCGCGCGGCGTCGATCCGCATCTCTCGATCCGCGGCGACGTCCATCATGTTGAGGGCGATCACCAGTGGAACCCGCATCTCCAGAAGTTGCGCCGTGAGATAGAGGTTCCGCTCAAGGTTCGACGCATCGACGATATTGACGACCAGCCGCAGGCGTCTTGACGTCAGACCCGAATGCAGGAACGACTGGGTGATCTTCTCATCGAGCGCGCTTTCCCCCGGTGGCGCAGTGAGCGAATAAATTCCCGGCAGGTCGACGAGATCAAGGCTGCCGGCATCGGTGTGCACCCGCCCTGTTTTCTTTGCGACGGTGACGCCAGGCCAATTGCCGACCTTCTGCCGGCTTCCGGTCAAGGCGTTGAACAGCGTGGTCTTGCCGCTATTGGGATTGCCCGCCAGCCCAATCACGATACTGCTCAATTCCCCTCTCCCGACTGCTCGCGCCCCGGTTCGCGCCGCATCACGTTGACCGCCTCCGCTTCTTGTTTGCGCAGCGTCAAGGCGAAGCCGCGCACCTCGATCTCGACGGGATCGCCAAGAGGCGCCAAACGCTTCAAGGTAAACTTCGTCCCCGGCGTCAATCCCATCGTCATCAGACGCGTGCGATATGCAGGGCTGCCGGACGAAAAGGCGACAACCTCGGCGGTGTCTCCCACGCTCAACTCAGAGAGCTTCATTCGGCGATGTCTCCCTCCACGACGAGTCTGACTTTGACTTTCAACGCCATGCCAAAGCCAATTCCAATGCGGCTGCCGCCTAGCGCGATGAGCATCGGGCCCCCCGGGTGACTGGATACGACCGTGACCCGCTTTCCCGGCGCGAGCCCGAGGTCATTGAGCCGACGATGAACGTTGCTGCCGCCATCGAGGGCGATAATCTCGACGTGCTCGCCCGGCCCGGCTTGAGCTAGGCGAAATCCATGACCTACTGTCATGTTCAGAAACGTCCCTGCGTGGTTTCTGCAATTGATAATTATTATCGAAAGTCACCATAAAGGATGCTTTTGGCCTTTGCAAATTCGAACGACTCGCAAGGTAGCGTGATCCGAAAATACCTGTAAACTTTTTAAGGTCTCTCATCCGCGCATAACAGCCATGCGTAAAGCGCGGCTCTGCAAGTGAATCAGGAGGTTCTTGTCGATCGAGGTCGTTTGACAACGGGGCGATGCGGTTGTCTTCGCACGTGCACAAAGGTATATTAGGAGTGAAGGATGTCGGCTGGTGGTCCAGAGCGTCGCGGGCCACCTTATCTCAAGAAGAGTAACAAGAATGGCCCTGCTTCATTGGAAAGAGAACATGAGTCTTGGCAATCCCGCCATTGACGGCGATCACAAGCGGCTCATCGATCTCTTCAACCGCCTGCATTTCATGGCGCTGGCCGGAGATGACGATCAAGCCGTAGCCGATGTCCTCGATGAGTTGCTGAGCTACGTTCGCGTTCATTTCGCCCGCGAGGAAGCGATGATGCGCCGCTGCGGTTATCCCGCCTTCGCCGAGCACCGGCGGCGTCACCGCGAATTTGCCGGCCGGCTTCGAGAGTTCGCTCAAGCGTTCGAGAACCAGCCCGAAGCGTTCGATATGGAAGGGTTCTACGATTTCCTCACGGATTGGCTACTTGTCCATGTCCTCGACGAGGATATGAAGCTGGCTCCCTTTCTTGCGGAAGCGCGCTCCCCGGCCTTCGCCGGTATGGCCTGACTAATCTCGATTATTATCTTTATCTTCGCGGCTATGTCCTCGTCTGCTATCCTTAGATGGCAGGGAGCAAAATATATGGCCGAAACGGCGACGTCTGAGCGCGCGGAACTGCTGCCGCCGACCTATTGGTTCGGCTGTGCGCTGCTCATGATCACGATACACATTTTCTTTCCGCTGGTGCGGTGGTCCGAACCCTTTCTGATCTACCTTGGTTTCGGGCTGATCGCCGCGGCCGTCGGCTGGGCCGGATGGGCCGCCTGGACGTTTCACCGGCACGGCACGCCGATCCATCCGTACGAGGAGCCGCGGTGCCTTGTAACCATCGGACCGTATCGTTATTCGCGCAATCCCATGTATTTAGGGTTGCTCGTCATGCTCCTGGGATTGTTTCTTGTGTTGGGGAGCGTGACGCCCCTGGTCATGCTCCTCGTCTTCGAGACGATCATTTCGACACGGTTCATCGATCCGGAAGAACGCGCGCTCGAAAGCCGTTACGGCGACAAGTACCGACGCTACAAGGCGACGGTGCGCCGTTGGATTTGAGCCTGAAAGCTGACGGCGCCGACAGACCGGCGGCGCGGCTACCGACATGGGTCTTGGGAGGCTCATTAACCTTCCCATATTCATCGGTATGAGTGACACCAAGAAGAACCTGATCGGCCTCTCGCGCGGCGAGCTTGAAGCCGAGTTGGCCGCGGCGGGACAAAAGCCGTTTCGGGCGCGCCAGTTGTGGCACTGGATTTATTACCGCGGCGCGCGCGATTTCGCCGCGATGTCGACGTTGGCCAAGCCGCTGCGTGCGGCGTTGGCCGAGCGGTTCACGCTTGATCGTCCAGCCATCAGCCAGGAACGGCGCTCCGAGGACGGCACCCGCAAATGGTTGCTGCGGTTTGGCGACGGCAATGAAGCGGAGGCGGTATTCATTCCGGAGGAGGACCGTGGCGCGCTGTGCGTCTCATCGCAGGTAGGCTGTACCCTGACTTGCACGTTCTGTCATACCGGCACCCAGCGTCTGGTCCGCAACCTGACCGCCGGCGAGATCGTCTCTCAGATGATGGTGGCTCGCGACGGTTATGGCGAGTGGCCAGCTCCCCAGGGGGAACGGCTGATTTCCAATATCGTTCTGATGGGCATGGGCGAGCCGCTGTTTAACTATGACAATGTCGCCGCCGCCCTCAAAATCATCATGGACGGGGAGGGCATCGCGCTTTCGCGGCGGCGGATCACGCTGAGCACCTCAGGCGTGGTGCCGATGATCCGGCGCGTCGGCGCGGAGCTTGGCGTCAACCTTGCAGTCAGCCTGCATGCCGTGACCGATGAGTTGCGCGACGTGCTGGTTCCGCTCAACAAGAAGTATCCGATCGCCGAGCTGCTCCAAGCATGCCGCGATTATCCCGCGGCGAGCAATGCGCGGCGAATCACGTTCGAGTATGTCATGCTGAAAGGGATCAACGACTCCGCCGCCGATGCCCGCGCGCTTGCCGCGCTGCTGCGCGGGATCCCAGCCAAGGTGAACCTGATCCCGTTCAACCGTTGGCCGGGGGCTCCTTATGAGAACTCCTCTCCGGCGGTTGCGGCGCGCTTTTCCGAAATTCTCAACGACGCCGGCTACACCGCGCCGATTCGGGTGCCGAGGGGGCGGGATATCATGGCCGCCTGCGGCCAGTTGCGCTCGGCGAGCGAACGCGAGCGGCTCTTCCGCCTCAAGAAACCTTCATCGCAGATGGCGCCGGCGCCGTAGCGAGCCGAATGGTGTTTCACGCCAAATATTGGCTTGGCATCGGCGCAAGTTCTCCGTCCTGACCGGTCACTGGGTTCAGAGCAGGCGCATCTGCTTGAAACTGCTGTGCCCGCGTCGCGAAATAATGACGTGGTCGTGGAGAACGACTCCGACGCTCTGCAGCGCCTGCTTGATGACTCGGGTCATTTCGATGTCCGCCGGTGACGGCGCGGGGTGATTGCTCGGGTGGTTGTGCACCATGATCAGGGCGGAAGCGTCGAGGGTCAGGGCCCTTTTCACGACCTCGCGCGGATAAACCGGCGTGTGGTCGATCGAGCCTTGATTCTGCACCTCGTCGGCGATGAGAACGTTGCGGCGGTCGAGGAACAGGACTCGGAACTGTTCGATGTTACGGTGCGCCATCGATGCCCTGAGATAAGCGATCAGCTTGTTCCAGTTCGTCAGAATTGGCCCTTCCGTTACATCCTCCCGCGCCAGTCGCGCCGCCAAGGCGCGGACGGCCTTGAACAGGGTAATGGTGTGGTGGTTGATCTGCTCGTACTTGGCGAGACGGTCGGCGGCTGCATGAAGGACGCCGCCGATGCCGCCGAACTCCTTCAGGAGGTCTTTGGCGAGGGGTTTGGTATCGATGCGCTGGATCGAAAAGAAGAGAAGCAGTTCCAGTAGCTCGTAATCCGGGAGGGCGTCGTCGCTGCCGCTGAGGAAACGCTCGCGCAATCGTTGTCGGTGGCCCCAGTACGAGGGCCGATTGGTGAGCTGAGGCAACGTCGCGCTGTCGGACAGTCCGCCGCCGCCGGTCCCGGAAATGAGCTTGGCAATCAGGGCCGGCCGCGGATCGTCACCCGTGAACATCCAGCATTGCTCGATCTTGTCCCAACGGCCGCCGAGCTCGCGAAGGGCATGGCGATAGGAATGGGTTTCGCCCTCCACGCGGTAAACGCTCTCGCCGGCCGATGTTTCTCGTTCGCGGATAGTAAGGCCGATGGCGTTCAGAAATGGGTCCTCCGTATTTGGCGCGCTCTCCATCTCTGTCATCGCGGGTATGTGTCCTTTCTGCGACGCGGTGACGGAGATGGTAACATGATGTAACCCATATGGGTACATTTATACACGGTACAGAAGGGGAATATTCTAGAATCGAGGCGGAAGTCGCGACAGCGCGTTGCCCGGCAGGGCCAGGCTCAAGGCGAACATGACGACCGCCGCTACGACAATGGAGGGTCCCGACGGCGTATCCAGCTGAAGCGATGCAAACAATCCGCCAACGACGGCGGCGGCGCCGACCAGCGCCGCCTTCATCGCCATCTGCTCGGGAGATCTCGCATGCCGCCGCGCCGTCGCCGCGGGAATGATGAGCAGCGAAGTTATCAAGAGAATGCCGACGATTTTCATGGCGAACGCGATGATCACCGCGATCAGCAGCATGAAGACCAGTCGCACCGCGAGGGAGGGAACGCCTTCCGCCCGCGCCAGGTCTTCGTGCACTGTCACAGCAAGCAGCGGGCGCCAGATCGACGCGAGCACGATGATGATGACGATGCCGCTGCCGTAGATCCAGATCAGGTCGCTCCGAGTAACGGCGAGAATGTCGCCGAACAAGTAGCTCATCAAGTCAATGCGGAGGGTTTCCATCAGACTGATGGCGATCAGGCCGATGGAAAGGGTGCTGTGAGCGAGGATTCCGAGCATGGTGTCGCGCGACAGGCCCGGCGTTCGCTCCAAACCCAGGAGCAAGAGGGCCACTGTTGTTGTCACGGCGACGACGCCGAGAGTGAAGTTGGCGCCAAGGGCAAAGCCGATGGCGATGCCGAGCAGGGCCGAATGGGACATGGTGTCGCCGAAATACGCCATCCGCCGCCACACGATGAAACAGCCCAGAGGCGCCGCGGCAAGCGCCACTCCAATGCCGGCGACGAGCGCCCGAACAAAAAAATCATCAAACATCGGATCAACTGACGCCGCTCGATTGCCGGTCGGATTCTTCGCCATCCTCGGCAAGAGGAACCACCCGGCCGTCGGCGGCATGCCGATGATCGTGCCGATGCGCGTAGATGGCTACCGATTGCGCCGCGCCGGGGCCGAAAAGGCGAGTGTATTCGGGATGACTGCCGACGTGCTGCGGCGTGCCTGCGCAGCAGATGTGGCGGTTGATGCAAACGACGCGATCGGTTGCCGCCATGACCACATGGAGGTCATGCGAGACCATCAGAATGCCGCAGCCCCGTCGCGCGCGAATCTCACGAATCAGATCGTACAGGCTCCGCGCGCCAGCGAAGTCAACGCCTTGCACCGGTTCGTCAAGAACCAGAAGATCAGGCTCCCGAAGCAGGCTGCGCGCGAGCAGAACGCGCTGCATCTCCCCTCCCGAGAGGTTGTCGACGGCGGCGTCGATCAGGTGCTCGACGCCTGTTTCCGCAAGCGCCGCTCGAACTTCCGCGCGCGACTTTCTGACGGTCAGGATCATCAAGCGGCCAACGGTCAACGGCAGCACTGGGTCAAGAGCGACCTTTTGCGGCAGATAGCCAAGACGAAGGTTTGTTCGTCGCTTCACCTGACCCGACGTCGGCCGAATCAAGCCGATCAGCACCCGGATCAGCATCGTCTTGCCGGCGCCGTTCGGTCCGACCACGGTGACGATCTCCCCTTGAGCGACGTCAAGGCTGATGAACTCGAGTATCATCCGCCCGCCGATCGCGACGCAGACATCTTTCGCTGACACCAAGGCCGCGCTCAAAGCCTCCTGCCCAGCCTCGCTCGCAGCATTATTTGGACGACGCAAGACATGGCGCATGATGCGAGCCTTCGCCGGAGCAGTAGGCGCATATTCCGGCCACCTCGACCAAGCGCCTGGTTACAGCGAATCGCGCATGCTTTGCAGCTTCGATAATGGCTTCGTCCACCGCAGAATCCGACAGCTCGGCGATTGTGCCGCATCGTTCGCAAATCAGAAACTGTGCCCCATGCGCCGCTCGAGGCGTGCTGCAGGCGACATAAGCATTGCGGCTGGCCAAGCGGTGAACGAAATTCTGCGCCATCAGAAAGTCGAGTGCGCGATAAATGGAGATGGGCGCCGGGCGGCCTCGTCCTCCGCCAAGCTTGTCCATGATTGCGTAGGCGCCAATGGCTGTATGGCTTGCCGAGACGATCTCGAGAACACGCCGCCGCTGCGCCGTCAAGCGCACCGCGCGCTCGGCGCAAAGATGCTCCGCCGTGGCGAGGATGCGCGCCACGCAAAACCGATGATCATGGTCTGGAGCCGGGAAGAGTGGCATTCCTTGCGCTCATCTCGCCGAGCCAACGCTATATTGACACGTTATAATGTAACAATTAAGCAGACTCAAATACTGTCAGCAAAGGCGGGATCGGAAAGATGGTGAAAGCGCTGTATGTGGCGGCGGCTTGCCTCTGCTGGATCTTTTCGGCAAACGCAGCCACGCTGGCCGACCCGCCACGCGTCGTCGCCAGCATCAAGCCGGTGCACTCTCTGGTCGCCGCGGTTATGGACGGCGTCGGCATCCCGGCGCTGTTGATTCATGGAGGAGGATCGCCGCATGCTTCGGCGCTCCGACCCTCCGAAGCACAGATGCTACAAGAGGCGGATGTGGTTTTCTGGATCGGAGAGGCGCTGGAAGGATTCCTCGCGAAGCCGCTTCAGACTCTACCGCACAATGCCCATGTGGTGGCGTTGCAGCAAGCGGACGGACTGACCCTCTTGAGCAGCCGCGAAGGCGGCGCATGGGAAGCCGAGGCTCATGATCACCGGTATCGGCCCGAACCTGCACAGCCGCATGAAGCCTTCAACAACGATATGCATATCTGGCTGGATCCGGTCAATGCGCAGGCCATGGCTACCGCCATCGCCGACACATTGCGCCAGGTCGATCCACAAAACGAAGAAAAATACGCCGCCAATGCCGCCGCCTTGCGCCAGCGCTTGTCCAACCTGGACGCACGACTGCGCGATCAACTCGCGCCTGTGCGCGATATGGCGTTCATCGTCTTCCATGACGCCTATCAATATCTTGAGAGGCGTTATGGCTTGAACGTGGTTGGGGCGCTGACCGTGACGCCGGAGCGTCTGCCAAGCGTTCAGCGCCTTCAAGATATCCGCGCCAGGATCATCGAGACCGGAGTGAAATGCGTGTTCAGCGAGCCTCAATTCGAGCCGGTTCTGATACGAACCATCGTCGGCGGCACGGGAGCGCAGACTGGCGTGCTCGATCCGCTGGGCGCGGAACTGGCGCCGGGGCCGGAAGCCTACTTCACGCTCATGGAGCAACTGGCTCGCTCGCTTCGCGACTGCCTCGACGACACTCATTGAAGACTCGCCAAGTTGAAGAGTTGGCCGGGCGTTATCTGAAGGTCACTCTTCAGCCCGTTCGCGCCGATCCATTTGCTGTTTGATCCCGGCCACAGTCCGTCCATCCATCGCCGTGGCGAGGTTCTGGTTGATCTCGGCGCCGACGAGGATCGCAAACGAGCCGATGAACAGCCACGTCAAAAGCACGAGCGCGCCCGTCGCCGTGCCGTAAAAGCGCGAAAAGCTCTCGATGCCGAAGATGGCGATGTAGAGAGAGAACAAGATCGACGCCAGCAGCCACAGCACGGTCGCGGTGACGCCGCCCCACGTCACCCACTTCCAGCTGACAGGCCCGCTGTGACACGGGGCGAACCTGTACAAAAGGGCAAGCGCCAGCATGAAGAGCAGCGCGAGAACAGGCCAACGTCCCCAGAGCGCGACCAATCTCAGGGGATCACCGAGCATTCCCGTAAAGTAGGGCAATACAACGACCAACAGCAGCGACAGGAACAAGAACGCCATTCCGCCGCAGGCAAGACCAAGCGCCACTGCCTCGCGGCGGATCCTACCGCGTTTTTCTTCCACGTCGTAGGTCATGTTCATTGCCGTGATCAGGCCGGAGACGGTGCGTTGGACGGTCCAGAAAATGACCGCGAGGTTGCCGGAGAGGGTGACGCCAAAACCAAAGCCGGCGGGAACATCGGTGAGGAACTCGGCAAGCAGTTCCGGCGCCCCTTCCGGCAGCACATCGCCCAGCGCGAGCAAGTGGCGCTGCATCACCTCGGCCTCCACGAAGCGGCCGTAGACCAGCGCCGCCGCCGCCACTGCCGGCAACAGGCCGAACAAGGCGAAAAAGGCGAGTCCCGCTGCGACCATCATGGTTCGGTCCGTCATGGCTTCGCGCCACACGGCGTGCGCCAGCGACCACAGCAATCGTCCCAGTCCGGCCGTCGTGTCAATTGGCGCTGACTGAGCGCCTGACGTGTCAACGCTTTCCTTCGCCACTACCCATCACCGGCGCTTGAATGCGAAAGAAGTGGAACCGCGCATATCGCCAACAAGAAAATAAGAAGCGGAGCCTCGCGGCCAAGGGAGACGACCAACTCAGACTTCGCTCAAGATCAGCCCCGGCGGCAACGCTTCGCCGTAGAGACCGATGCGCTCGGAGCGGTCGATCGGCATGAAGTCCTTGAGCTTCGCCGTTCTCAGCGGCGAGACGCCAACCTTTTCCAGCCGGCTGGCGATCCGGTAGCGCTGCCGCTCGGGAACGTCGAGACTGCGGTTGCCGACGACGCGGCAAGCCCGCAGGAAAAGGTTCTGTATCTCCAAGAGTTCAGGATCGGTCCAATCGAGCGCCGCAAAAGCATCGTAAGCCCGAGCCACGAATTCGGGAGGAACCACCGCCTCCGGTCCGGCGTAAAGTGGCGCCCGGTTCAAAAGAAGACTCAGCGCCGCCACATACGGAGCGCAGTGCTTCTTTTCATCGGCGAGATCGAGCGCTGTGGCGATGAACCGCTCGATCAGTTCCTTTTTGATGTCAAGATCAATGCGCTCAAGCGATCCGGCAAGCCGGATCAGTTCTGGTGGCGGATTTTTCTGCTGTCGGATCTTGTCGAACTCGGCCTCCAGAATGGCTTCCTGGCGCTCGCGGTTGAGCCCGCCGGCGACCCGCCGCCAGAGGATGTATTCCTGGGGCTTGATCCGTTTTCCCGAGAAGCATAGTCCGCTCTCGCGCAGGCGCCACAGGCTGTCCATGCGCACGGGGTCCATCGGCGCTCCGAAACCCGGGCGAAGCAGAAAACCCGCGAGAATCAGCCACGCCTCCTCATGGTCCACCGAATGTCTGCGGTAGTCCATGCTGGTCTCCAGGCTCGGCCAGAGGGCGCGGATGAGCACCCAGTTCCACTCGCTTTTCGGCAGTCCCAGGATCTTCTCCAGGCTTGCGAGCAGGCGCGTTGCCGTCAGCTTGTCGCGCCGATCGAGCGGCTCGCCAAACACCGTCACGATCCGCGCCCGCGCCGCCTCGACGGCGTCCGCCGCCGCGTTCGGCTCAAGGGGCGCTGCATCGGCATGAGGCGCGTCGGCATCATCCTGCTCGTGTGGGCGAAGGTTGAACTCCAACGGCCACTCTCTCCGGATCTTCCGGTCCGTGCTGTGGCAGGAGACTTGAATGAGGCCAAGCTCGTTCAATTTCGCCGTCAGCGCGACCGGAAGCGTTCTGTCGCCGCCATCGTCCTCGGGCAAGCTGACGACCGTCTCAAGGGGCGGCAGCGGATGAAAATCACGCGGGTTCCAGTCGACCAAGTCGCCCGCCCGCGTTTGGCCTTGGCGGGTGGAATAGTAGGTTTGAAAGCGCACGGGTCTGTTGACACGCAGTTTCAGCGCCAGTTCGTCAATGGCGTACGTCTGCTCGGGGGGCGCTCCCCGCGGAAGAATGCATATGAGGGAGCGTCGGCTCGATGGGCGCTCCTCTTTGCTCTTGACATCAGGCGCAGGTTGCCGGTGCGCTTCCAAAAAAACGGCGCGCGCGGCCCCGGCTTCGATTCGGGCCGCCTTCCGATGAACGATCCGTCCAAAGCACGCCGCGCCGCGGGCGACGGCGAGGTCCGGTTCGGCGTTTTCCAGAACGACCGGGGTGGCGCTTTTCTGCCATTTCGCGATTTCGGCGCAGATTCGTCGGCGCAGCGACTCAGGGTAAAGCGAGCCGCCGTTGAAAAGCACCGCGTCGACTGGCGGCCGACCGCGCAGGAAATCGGCGAGGTGGCGCGTGACCGCGCTGTCGGATGCATAAGGGAGCCCCCACTCCCGTAGCCCTATCTGGGTTTGATACGGTCTTTCATCGGCGTCGCACTCGGGAAAAAAGCCGGCAAGCAAGACCTGTTCGATTTCGGCGCGGGTAGTTTCCGTTGTCAGCGCCCCGGCGACGAGGCTGGCGCCTCGGCCGGGGATGGTCACGCGGAAGCGCTCCTCGGCCGGGCCTTCGCTGGAAAGCGCCTTCTCTTTCAGATCCCGGCAGCGGGCAACCAGGTAGTGCCACTGCCCGCTTGAAAAGGTTCTGTCTTCTCCCGCAAGCCGCGGCTCCAAGAGATGAGCGATGGCGAGATCCATGTTGTCGCCGCCGAGCAGGATATGGTCACTGACGGCGATCCGGCGAATGCGCGGACTGGCGCCTGCGCGGTTCCGTCTGAGCGCGAACAGGCTTAAGTCGGAGGTGCCGCCGCCAATATCAAGGACCAGGACATGATGCGGCCCATCATCGCCGCGATCCGGCAAATAGCTCAACACGTTCGAATCTGAACCGTGCTGTTCCAGCCATCGATAGAATGCGGCCTGAGGCTCCTCAAGCAAGCGCACCGTCGCCGGAAAGCCCGCTTCCTCGGCCGCGGCAAGCGTCAGTCGCTGAGCCACCGCGTCGAAAGACGCCGGAACCGTAACGGTGATCTCCTGAGCGTCGAAGTCAAAGCCGGTCGCGCCGAAACAGGTGTTCCATGCATTGCGCAGGTAGTTGAGAATGAGCGCTGTCGCGTGGATCGGGGAGATTTTGCGATCCTCGGGAATTTCTTGCGAACCCCATGGCAGGAAAGGCGCCGACCGGTCCGCCGCGTGGTGACACAGCCAGGACTTGGCGGAATGGGCGACCCGCTCCGGCGCCTCGCCCGACCTCTTGCGCGCCAGCCTGCCGACGATCCATTCGCCCTTGCCGGCCGCTTTCCCCTGAATCTGCTCGGCAACCGCCGGTTCGGGCAGGTAAAGAAAAGACGGCAGGGTCGTCGCCGAAACGAGGCTGTTGAGCGAGTCCCATTGCGGCACGCTCAGCACCATGGAAGCCTCTTCGCCGTCCACGGGCACGTAGGCCAAGGCGCAGTTGGTGGTGCCGAGATCGATGCCGATGCTGAAGCGGGGTTGTGCCATCGCCTGCCGCAGAGCGGCTTCTACTCCGTGCGAACCTGGAATTCGACCTTCCAGCGGCGGTCCGAGTTGGTGTGCTTCATCCACAACTCAAGCGTGCCCAGTTCGGTAACGACAGAGTTGATCTGCACCGGCACCGGGTGACTTTCCGGAAGGTCTTCGATCGGCGGCAAGCTGATTTCGAGCAGGCTGGTTTCCTCCAACTCGCCTTCGGCATCCGGCAATATCTGTCCCGGCCGATCGCCGCTGCGAACCTGCGAGGAAAAAAAGCGGAATTCCGCCGGCTGACCGGTAATCAGGCCGAATTTCTGTCCCTCGATCAAAAGTTCGGTTCCCTCTTCCATTCCCTGCGGGACGACGCACAACGCCTTGACGGGCGGCTTGAACCCCGGCACCGCGGGCATCGAGGTCTCAAGACCGATGTAGTACGAACGCGCAGCGCCGGCCTTGATCCGAATGCCTTTTCCGGTAACGCGGTTGCGTCCATAAACCGCCGCCCCCTTGGCCACGGCGAGGTCCGGCTGGAAGCCTTTCAGTTCGCGCAC
>CAZRWU010000013.1:0-21513 GCA_964603915.1 uncultured Rhodospirillaceae bacterium
CTACACCGGAATCAGTTTGGCGTCGATCCTGAAGCAGATCGAAACGCAATGGGGCTCCAACAAACAACAATTGCGTTCCTGCCGGCCGGCGATACTGTAGGCGCGCACTGGTTTGAAGAGCACGCGTCGCGTTCCCCTTAAGTGTATCCAAAGCCGTGAGCAGACTTGCCGCGCGTCGGTCGCGCTCATCGCGAAGGTGGCAATTTGATTCGTACAAACTTCCTTCCCCCGGCACAGGAGCCGGCTTCACCTCATGCAGAAAAATCTCCATGAATCGCCCGAAAGCGATGTCGTAATAGCGCAAGAAGCGCCCATGCGGCCAATTCTTGCCTTGGCCGAGGAGAAGCTTGGCATTCCGGCCACGTGTCTTGAGCCCTATGGTCACTTCAAGGCAAAGATCGGCCTGAACTATATCGACTCACTCGCCGACCGGCCGGAGGGATCACTCATCCTGGTCACCGCGATCACCCCAACGCCGGCAGGCGAAGGCAAAACGACGACCACTGTCGGCCTGGGCGACGCGCTCAACCGCATCGGCAAGCGCGCGATCGTCTGTTTGCGCGAGCCCTCGCTGGGACCGTGCTTCGGCATGAAAGGGGGAGCGGCCGGAGGGGGCTATGCTCAGGTTGTGCCGATGACCGACATCAACTTGCATTTCACGGGCGACCTCCACGCCATCGGGGTCGCCAACAACCTTCTCTCGGCGATGATCGACAATCATATCTATTGGGGCAACGAACTGAAGATCGACGAGCGCCGCATCACTTGGCGCCGCGTCATGGACATCAACGACAGGGCGCTGCGCGACATCATCTGTAGCCTGGGCGGAGTCGCGAACGGTTTCCCGCGAGAGGATGGCTTCGACATCACTGTCGCTTCCGAAGTGATGGCCATATTCTGCCTCGCTTCCAACCTCGAAGACTTGAACCGGCGGCTCGGCAACATCATCGTTGCCCAGACGTTCGACCGCGCGCCGGTACGGGCCAAACACCTCCAGGCGCACGGCGCGATGACCGCGCTGTTGCGGGACGCATTCATGCCGAACCTGGTGCAGACCCTGGAGAACAACCCGGCGCTGATCCACGGCGGTCCGTTCGCCAACATCGCGCACGGATGCAATTCGGCGCTGGCGACGCGGACGGCGCTTAAGCTGGCGGAATTCGTCGTCACGGAAGCGGGCTTCGGCGCCGATCTGGGGGCCGAGAAGTTTTTCAACATCAAGTGCCGAAAGACCGGGCTTAAGCCGGCGGCGGCCGTGCTCGTGGTGACCGCCCGCGCATTGAAGATGCATGGCGGGATGGCCAAGGATCGTCTTGCCGAGGAGAACACGGAAGCACTGGCGGCGGGGTCGGCGAATCTTTCCCGACACATCGAAAACCTGCGGAGTTATGGCATACCGTTAATCGTCGCGATCAACCGGTTCAGTACGGACAGGCAGTGCGAACTCGATCTTCTGCGTCAACTATGCGCGGAAAACGAAGTCGAAGCGATCGTCGCCGATCATTGGGCGCGCGGGAGCGCCGGAGCGGCGGAACTCGCGGCGGCGATTGTTCGCATTGTTGAAACACAACCGGCCGAGTTCCGCTATCTTTATACCGACGAGACGCCGCTATGGGAGAAGGTCCGCACCGTCGCGCAGCGGACCTACGGCGCGCAGGGAATCATCGCCGACAAGAAGATCCGCAGACAGTTTCGCGATTTGCAGGATGCCGGCTTTGGCCACTACCCGGTCTGCATCGCCAAGACCCAGTACAGTTTTTCGACGGACCCTCACTTGCTCGGCGCGCCCAGCAACCATGTCGTTCCCCTTCGCGAGTTGCGGCTCGCCGGCGGCGCGGAATTCCTCGTCGTCATCTGCGGCGATATCATGACCATGCCCGGCTTGCCGAGGGCGCCATCGGCCCGCCGCATCGGCGTCGACGATTCCGCCAACATCTACGGCATTTCGTGAAGCGCCGGATCAACCGCAAGCACTGGACCGCATGGGTGGACAGATCGTGTGAACATGGTTGAGGGGACCGTGACCCCGGCCGAAGCCGGGCGCCGTGCGAATGGCCTCAAGAACATAGGCGCGCGCCCGGACCACGGCTTCACGAACGGAAAGGCCTTGGGCGAGGCCGACGGCGATCGCCGAGGCCAAGGTGCAGCCGGTTCCATGCGTACTGGACGTGGCAATGCGTGGGCTTTCAAACGTCTCGACGCCGCCGCTCTCGTCGGCAAGCATGTCAACGACCATGCTTCCCGGCGCATGCCCCCCTTTCAGTAAGACCGCCCTCGGCCCCAAGGCCAAAAGCGCGGACGCCAAGGCGGCCCGCTCTATGTTTTCATCCACCCCCGCAAGCGCTACCGCCTCGGGGAGATTTGGCGTCAGCACGGTCGCCATCGGCACGGCGCGCCGGATCAAAAGAGCGGCCGCATCGGCATTCAGCAGACTGTGCCCGCCTTTTGCAATCATGACCGGATCGAGGACAACAGGAATGCCCCCAGCCGCTTCCGCGAGGACGGAACACACCGCCTCGATGATGTCGGCCCGGTGCAGCATCCCGATCTTGATGCAATCGGCGCCGAGATCGCCAAGGACCAAGCGCATCTGTTTGACGACAAAGTCGGCGGGCACATCATGGATGCCAAACACGCCTTCCGTCGTCTGTGCCGTAAGCGCGGTAATCGCGGTCATGGCATAGCCGCCAAGCGCGGTCACGGTCTTGATGTCGGCTTGAATGCCGGCTCCGCCTCCGGAATCGGAGCCGGCGACAATTAAAACGCGGCCATGCACGTCCTTTGCCGCGTCAATGCGCCGTCTGCTGTATGACGGTGCAGATATCGCTGACGACCGCCGCAAGAAGGTGTTCGTCTTCGCTCTCGCCCATCACCCGAATCAATGGCTCGGTTCCGGACTTGCGTATGAGCAAGCGGCCAGTCGCGCCCAGCTTCTTTTCCGCTTCGGCAATCACCGCCTTGACGGGATCACATTCCAGAGGTTGAACGCCGTTGTAGCGCACGTTCCGCAGCACTTGCGGCAGCGGTTCGAAGACTCGGCAAATTTCGCTCGCGCGGCGGCCGGAAGCTGCGATCACGGCAAGAACCTGGAGCGCCGCAATCAGACCATCGCCGGTCGTGGTATAGTCGGAAAAAATGATGTGACCCGACTGCTCGCCGCCGACATTGATGCCGTGAGTCCGCATACGCTCGACAACGTAACGATCACCCACCTGAGTGCGATGCAACTCGAGCCCGCGTTCGCCAAGGTAGCGCTCAAGGCCCAGGTTCGACATAACGGTGGCGACCAAGCCGCCTCCCTTGAGCCGTCCCGTCGCCGCCCAGTGCTCAGCGATGACCGCCATGAGTTGGTCGCCATCGATCAACTCGCCCTTTTCATCGGCGATCAGAACCCGGTCGGCATCGCCATCCAAAGCGATGCCAAAGTCGGCGCGATACTCCAAGACCTTGTTGCACATCCCCTTCGGCGACGTCGAGCCGCAATCGCGATTGATGTTGTAACCATCGGGATCGTCTCCCATGGCAATAACATCCGCGCCCAGTTCCCAAAGAATCTCGGGAGCCACTTTGTAGGCTGCGCCGTTCGCGCAATCGATCACGATACGCAGGCCGTTGAGCGTAAGACCCTTCGGAAAGGTGTTCTTGACGAATTCGGTATAACGCCCTTTGACGTCTTCCAGCCGGCGCGCCCGCCCCAATTCGGCGGCGGGGGCAAGATGCGCCGCAATGCCGTTGTGGACGTGATGCTCGATGATATGCTCCACCTCATCAGACAGCTTGTACCCGTCCGGTCCAAACAGCTTGATGCCGTTATCTTCGAAGGGGTTGTGGGATGCGGAGAGCATGACGCCGAGATCACAGCGCATAGAGCGCGTCAGCATGGCGACGGCCGGCGTCGGCAAGGGTCCGACAAGAATGACGTTCATCCCCATGGAGATAAAACCGGCTGTCAGCGCCGGCTCCAAGAGATAGCCGGATAATCGCGTATCCTTGCCGATCAACACGCGATGGCGATGATTGCCGCGGCGAAAATGCAGACCGGCCGCCATACCGACCTTGAGGGCCGTTTCAGCGGTCATCGGCTCGCAATTAGCGGTGCCGCGAATGCCGTCAGTCCCGAAAAGTTTTCTTTCCATGGCAGTGATGATTTACCTCTGATTGCTTACAGACCGTTTGGATTGGAATAGGATTTTTTCCGCCCGCAGCATCATTTGTTCGCGCAAAGGTTTTGTGCGCATGTTTTTAATTTGCTCTTCTATACACGATCGCCTGCCAAACTGCAAGTGCCTGCTGAGTTTCCGCGACATCATGAACGCGAAAAATGTGGACACCTTGCGACAGCGCCAACAGAGCCGCCGCCAGGGAGCCGGCAACGCGCTCCTTGGGAGCTTCATTCCGGCTCAACCGGGCGATAAAGCTCTTGCGCGAGACGCCAAGTACGATGGGCCTTTCCAGTCGCGCGAAAACATCGAGATGAGCGAGTATGTCAAGGTTATGATCAACCGTTTTGCCGAAACCGATACCGGGATCGATCGCGATGCGCTCCCGGGCGATACCCGCCACTTCGCATGCTTCGATCCTGTCATGAAGCCACCGCGAAACGTCCTGAACCACGTCATCGTACCGCGGCGCCAGTTGCATGGTCCGAGGCTCGCCCTGCATGTGCATCAGAATCACCGATGCCGCGCTTCCCGCGACCACCTGCATGGAACCTTCATCTCCGGAAAGGGCGGTCACATCGTTGACGATAGCGGCTCCAGCGTTAATGGCCGCCTCCATCACCCTTGCGCGCCGGGTATCGACAGAGACAACAACACCGCGACCCGCAAGTTCCTCGACAACCGGAACAACTCGCGCGAGTTCTTGCTCGACCGGAACGGGCTCCGCGCCTGGCCGCGTCGACTCCCCGCCAACATCTACGATATCCGCGCCAGACGCGTGTAGGGAGAGTCCTCGCGCAACCGCCACGGACGGCGGATAGGCCTCGCCGCCATCCGAGAAGCTATCCGGCGTGACATTGACGACCCCCATGATACGCGGTCGATCCAGGGCCAAGCCGGCGAAAATGCGGATAGCCGACGGATGGAGGCCCTGTCCCCCAGAACCGGTTTTCGCTTCTTCAGCCACTGGTGGCACGCCTTCGGCGGTCAGGCGCCGGGCTGCGGCTGAGGGCCGAATCCTCCACCACCGGGGCGCTTGTTTCCTGGCGCGCCGCCGCTCGCCGGGACGGAACTTCGACGGCCGAGCTCCGGCTTTGAAGCTTCGCCCGCAGTTTCGTTGCGAACAATGGGATCGCCTCTCAGCAGCGCCGCCACCTCTTCCCCCGTCAAGCTCTCGTATTCGAGCAACGCAGCCGCTAATCTGTCCAGCTCGTCGCGATGGTTCTGAAGAATTTCGCGCGCCTTGTTCTCTGCCTGATCGACAAGCTCGCGAACCTCCTCATCGATAAGGCGAGCGGTGGCGTCGGAAATATGCTTTTGCTGCGTCACCGAATGACCGAGAAACACCTCTTCCTGATTGCCGCTGTAGCGAAGCGGGCCCAGCCGGTCGCTGAAGCCGAACTCGGTAACCATTCGCCGCGCGATGTCGGTCGCCTGCTTGATATCGTTTCCGGCGCCCGTGGTCACGTCATCCAGGCCAAACACCTGTTCCTCGGCGATACGGCCGCCAAACATGACAGCCAGACGCGATTCCAGTTCGGTACGGGAAAAACTGTAGCGGTCCCGCTCGGGGAGCGACATGGTCAGCCCGAGCGCGCGGCCGCGGGGAATGATGGTAACCTTGTGCAGCGGGTCGTGTTTCGGGACATGCAGTCCAACGATCGCGTGCCCCGCTTCGTGGTAGGCGGTCAGACGCTTCTCTTCCTCGCTCATCACCATCGAACGGCGCTCGGCGCCCATCATGACCTTATCCTTGGCGGCCTCGAATTCGGCCATTGTGACCAGGCGTCGGCCGACGCGGGCAGCGAGCAGGGCCGCCTCGTTGACGAGGTTGGCGAGGTCGGCGCCGGAGAAGCCGGGGGTTCCTCTGGCGATAACACGCGGCTCCACGTCCGGTGAGATCGGAACCTTGCGCATATGCACCTTCAGTATTTTCTCGCGCCCGACAATGTCGGGATTGGGCACGACCACCTGTCGGTCAAAGCGTCCAGGGCGCAACAGCGCCGGGTCGAGCACGTCCGGACGGTTGGTGGCGGCGATCAAAATCACGCCGTCGTTCGATTCGAAACCGTCCATTTCCACAAGCAACTGGTTCAGGGTTTGCTCGCGCTCATCGTTACCGCCGCCCAGCCCCGCTCCCCGATGACGCCCGACAGCATCAATTTCATCGATGAAAATAATGCAAGGCGCGTTCTTCTTCCCCTGCTCAAACATGTCGCGAACGCGGCTCGCGCCGACACCGACGAACATCTCGACGAAGTCGGAGCCGGAAATGGTAAAGAACGGCACATTCGCCTCGCCGGCAATCGCGCGCGCGAGAAGCGTCTTGCCCGTGCCCGGCGGACCGACCAGCAAGCAGCCCTTCGGGATCTTGCCCCCCAAGCGTTGGAATTTCTGCGGGTCCTTGAGGAATTCAACGACTTCCTCCAGTTCCTGCTTCGCCTCGTCGATCCCCGCCACATCGTCGAAAGTCACGCGTCCCGTGCGCTCGGTGAGCAGGCGCGCGCGGGACTTGCCGAAACCCATGGCCTTGCCGCCGCCCGCTTGCATCTGCCGCATGAAGAAGATCCACACTCCGATCAGGAGCAGCATTGGAAACCACGAGATCAGGATGTTCCACAAGCTCGGCGTTCCATCGCTGGATGGCTGGGCTGTGATCTTGACCCCCGCATTCTGCAACTTCGCAATGAGGCTCGAGTCTTCCGGCGCATAGGTCATCAACGGCCGCCCATCGCGAAAGCGGCCCGTGATTTCCTGGCCTTTCATCGTCACGTCCCGGACTTCGCCCTTCTCCACTTCGGCGATGAAATCGGAGTAAGGCAGCGCGTTCTGCACATTCCTCGGCGCAGGGTCCTGAAACATGTTGAACAAGAACAAAACCGCCACCGCGATGACGACCCACAGCACAATGTTCTTACTTACGTTCACTTCGTGGGTCCTCTCTGTTTGCGGGACGCCGAACAGGCGCATCATCAACCCGAGACGCAGACGGATCTTCACATAATACGTCAGGCCGAATAAGCAAGGAAACACCCGGGACCCGCGACAGGATTGGGAGGCCGGAATTCAACAGTGGCGAAATCGACTCCCATCGTGGAGACCTGCTCACGGCGGTAACCGAGGTGCGGCACGCTGAAAAGGCCCATCGTGTCGACCACAGCGGGCAGGGCAGGTCTCGCCGGCGCGGGAACGAGATGATGACTCAGCGCCGGAGCAAGCTTCGCCAACTGTTGCACCCCCTCCCTTCCCAGAGGTCTTATCCATGCCGGCGCCGTTGCGCCTGCCCGAGACGAAGCGGCGCAAATCCGAAAGCGTCGATCCCATTCCAGAACGCTTGCGGGACGTAGCGCAAGCGGCGGCGGCAAGTTGCGCGCCTCCCGGCAAACCAGAACACAGTCGTTCAGCCACACCACCCTGCAATGGCCAAGGCTTCCCCCGGTTATCTCACGTCGGACAACCACACGATCGAAAATTCGCGCAACTTTCTCCGACGACGGCGGGTATGCATTGCCGCCAATGCCGGCGATGACATGGCGCAGCGCCGTAACGGCAATGGGGAGAGGCGCGGCAACAAGGCCCGACGCTTCGATCGTTGCAAATCCCGCAGGGTGGAGGCAGACGCATTGCGCGACGACGCGCGCGACGGCACGATCATGGTGGACGCGCTCGTCCGCCATTCGCGAAGCCCGTCGCAAAAGCGCGGCCTCCATGGTCGGCTGATCGGCTAGAATCTTCCGCGCGAGGGTGCGGGAAAATCGCCCATCGCGATTCGACGGGTCCGCAAGCCACGGCTGGCCTTGCGCCACGAGAACCTTGCGCAAACGCGAAGGCGACGTGTTCAACAAGGGACGCAGCAAGCGGACGCCAGGCAACTCAACCGCACCGGCCATTGCCGCCAGACCGGCCTCGCCGCTCCCTCGCGAGATCCGCAGTGCGACGGTTTCGGCTTGATCGCGTCGATGATGGCCGAGCAACAAATGCAAGATACCCACCCGCCGGCACCAACGGGTCAAGAGCGCATAGCGAGCATGGCGAGCTTGCTCCTGGATCGCTGCCCTCGGCTTGACCCCCCGCCACGTCAGAATGCGGTGGCGGATCGCCCGCGCCTTCAACCATTCGCCAACCTGCTCGGCTTCGGCGGTAGAGCCGGCGCGAAGGCGGTGGTCGACAGTAAGCGCGATCGCCGCTCCCTCCCTCCTCTGCGCCCACTGAAACGCCAAGAGACAGAGCGCCAGACTGTCAGCACCGCCCGAGACCGCCACCGCCAGCGCTGGCCGTCGCTCAAATGGCCCCAGCGCCGCCATGGCCTCGGCGAACTCCGTCTCAGATAACGGGGCATCGCCATCGGCATGAGCCAAATCTGGCGGATCCTCGTCCACAAACGAAAAAGCGAAGGGAGAACCCCGCAAAACACAAGCCTTGATGGTTCCGATAATTGCGATCGGAAGCCAACCGCCCCTGCCGATAGCAAGGATCAGGTACAGCCGATGCGCTGCGTCTCTTTCGCTGCTTTGTCCTTGACCGTCTCAGGGGCATCGGGCTGAGTGCGAGACAGTTCGCGGAACGTCGCGCACGCTTCATCCTTTTTGCCCAACTGCGACAACGACATTCCGAGCTTCAGCAAAGCGTCGGCCGATTTGGCGCCGCTCCGGTTGTTTTGGTAGGCCTCGACAAACTGTTGAGCGGCTTCCGGATACTGGCCACGGACATAAAATGTCTCACCCAGCCAGTAGCGGGCGTTATCCGAGAGGGGATGGCCGGGATTGCGCTGGAGAAACGATTTCAACGCCTGTTCGGCTTGCTCATACTGCGAGCCCTGCAACAAGGCGAAGGCATGAGCGTACTGTTCTTGTGGCGAACCCGCAGACAAGGCGTCGTCCGTTGGAGCAAGGCTCCCTGCTTCCGGTACTTGCTCCGGAGGCGCCCGCCGCAGCTCGGCAGTTCCTGCTTCGACTTCCGAACGCGGCACGACGGCGAGGACGCCAGGTCCGCCTTCCGGACCTGCACCCGCTCGCGCGCTACTCGCTGTATTCGCCGCGCCTCGTTCACTACCGGTCGGGCTGCCGCCTAACATCGGTGCTTGCTGACGTAACGGCGATTCCTCGGCGGCCGGCGCCGCAGGTGGCGGCGCGCTCGCGACCCCCGAGTGCTCCTCTAGCCTGCGGAGCCGGAACTCGAGGTCGCCGACGACCTTATCCGTACGGTCGCTCAGCTGACGTATATCGTAGCCGAGCTGTTCCAACCGCCCGGTCAGGGTTCGCACATCGTCTTCCAAACTCGCCAGCCGCACGTCGAGCCGCGCCAAAGCTGCGTTGGCTGGCGGCACACCCGTCGTCTGCGCCAGAACCGCCGCGGAATCGCGAACGCCTCGATCAAGCTCGCGAACATCCTGCTGCAATTGCTGCCTTCGCTCCGCCAATGGGGGAACACGACCTTCCTCTTGGGCGCGGACGGGCGACGCCGTTGCGACGAGCGCCGCGATCAGCACGACAGCCCAACCGTAGAATCCGATGCTGTGCCGGATAGTCACTGAAGTTTCTCCTGGCGACGTGTCAACTTCCGACGCGGCCACTGGTAATCGCAGTTACGGCGCGCCGGTTCCGCGCCCACGACTGCTCATCAGACCCCAGCACCGCCGGCCGCTCCTCGCCGTACGAGACCGTGCCGACCCGCGCGGGATCGACCCCAAGGGCGACCATGTAATCCTTCACCGCGTTGCTTCTGCGGTCACCGAGGGCAAGATTATACTCGCGGGTGCCGCGCTCATCCGTATGCCCCTCGATCCGCACGCTGAGAGAGGGATTGCGCAGAAGCAACGCCGCCTGCCGCTCGACGACGACGCGATCCTCAGCCGTCAGCGCATACTCGTCAAATCCAAAATAAACCGTATCGCCAATCTCCGCCAGTTCCTGAGCAGCGGCCTGAGCGGTGACCGAGGCTTCGCTTCCGTACCCGCCCATGCCGCCGGCTCCGGCTCCGGCGCCGGCGCCACCTGCGCCCGCGCCAGAGCCGACACCCATGCCCGCGCCCGCGCCGCCGGCGCCTCTCGCCGATCCGCTCTGATCAGGGGCGGTCTCACACGCAGCAATCAAAAGGAACGAACCTATAACAACAGCGAGCGCCGAAATACGCATTCACCTCTCCCTTCGATGCAAACAAGCTGGAAGATCATAAGATCGCCCGATAGACCGGATCTGCGTTGCGGATATGAGACCGGGATCGGTGATACTGGAACATGACATGAATTCATTCGACCATAGGGTGAATCACCTAGGGAATCAAGGGCGACCATGCCGGATCCGACGCATCCATCGGCGTGACGATCTCGCGCTGGTTGTGGCCAGTCAGATCGATGGAAAACAGGCGCGAGCGCCCGCCGCCGCCGCCAGCGCGAATCGGCTCTTGGGCGAAGTACATCAGCACCCGCCCGTTCGGCGCCCAGGTCGGTCCTTCGACATGAAATCCTTCGGTCAGCAGGCGTTCACCCGTTCCGTCAGGCCGCATCACGCCAATGAAGAAGCGCCCCCGGACAATTTTCGTGAACGCGATCAAGTCGCCGCGGGGCGACCACACGGGGGTGCCGTAACGGCCTTCTCCATAGCTGATCCGCCGGACATTGCCGCCGTCCGTATCCATCACGTAAAGCTGCTGAGTGCCCCCGCGATCCGACTCGAAGACGATTCGGCGGCCGTCGGGCGCGAAACTCGGGGAGGTATCGATCGAGGAATTTGTGGTCAGACGGCGCAGTTGCCGCGTCCGCAAGTCCATCGTGTAGACATCGGAGTTGCCGCCTTCGGCAATCGTCATGATCAGTTGCATGCCGTCGGCGGAAAAGCGAGGCGAGAAGGTCATGCCCGTGAACTCGCCGATGACCTCCTGACGTCCGCTGTCGATATTATAGATGTACACACGAGGCTGGCCGCTTCGATACGAGAGGTAAGTGATCTCCTGCAATGTCGGAGAAAATCGCGGCGTCAACACAAGATCGCTGCCATCGGTGAGAAAGCGGTGGTTCTCACCATCCTGATCCATGATCGCCAGACGCTTGATACGCTGATCGAGAGGGCCGCTTTCCGAAACGTACACGATTCGCGTATCGAAGTAGCCTTCCTCGCCGGTCATCCGCTTGTACACTGCATCGGCGATGATATGCGCGATGCGGCGCCAGTTCTTCGGCTCGGTGAAGTATGCAAGCCCGATCATCTGCTGCTCGGCGAACACGTCCCACAACCGGAATTCAACCTTCAGCCGCCCGTCTGGCAGGAGTTGCACCCGACCATTGAGGAGGGCGGGCGCGTTGATGGCGCGCCACTCGGCGAAACGGGGCGCTGCGTCCAGACCGATCTCCTGCTCGATGAACGTCGCCGGATCAAGCGGCTTGAACAAACCGGAGTTCCGCAAGTCGGCAGCGACGACCGAGGCGATATCGCGGCCGTATTCCGTCTCGTTCTGCTGTGCGGCATTGAAGAATAGAACGGCGATCGGCAGCGGCTCGAAAACTCCGCGCGTGATGTCGATGCTGAGATCCGCGATTGCGTGCCGCGGGGAAAACGAGATGACCGCAATAGCGAGCGCCAACGCCAAGGTTGTCCAACCGGCGACGCCAACTGCAGCCGCAGCAGCGGCTCTTAACGTTCTAAACATCATGTTCCAAGCATGTCTTTGGGATTGAACACCAACGTCATTGTTTTCCAATGCTGATACTTGTCAGCGGGAAGCTTGAACGGATGACAGCGCGGATTAAGCACGGCCCGAAGCGCGCTCTCGGCGGCGGCGCGTTGGAACGCGTTGCCGCGCATCGCCGCTTCATTAAGGACAGTAGCGGAGCGCGGCGTCGCGTCCGGACTCATTTCAACCCGAATGGTGACGGCATGATCTCCAGCATCCCGCGCCCCAGCCGGGACATTCCAGCATTTTTCGATCTGCCGCCGCACCTCGTCGATCTCGCTGATGGTCATTGGCTGTGTCGGATCGTATGTTCGCCCTGAACTCGCCGCAGCGGCCGGACCCGCGTTCGATCCGATCGCCTTCTCAATCAGCGATGCGAATTCATCCTTCGATGAAGATGCGTCTTTTGCTTGCGGCTCTTCCTCTCTGGCGACGGCTTCCGCCGCCTTGTTGGGCACCGGCTCCCGACTTGCGGGCTTTTGCGGTTCACTGCGCGCAAGCGAGCCGACGGTTTTGAGAACGGTTTGGAAATCCGCATCGGACGCGGCTTTTGTTTCGGGCTGACGGGGTGCAGGCTTATCCTCGGCAACAGCGGCGGGAGTCGCTTGATCCTGAAGAGGCTTTTTGCGCTGTGGAGCCGGCTTTTGCGCCGGAGTCGGCTGTGGCGTGGGCGGCTGCTCCGAGAGCGCCTCGTCGGGCTGCGGCGAGGCAACCGCCGGAGACGGCGCCGGCGTGGAAGGCTGCGCCTCGGCCTTGACAGGTTGTTGTGGCTTCGCCTCGGAAACCGGACGCGGCTTTGCCGCGGGCGTCGAAGCCTGCGCCGGCGGATCGGGTTTCGCAGGCGGTTCCGCCTTGGCGCTGTCGGGTTGGGACGTTGCCGGTGGCTGCGGCTTGGGCATCACCTTTGGCTGCGGCTCTATCGTGGGCTTGGCTTCGGTGCGGGCGGCGGCGACCGGCTTTTCCGCCTGGGCCGGCGGCCGCGGCGGGGGCAGATTGGTTCGCTCCGCCACCGAGACAACCTCGATGGGAACGGACTCCGAACCGACAACAAGGTCCTTGTGCGCCACCGGCACGCCGAAATACGCCAGCGTCACCAGCGCAAGGTGCATGATCGCGGAAACGGCGACGGCCTTTCGCATCGTGATCAACGGCGCTCTGTTTCCTTCTCGACAACCGCTGCCGTCTCGGCGAGGACGCGCGGATCGGTGAGCAACGCAACCTTCCGGTAGCCGGCGGCGTTGATCGTTCCCACCACCTGCATGATCCGCCCGTAATCGACCGCCTTATCGCCGCGCACGAAAATCCGGACATCCGGATTGCGCTCGCTCACGGCGGCCAGCCGAGGCGCCAACGTCTCCAGAGTCACTTCCGTATCCTGCACGAAGATGCCGCCGTTGGCGTTCACGCTCACCGCCAACGGCTCATCGTCGCCCTTGATGGCGCTGGAGGCTGCATCGGGCAAGTCAACTTCAACGCCGCTGGTCATCAACGGCGCCGTGACCATAAAGATGATCAGGAGAACAAGCATCACGTCGACCATGGGCGTCACGTTGATTTCGCTCATGGCCCGGGTGCGCCTGCGGCCGATCCGCCGATTCCGTTCGCCGCGATCGACAAGGATCGGCATGTTCAGCCCTTTTCGTTGTGACGCGCGAGGATGGCGAGGAATTCGCCGGCGAAGCCGTCCAGTCGGCCGGAATAGCGATCGAGGTCGCGCGACAGCTTGTTATAGGCGAGCACCGCCGGAATTGCCGCGAGCAGTCCGAGAGCGGTCGCGAACAGGGCCTCCGCGATGCCGGGAGCAACGACGGCAAGGCTCGTGTTCTTAGTCATTCCGATCGCCTGAAAGCTGTTCATGATGCCCCACACCGTGCCGAACAGGCCGACGAACGGCGCGGTCGAGCCGGTGGAAGCAAGGAAGGTCATGTTGCGCTCGATACGACTCATCTCGCGCGCCACCGTCAATTGCATGACGCGGTCGACGCGATGCTCGACGCTCATCGGCGGATCGAATTCCTCGGGCGACTGCCGCCCGACAATCCGTCGCCATTCCCGCATGGCGGCGACAAAGACCGCCGCCATCGGATCGCGCGGCCGATCCGCGATCCGTTCGTACAGATCGTCGAGCGCGCCGCCAGACCAGAAGGAATCCTCGAACTCCCGGGCAAGCCCGTTCAGTCGCCGCAAGCTCATGACCTTTTCAAAGATGATCGCCCAGCACCAAATGCTCGCCAATATGAGCACGATGATCACCGACTTGACGACGAGGTCGGCGCGCATGAACAACGACCACAGCGACAAGTCGCTCGCCGCAAGAGAACCGCCCAGATTCACCGCCTCGATCACATTGCTTTCCATTTATTCGGACAGCCTGTCTTGTTGCCAAAGATTTTCCAGAGAAGCGCGCAAGGCGGGCGGAATACGCGTGGCCCGGCCCGCCATCGACATGCAGGCAAGACGAAAATCGAGCGCCACCAGGTCAACACCCTGCCGCTTGATGTCCTGCGTGAGGTCGAGAGAGGCGCCGCGCAGCGCCTTCAGGCGCGTGTGAACTTCCAGGAGATCATCAAGACGCGCGGGCTTCATGAACTCGGCGGCGCACCTGCGGACGGCAAACGCGCGCCCTTCGCCATCGATCATTTGTGAGTGCTCTGCTCCCAGTTCACGCAGCATCTCAGTACGCGCGCGCTCGGCGAATTTCAAATAGTTTGAGTTGTAAACAATGCCGGTGGCGTCGGTATCTTCGAAATATACGCGCACGGAAAACACATGAACACCTTTTCCATGCATTGCTGAAGCTTTACGCACCTGCACCATCCTCACTCATCGCCGACGGGAATCTCCAACTGGATCGGAACGTCACGGACCGGCAGGCCGAGATGACGATAGCCCGCCGGCGCCATCATGCGTCCGCGCGGGGTCCGCATGACCAGCCCTTGCTGCATCAAGAACGGCTCGATGACTTCCTCGATCGTGTCACGCTGCTCGTCCATCGCGGCCGCCAGGGTTTCCACTCCGACGGGTCCACCGCCATAGTGTTCGACGATGCAGCGCAGGTACCGGCGGTCCATCACGTCGAGGCCGCGACTATCGATCTCGAGACGGTTGAGCGCGCTGTCGGCGCTGTCGGCGTCAACGGAAACGACACCGTCGACCGCCGCGAAATCTCGCACCCGACGCAGCAGACGCACCGCCACCCGGGGCGTGCCGCGCGACCGACGCGCAATCTCCGCCGCGCCATCGGCCGTGATGCTCAGGCCGAGCAGGCTCGCGCCGCGACCGATAATGCGCTCCAAATCCGGGTCATCGTAAAGCTGGAGGCGCAAGGGAATGCCGAAGCGCTCGCGGAGCGGCCGCGTAATCAGGCCCGCGCGCGTGGTCGCCCCCACCAACGTGAAGGGCGCCAGATCGATCCGGATCGTGCGAGCGGCGGGTCCCTCGCCAATGACGAGATCCAGCTTGAAATCCTCCATCGCCGGATAAAGAATTTCCTCCACGATCGGCGACAGACGGTGGATCTCGTCGATGAACAGAACGTCGCGCGGCTGAAGATTGGTCAAGATCGCCGCGAGGTCGCCCGGTCTCGCCAGCACCGGTCCGGAGGTCGATCGAAAGCCGACCCCGAGCTCCAGGGCGACGATCTGCGCCAACGTCGTTTTGCCCAGACCAGGCGGACCATGAAACAGAACATGATCCAGAGCCTCCCCACGCTGCCGGGCGGCGGCGATGAAGACGCGAAGGTTCGTGCAAACAGCCCGCTGCCCGATGAAGGTATCGAGCGTTGTCGGCCGCAGCCCCTCGTCGCTTGCATCGCCCTCGGCGCGGCACGGCGCGACGATGCGATCCGCCGATTCATGGGAAACTTGGCCGGGTCTGATAGGACTATCGGTCAAGACAGCTGCTCCTTGGGCGCCAGAACCGCAAGCCCGTCGCGAATCAGATCCTCAATACCGGCGTCGGCGCCCAACCGATTTGCCGCTTCAGTGATGGCGGGAATCGCCTCGGAAGGAGAAAAGCCAAGCTGGACCAGCGCCGCGACGGCGTCGCCGAGATTGCTTCCCGAACCGCCCTCGGCGCCCTTCCCGCTCGCCGCCGCAACTGACGTTCCTCGATACGCGGGCGCCCTTTCCTTCAACTCGCTGATGATCCGACCGGCAAGGCGCGGCCCGACGCCGGGCGCCATGGTTATGGCGGCGCGATTGCCGGAAGCGATCGCGAGCGACAATTCGTCCGGCGACAGCACCGACAGCACCGCCAGCGCCGCCTTGGCGCCAACCGCCTGCACCGTGTTGAGCAGCCGGAACCATTCCCGCTCCGATGCATCGGCAAAGCCATAAAGATGAATGGCATCCTCTCGCATCATGGTTTCAACCCACAGCCGCACCGGCGCTCCCAGCGAAAAGCGCGCCAGCGTCCGCCCGGAACAGAAGACGAGGTAACCGACGCCGCCAACATCGACGATTACCCAGCCATCTCCCGTTGAATCGACGGTACCCGTCAACTTGGCGATCATTCCGGCGCTCTTGCGATCCGCAAGGCCGTTTCGCGATGATGGGCGTGACAAATGGCAACCGCGAGAGCATCGGCCGCGTCCGCCGTCGCCATGGTCGCGCCCGGCAATAAGATCCGCACCATCATCTGGACCTGCTCTTTGGCGGCATGACCGCTTCCGACCACGGTCTTTTTCACCAAGTTCGGAAGATACTCCGCAACCGGAATACCAGCCCAGGCGGGAACCAGCAACGCGATCCCACGCGCCTGGCCTAACTTCAAGGTTGACACCGCATTATTGTTGACGAACGTTTCTTCGACCGCCGCTTCCGCCGGACCATAAAAGCGAATCAGTTCACCCAGGCCATCAGCAAGCTGTACCAGACGTTGAGGAAGCGGCAATCCGCCATCGGTTTTCACGACGCCATCGGCAACATAAGAGAGGCGCCCGCGATCCGCCTCGATCACACCCCAACCGGTCGCGCGCAATCCCGGATCAAAACCGATCAGACGCATTCATAGCCCGCCATCGTCGCAGGCGGCGCATAATCGCACAATGACACCAGGACGCTCGCGATCACGCGCTCAGACGCTCCAGGACCTCATCCGAGACCTCATAGTTCGCCATCACCCGTTGCACGTCGTCATTATCGTCGAGCGCCGCCAGAAGCTTGAAAAGCGTCTCCGCTTGGCGCTCCTCGACCGTAACGCTGACGTTCGGCTTCCAGTCCAGCCGCGCGGCGTCAGCCGGACCAAAGCGCTGCTCAAGCGCATCGCGAACATGGCTGACATCGTCGGGAGCGCAGATAATCTCATGCCCCGCCTCCCCGGAGGCAACGTCCTCAGCGCCCGCCTCCAAGGCCGCCTCGAACATTTCATCGGCGCTTGCCGCGTCGGCCTGGTAATGGATCAGCCCGACGCGATCAAACATATAGCTGACGCTGCCGCTTTCACCCAATGAACCGCCATGCTTGCCGAAGGCGGCGCGCACCTCGCTCGCGGTCCGATTGCGGTTGTCGGTCAAGGCTTCGACAATCAGCGCAACGCCGCCGGGACCGTAACCCTCGTAACGCACTTCTTCATAGTTCTCCGCGCCATCCTCGCCGGCGCCCCGCCGAATGGCGCGCTCCATGGTGTCCTTCGGCATGTTGGCCGCACGCGCGGCGGCAATCGCTGTGCGCAACCGGGGATTCGCTTCGGGGTCGGGCAATCCCGATCGCGCCGCGACGGTCAATTCGCGAATCAGCTTGGTGAAAACCTTGCCGCGCTTGGCGTCCTGCGCGCCCTTCCGGTACATGATGTTCTTGAATTGCGAATGTCCGGCCATGGCTTTCGGTTCAGCTTCTTGAACGCAGACAGGGCAAAGCCTGCAGAATCTCTGTACCACATTGCAAGCGCCGGCGCACGTCCATGGTCGCGGACAGCGCCGAAACGAGGTTGACCGCGAACCTCCACCTCGCCGCGGAACCTGTTATGCGGATGTCGGCCACTGTTCGGAAAGATGGCCGCCAAGGCGGATCGGTTCGATGAGTCGAGCCAGTCCGGTCTCTTCGTCGGTCTCCAGGTAGACAGCGCACAGCGTCGCCGCGCCGCCCGCGGGCTCTAGCCGGCCGCCGGGAATCTTGCGCACGAAACGGTTGACGGCTTCCCCTTTTTCCATCCCGATCACCGAATCGTAATCGCCGCACATGCCGATGTCGGTAATGTAGGCGGTGCCGCCGGGAAGAATGCGCGCGTCCGCCGTCGGCACATGGGTGTGGGTACCGGCAACCAAAGAGACACGTCCATCCAGAACGACGCCAAGGGATGCCTTTTCGCTCGTCGCCTCGGCGTGCACGTCGGCGATGATGCAGTGAACGGAGTGGCCAAGCCGATGATTGCGCAGGGCGCGGTCGGCGGCGGCGAAGGGATCGTCGAGCGGGTCCATGAACAACCGCCCCATGACCTGGAGCACCATGATGGTCCTGCCATTCGCCGTTGGATAAACGGCGGCGCCCCATCCCGGCGTACCCTCCGGATAGTTGAGAGGCCGCAGCAAGCGCACGTCACGGCTGATGAACTCGACGATCTCGCGCCGATCCCAGCTGTGGTTACCGCCGGTAATGACATCGACGCCGGCGGCAAAAAACGCCTGGCAGATTTCCTCGGTAATCCCGAAACCATGAGCGGCGTTTTCGCCATTGACGATAACGGCGTCCAGATCAAGCCGCCGCCGCAACTCGGGCACCTTGTCCACGATCACATCACGGCCGGCTTTCCCGACCACATCGCCACAAAATAAAACTTTCACGTCGCTTCTTTCTTTGGCCGCGGATACCCCCGCTCATCGCCCTGCTGGCGCGGCATGGCGCGGATCAGTCCCGCATCGGTCAAAATCCAGTCAATTTTTTGATCAAGCTCCCCCCGCGGAACTCTTTCTACCACCTGAACCGCATAGCCGACGCCGATCGCGACGAGTGGCCCGTGCCGGCGGAGAGCGCTGAGCGTGCGATCGTAGTATCCCCCGCCTTGTCCCAGGCGGTAGCCTTCACGATCCACGGCCAGCAACGGCGCGATAATCACATCCGGAGTTACTTCCGGAGCGTCGCTGAGTGGATGCTTCGTTCCGAAAACGCCGTCTTCAAGCGCATCGTCGGGATGCCAACGGCGGAAGACCAGTGGCTCGTTGCGCGCAACGACCACCGGAAGCGCGCAGATCACCTGATGCTGATCGAGGCGCGCGAGCAACGGCCGGACATCGATCTCCGTCGACATCGGCCAATAGCCGCTCACGATCATGCCCGGATGAATGCCGATCTCACCAAGGTTGGCGAGAACGTGGTTCATAATGGCGCGCGCCGCATCAGGACCATCCTTCTGATCAGCGACAAGTCGCAGCGCCTCAATGCGCCGCCGCAGCGCTTGCTTCTCTGCGGCCACCGCAACGGGGTCGAGCAATGACGTCATTTCAGCGCATCGATCCTCGCGGAAGTCGCACGAAAGTTGGGTACGACGGCAACAACGGAACGGCGCCGCGAGAGTCGTCGGTCAAATGATCCTCTGCGGCCTGCCGAAGCAGGTGGGCGCCATGTACCGAACCCACGGGTCCGGCAGAGACAGCTCCCAAGAGATCATTATTGGCCCCAGGGATTAAGCGACCTAACGAGGTCCGCAGCGACCGTCCACACTCTTATCTACGTCGCCTTAAGGTCTTCGGCAATGCCCTCGATCGTTTGAGCGAGCGAGTCGATTTCGCCGCCAAGCGCCGGACCGGAGGATTCACCCGCGGCGGCGTCAATTTCCGCGCGCAGTTGTTCGACCTGCCGCAATGCGTCCCAAAGTTCATCGGTGGCCATCAACGCCGCGACGAGCAACAGCCGCGCCTCGCCGACTTGGCCGACGGCGCCAACGATTTCGGTGATCCGCTTGTCCACCGACCGCGCCATACGAATGAGATGCTGTTCCTCGCCGTCGCCACAGGTCAGCACGTAGGCTTTGCCATTGACGGTTATCGAAACTTGGCCCATGCCGGTGACCTATTCGCCTAGAACGCCACGCAACCGCTCTATCGCCGAACCCAGGCGCTCGGCAAGCGCCTTCTGGCTCTCGCGCAATCTTTCAGCTTCGGCGCGCGCCGCATTGCGCTCGAACAGCATCTTCCTGTAGCGCGCATCGGCGCTCTCGGCGGCGTCTTTGAGCGCGGCGACGGCCCGCTCCAGCCGCTCTCGCGCCCGTCGCACGGACTCCTCGCCTCGCGCTTCAGGGCCGGACGCTTGTTCACGGGGTTGCGGTTGCGGTTGCATAAACAGCACCATAGGCATATCGAGATGGAGCCGTCAACAGCGCCAGGAATATGGCGCACGGCAGGATCAGAAGGGTAAAAATCCATTGACGGAGCCGTTCATTCCGACAATTGTGCGATAGGCTGAAAACCTAATGCTCCACGTGCGTTCCGGGTCGACAATCGCGCGACCGGTCGCGCCGAGGTAGCTGCCTCTCGGTTGCGCGGGAGCTCTCAAATTTCAATTTTTCCAGAGGAGGTAACGCATGGCGGTTCGAGTAGGCATTAATGGCTTCGGCCGCATTGGCCGTTTGGTTTTTCGTGCGGCCACGGAATCCGGTCGGAACGATGTTGAATTCGTTGCGATCAATGACCTTGGCTCGGTCGCGACGAACGCACATTTGCTCAAGTACGACTCGGTCCATGGCACCTATCCGGGGTCGATCTCGTCCGACGACAAATCGATGACCGTTGACGGGCACAAGGTTCAAGTCTTCGCCGAGCGCGATCCCAAGAACTTGCCTTGGGGAGATCTCGGCGTCGACGTGGTGATGGAGTGCACAGGCATCTTCACGGCGCGCGACAAAGCGGCCGTGCACTTGGATCAAGGCGCGAAGAAGGTGCTGGTTTCGGCGCCGTCGTCAGGCGCCGACGCCACCATCGTTTATGGCGTCAACCATGACGTGCTGAAGCCCGAGCATAAGGTCGTCTCCAACGCGTCCTGCACGACCAACTGCCTCGCTCCGCCGGTTTCCGTCCTGCATAAGGTGGTCGGCGTCGAAAGAGGCTACATGACGACCATCCACGCCTACACCGGAGACCAGCCGGTTCTCGATACGCTGCATAAGGACCTGCGTCGGGCGCGCGCCGCCGCGCTGTCGATGGTCCCAACGTCGACAGGGGCTGCAAAGGCGGTGGGTCTTGTCCTGCCCGAGCTCGCCGGAAAGCTGGATGGCTCGGCGATCCGCGTGCCGACGCCAAACGTCTCCGTGGTCGATCTCGTGTTCATCTCCAAGAAGGCGACGAGCAAGGACGAGATCAACAACGCCATTGAGGAAGCCGCCAACGGCGATCTCAAGGGCATCCTTGGCTACAACACTGAGCCGCTGGTTTCGATCGACTTCAACCACGATCAACGAAGCTCGATTTTCGATGGAAGCCAGACTCAGGTCGTCGGCGACAATCTGGTCCGCATTGTCGCGTGGTATGACAATGAGTGGGGCTTCTCCAACCGCATGTCCGACACGGCGACGGTGCTGGCCAACCTCTGATCGGCCGCGTAAGGCTTCTGAAGGGCGGGGGAAACCCCGCCCTTGCTGTTTTATGGGCTAAGGAGGACGTTCGCCGCTTTGGCGCGCCCCGCCATCATCGTTCATGATCTGGCGCAAGCGCGCGCCGCCTTGCTAGCGGCGGCGGCGCTGGAGGTCCCGGTTG
>CAZRWU010000013.1:21523-36887 GCA_964603915.1 uncultured Rhodospirillaceae bacterium
AGTTGCACTGAGGAGCGCGCCGGGGGCCGCCTCGTATATGCGACCCGCAGTGTTTGGGGCGATCATCGACGCCGCCCGCGCCGGCGGCGCGGACGCCGACGTTGTTGCGGTGATGGACTGCGGACAAGACGCCGGTCGTGCTCTGTCGGCATTGCGTCATGGCATCGAGCGGGTGCGGATCGACCTGCCGTCGGCAACGGTGGCGCGTATTGCCGATATCGCCACCTGCTATAGCGCCGCAGTCGACGATGAGGACGGTCCCGTACTCAACCTCTTGAATTGTCCAGATCCGGCGGCGGCATGCCAAAAATGGCTTGCAGATGCGGCAAAATAACCGCCCATCCCCGGCAAAGGCTCGTTGCCAAGGCTGGACCGCTGGTGTATCGGAGTCGTTTGGGATGGTAATTCACGGTAATCCTAGGAATCGGGGAGATTCGGGTCATGAAGGTATCGAAGACAGTCAAGAACATTCTCAACAACTATGAAAGCGATAATCCAGGCACCAAGGCCAATCTCGCGCGCATCCTGTGCACTGGCCGGCTGGGCGGAACCGGCAAGATGGTCATTCTTCCGGTCGATCAAGGCTTCGAGCATGGACCGAGCCGGAGCTTCGCCCCCAATCCTCCGGCATACGATCCTGAGTATCACGTCAGGTTGGCGGTCGATGCGGGCCTTAACGCCTATGCAACCCCGCTCGGGATGGTCGAAGCGATCGCCGACAGCTATGCGGGTCAAATTCCGCTGATCCTCAAAGTCAACAGCTCCAATACCCTGCACCGCAGCAAGGAAGCGCCGAGCCAAGCCGTTACCGCTTCGGTCGACGACGCGGTTCGCCTTGGTTGCGCGGCCATCGGCTTCACGATCTATCCGGGATCGGACGAAGCGTTCAAGATGATGGAGACGATCAAGGAGATGAGCTACGAGGCGAAGCGCAAGGGCATCGCCACGGTGGTTTGGTCGTATCCGCGCGGCGGCACGCTTTCGAAGGAAGGCGAACTGGCCGTCGATATCGCGGCCTACGCATGCCACATGGCTGCCCTGCTCGGCGCCCACATCATCAAGATCAAGCTGCCGACCGATTACATCGAGCAGGCCGAAGCCAAGAAGGTGTATGAAGCCGAAGGCATCGACATTTCCACCCAGGCGGCGCGCGTTCGGCACTGCATGGACGCGGCGTTCAAGGGTCGTCGCATCGTCGTCTTCTCGGGCGGCGCGAAGAAAGGAGCGGACCAAGTGTACCAGGACGCTCGCGATATCCGCGATGGCGGCGGCAATGGCTCGATCATCGGCCGCAACACCTTCCAGCGGCCGCGCGAGGAAGCCATCGACATGCTGACGCGGATCATCAACATCTATCTCGGCAAGGAAGAAACGGCCGGAGTCTCCAAGGCGGCCGAGTGACACCTCGATCGGCTTGCAGGCTTTATCTGATCACGCCGCCGCGCCTGGACGCGGCGGCTTTTTCCTCACCTTTGGCAGCGGCTCTCGACGCGGGCGACGTCGCTGCGGTGCAGCTCAGGCTCAAGGACAGCGACGACGACACCATCCGGCGAAGCTGTGAGAAGCTTCGGGTTTTGGTTCAGCAGCGCGACGTCGCCTTTATTCTGAACGATCGTCCCGATCTTGCCAACGAACTGGATTGCGATGGCGTTCACATCGGTCAGCAAGATAGGCCGTACGGGGAAGCCCGGCGCCTGATCGGAGAGGATAGAATTGTCGGCGTGACGTGCCACAACTCCCGCCACCTCGCCATGGAAGCCGCCGAGGCTGGAGCCGATTATGTCGCATTCGGAGCGTTCCACCCGACCGCGACCAAGGAGCCGCCCGCCCGCGCCGATCCCGCCATCCTCGCTTGGTGGAGCGAGATCATGACGACGCCATGCGTTGCCATCGGTGGCATCACTGTCGAGAACTGCGGGCCGCTGATCGACGCCGGCGCCGATTTTCTCGCCGTCTCGGCGGGCGTCTGGCAACATCCTGAAGGTCCCGCCGCCGCGGTGCGCGATTTTCTTCGGGAGATCGAAAGACGAGGCCGCGGCCAGGAGAGATAAGCTTCCATCCTTGCGATTGGCCGCCGTGAGGCGTCTTGCGAGTTGCGGCGGCGGAACTCTTCCCGGCTGGCGTTGCCGACTGGTGGACAACCTGATAGCTTCCGCGGCAATTGCCTTAACTTGCCAAGCAAACCCCGCACGTGAGGTTCTGTTCAAGACAATGAAGATCAACGGAAACGCAATTCGCCCCGGCATGGTGATCGAACATCAGGGCCGACTCTGGCGTGCCGTCAGAATTCAACACACGCAGCCGGGAAAGGGCGGTGCGTACCTGCAGGTCGAACTCAAGGGACTGCGCGATAACACCAAGCTGAACGAGCGCTTCCGATCGTCGGAGTCGGTGGAACGGGTGCGGCTCGACCAAAGGACTCTTCAGTTCCTTTACGGTGAAGGCGAGATGTATACGTTCATGGATAATGAGACGTTCGAGCAGATCTCGCTGCCCGCCGACGCCGTCGGCGAGGATCAGATCCCGTTTCTTCAAGAAGGCATGATGGTCACCATCGAGTTTCATGAAGACACCCCGATCAGCGTGCAATTGCCCGACGCCGTCATTCTGAAAGTCGTTGAAGCCGATGCCGTGGTGAAGGGGCAGACGGCGTCCTCGTCCTACAAGCCCGCAGTCTTGGAAAATGGCTTGCGGGTCATGGTGCCGCCGCACATCGAGGCGGGAACACGGATCGTCGTCAACACCGCCGATCGCTCTTATGTCGAGCGGGCCAAGGACTGAAAACGTGATCGACGAGGACGCATCGTGAACCGCTCGCCGCTTTTGAACGTGATGGTGGCCGCCGCCCATAAGGCGGCGCGCGGTCTTATCCGCGATTTCGGTGAACTTGAGCATCTTCAAGTCGCGAAGAAGGGGCCGGCCGATTTCGTCAGCAAGGCGGATCACCGGGCTGAGCAGGTTTTGCGGGGCGAGTTGAAGAAAGCGCGGCCGGCTTTTGGCCTCATGACTGAAGAGTCGGGTGGCGAAGAGGGGACGGATACCTCCAATCGGTGGATCGTCGATCCTCTTGACGGCACCACCAACTTTCTGCACGGCATTCCCCACTTTGCGATATCGATCGCCCTCGAACGCGACGGCGATCCGTATGCCGGCGTTATTTATTCGCCGATCACCGACGAGATGTATGTCGCCGAGAAAGGGCTGGGCGCGTATATGAACGGCCGGCGCTTGAGAGTGTCCGGGCGCAAAAATGTATCGGAAGCACTGTTTGCCACCGGCATTCCGTTCCTCGGGATCGACGCGCACGATTTGTTCATTCGCCAGCTTCGCTCTGTGATGGCCGTCAGCGCCGGAATACGCCGCTTCGGCTCCGCCGCGCTGGATCTTGCCTACGTAGCCGCAGGCCGATACGACGGCTATTGGGAGAACGGGCTGAGCCAGTGGGACACGGCGGCGGGAATTGTCCTTGTTCGGGAGGCCGGCGGCTTCGTTTCAAATCTGGCCGGAGGTCCCCGCGTCGTCACCGGCAGTGGAATCATCGCGGCCAACAGCAACTTTTTCGCGCCGCTTTCGCAACTCATCAGGAACGCCAATCCGGCTGAACAAGGATCGGACAAACAATCGCTGCATGGGTAACTGGTTGTATAAGTCGACATGTGCGACTATTTTGGCGTCAGATCACTTGAGACAGCCTTGACGTCGATGATCACCAGTTGCCGCACTTGTTGCAGAGCGGCCATCATCGGCTTGTTGACTGCGGCGAGCGCCGTTCTTGCCGTGCCCCAGCATGCCGCCGCGGAGTCACGCCTGCACGTTTCCTCTCCGGATGAACCGCCAACCGGATCGATCCTGGCTCCAGCGATCGAGGACTTGCAGTCGGCAGGCGGGCAGGCGATTCACGCCGATATGGCGCGTAGCGCGCGAAGCGGCGGCAAACCGGAACCTCGGGCTCCTTCCCAAGAGACGATGTTCGCGCCGGCGGCGCGGAAGCCGGCGCCATCGGAAATGGGCTCTATGCCGCCGATGCCGACAACCCCCACCGAACCCGTGCCGGCTGAAGAAGCGGTGGCCGCACGACCACCCGAAGCGGCGGCAAGTACGGCGCCAACAATGGAGGCAGGATCGGAAAGCCAGCAGACGGCGCTGCCGCCCGCATGGCAGCCAACCCAGCCATGGGCCATGGCGTCATTAACGTTTGCTCCGGATTCCGCAGCATTGAGTGGCGATGCCGAGCGTACCCTTGAGGATCTGGCGGCCCGCTTTCCAGCAAACGACGGCAACGTGAGACTGCAATTGCTGGCCTACGCCAGCGGCGAGGGCATGAGCGCAAGCAAGGCGCGGCGGCTGTCGCTTGCCCGGGCTCTGGCTGTTCGCACCTACCTGACGGAGCGAGGAATCGACAGTACCCGCATGGATGTCCGCGCGCTGGGCGACAAGATTCTTGGATCTCCCGATGGCGGAACCGACACTTCACCAGCCAATCGGGTTGACATTGCGATGATCAGAAGATGACAGCGGCCGCCGGGATGAACAAGATGAATGGAACTCGCGCCGGCATGACGCAACAGCAACGCTACCTGATCAGGATGGCGGTATTTCTTGTTGCCGTCATCGTCAGCGTCGTGGCGTTGTTCGCCCCATTGCGCGATGCCTTCCTGACCAACGCACCGCTGAACGGTCTCATTGTCGGCGTGCTTCTTATCGGCATCATCTACAACTTTCGTCAAGTTCTCACCTTACGGCATGAAGTCGCATGGCTGGAGCATTTTCGGCAAGACGCCGGGGCATCGTCCGAGGCACCGACTCCACGTTTGTTGGCCCCGATGGCCACCATGTTGCGGGAGCGCAAGGGGAGGCTGAGCCTCTCTGCGCTCGGCATGCGATCGCTGCTCGATGGCATCGCATCGCGGCTTGACGAGTCGCGGGATCTATCACGCTACACAATCGGGCTTCTGATCTTTCTTGGCCTGCTCGGCACGTTCTGGGGACTGCTCGGAACGATTTCTTCGGTCGCTGGCGTTATCGGCGATTTGACTATCGAAGGCGCAGATCTTTCGGTGGTTTTCGCCAATCTCAAGCAGGGATTGCAAGCCCCGCTCGCCGGCATGGGCACGGCCTTTTCGTCGTCCCTGTTCGGCCTGGGCGGCTCGCTGGTTCTGGGCTTTCTCGATCTTCAGACAAGTCAGGCGCAGAACCGCTTTTTCAATGAACTGGAGGATTGGCTTTCCGGCGTGACCCGCCTCTCCAGCGGCGCCTTGGCGGCGGACGGCGAACAACAACCGGTTCCGGCCTACGTTCAGGCGCTTCTCGAACAGACGGCGGAAAGCCTTGAGACACTGCAGCGCACGATGGCGCGTGGCGAGGAAAACCGAGCCGCCACCAACTCGCATCTTCTGTCGCTCGCCGAGCAGATGGGAACGCTGACCGACCAGATGCGAACGGAGCAATCGCTCATGCGGCGCCTTGCCGAAGGTCAAAGCGAACTCAAGCCGATACTGGCGCGGCTCGCCGACGGCGGCGGACATATGGCCGCGCCGGCATTTGACGAAGCAACACGCGGCCACATTCGCAATCTTGAAGTTTATGTCGCCCGTCTCGTCGAGGAAGTCGCGAACGGCCGTGACGAGATCCTTCAACAGGTCCGCAGCGACATCAAGCTGCTGGCGCGCACGATCGCGGCGCTGGCGGAAGAGGGCGAGCGCTAGGAATCAGCACGATGGCAACCTTATCGCGTCGGGGCGTGCACGCCGCCAACACTTGGCCGGGATTTGTCGACGCCCTGGCCGCATTGCTGATGGTGGTCATCTTTCTGCTCATGATCTTTGTTCTCGCCCAGTTCTTTTTGAGCCACGCCCTCTCCGGACGCGATCAAGCTCTGGTGGAACTGCGCGGGCAGGTCGACGAACTCGCTACGTTGCTCAGCTTGGAGCGAAGGGCCAGCGCCGATCTTCGGGCCAATCTGACGCAGTTGTCGGCCGATCTTCAATCCTCCATCGTTGCGCGCGACGAGCTGAGCGCCGCGATCCGGAGCATGACCGAGCGCGCAGCCAGTTCGGAGCGCGAAGCCCAGGAACTCAGCCGGTCTCTTCTGAGCGCATCTGACCGGATCGAGACGGATCGTCGGCAATTGGAAGAACAGAATCGCAAGCTTGTCAGCCTTGCCGGCGAGGTTGCCGCGCTTGAGGCGCTGAAAGGGGATCTCGAGAAGGAAATTGCCGAACTCGGCCGCCGGGCCGAGGCTGGCGAGCGGGCGGTTATTGCCGAGCGCGAACTCTCGGAGAGCGCGCGCGCCCAGGTCGCGCTCCTCAATCGGCAAATGGCGGCGCTTCGCGAACAGGTCGCTCAACTCAACGCCGCTCTCGAGGCATCAGAGGCGCAGGTCAAGGAACAACGCGTCGAAATCGCTCATCTCGGCGAGCGGCTGAACGCGGCGTTGGCCAGCAAGGTCCAGGAACTCGCTCAATATCGTTCCGAATTCTTCGGACGCTTGCGCCAGGTTCTCGGCAATCATCCGGGCATTCGCATTGTCGGTGACCGTTTCGTGTTCCAGTCCGAGGTCCTGTTCTCTTCCGGATCGGCCGATATCGAACCGGAAGGGCAGCGGCAATTGATCCAGGTGGCGCAGTTGATCATTCAACTGGCCGATGAAATTCCCGACGACATCAACTGGGTGCTGCAGGTGAACGGTCATACCGACCCGATCCCGATCACCGGCAGATATGCCTCCAACTGGGAGCTCTCGGCGGCGCGTGCGATTGCCGTCGTTCGGCTGTTCACCGCCAACGGAATTCCACCCACGCGCCTCGCCGCGGCCGGGTTCGCGGAGTTCAGTCCCTTGGTCGAAGGCGATACTCCGGAAGCGTATCGCCGCAATCGCCGTATCGAACTCAAGCTCACGCAAGCGTGAGCGCCGCTTGGAGTCGCTTTGCGGCAGTCCCACCGCCGATCGGCGCGTTACCAACGGGTCTTCGTAACCCGATAACCGCGATTGTGATCGGAAAACCTTTATGGTTTGCCGCGCCGCCTTCTTGTAAAACCCGGCGCATCGATCGAACCTTAACCTCTTGACGAGATCCGAATGCTGGTTGTCTTCCTGATTGTGTTCGTCGATCTGATCGGCTTCGGAATCATCATTCCGTTGCTGCCGTTCTACGGCGAGTTCTTTGGCGCCACTCCCGCCGAAGTCGGGCTCTTGATGGCCAGCTATTCCTTCACGCAGTTCCTCGCCGCGCCTCTTTGGGGACGCCTTAGCGACCGCATCGGCCGGAAACCGGTGCTGACACTCAGTCTAGCCGGCATTTCGCTGGCTTACGTCTGGCTCGCCTATGCCGACAGCCTGTGGATGTTGTTCGCGGCCCGCGCGGTCGCCGGAATCATGGCGGGAAACATCGGGGTCGCCTTTGCCTATGTCGCCGACGTCACCGATTCCGCGAACCGGGCCAAGGGGATGGGCATTGTCGGCGCCGCTTTTGGATTGGGCTTCATCTTCGGTCCCGCCATCGGCGGCGTCCTTGCGGGAAGCGACCCCGACCTTGCCAACTACCGGCTGCCGGCGCTCACGGCCGCAGCATTTTCGGCGGTCGCGACCCTTCTTACGCTTGTGCTGCTCAAGGAGTCGCTGTCCCCCGAGTTGCGCGCACAGCAGCGACGCCTTTCTCGCCGAAGTCGATGGCAACAACTGCGCGCGGCTCTCGATCAGCCCGGTGTCGGGCTTGCCATCTGTCTCTCCTTCCTCGCCCACTTTGTGTTCGCGGGCATGGAAACGACGTTTGCGATGTGGTCGCGGCGCGCATTCGGGTGGGGGCCGGAACAGAACGGTTATCTATTCGCCTTTGTCGGGCTTCTCGCCGCAGCCATTCAAGGGGGTCTGGTCGGACGGCTCGCCAGGCAGTTCGGTGAGGGTCGGCTTGTCGTCGCCGGCGCGGGCGCGCTTGCCATCGGCATGCTCTTGATCCCGTTTTCTTCCTCCCTGGCCCTCCTGCTCCTCGCCATGACCGTTGTCGCCGGCGGCTTCAGCCTTGTTTCGCCCTCCCTCAACAGTCTCGTGTCGCTCAATGTCGACTCCGCGACGCAAGGGGGGATCATGGGCGTTACCCGCTCAGCAACCACCTTGGCGCGAGTCCTCGGGCCGATTTGCGCAGGCGCGTTGTTTCATCACCTTGGGCGCGACTGGCCCTACTATGCCGGCGCTATGGTGATGAGCATTGTCGTCGTTCTCGGCTTGCGGATATGGTCCTTTCGCGGCCACGGAGGTCCCGAGAAACCGGCCGCCGTCACAGCGGCCGGCGCACCCCCTAAACATGCTGTCGCTCCCGATCGTTGATCGTCGCGTCACAAGCGACTATATGCTCGCTCCTGCGCGGCGTCTGACGATCCGCACCGATATCATGATATGAACACCGCACATTTGGCCCGAGGCGCCACGGCAACATGCTGCGAGGGCCGGCTGCCTGAACAGGAACGACAACGGAGACATCGAGATGAAGAAGGGTATTCACCCGGACTATCATGTGATTACGGTTGAGATGACCGACGGGACGACGTTCCAAACGCGCTCAACCTACGGCAGCGAAGGCGATACGCTGAAGCTTGGCATCGATCCGAAGACGCACCCGGCCTGGACCGGCGTTCACCGCTTGATGGACAGCGGCGAACAGTTGGCGAAGTTCCGCAAGCGCTTCAAGGATTTCGGGCTGCAAGAGTAGTCTGGCCTCGCCTCTTTGAAAAAAAAGCCGCCCAAGAAGGGCGGCTTTCAAGTTGGATAGGGAGGAGGTCTGATCAAACCGCGTATGCGGACCGATCAAGAGACGCTCACGGGACAACCTGGAATATATGCAAAAAGTCTTATGTCCGCAAGAGTAGATTTATATCTTGGCACATCGATTAAAAATTGGGAGGTAGCGTTGATCCACTTGGCGGAGGCGAAACCGAGAAGGTTCCGGCGGGCTGCCACCCATACATATGCCGCGCGAGAGCGGGAACGAGCGCCGAGCGCGTCGGTGCAAGCAACCTTCTGTAAGCTGGCAAAGAAGCCAAGCGCGACTTGATTTCAGGAACGCACGATGTCCGACACGACGCCCCACACCATGATCTGCATCGAGGTTGCGGCGCCCGGGGGGCCGGAAGCGCTGCAACCGACGCATCGCCCCGTACCGACCCCGGCTGCTGGCGAAGTCTTGATACGGGTGGCCGCAGCAGGCGTGAACGGCCCTGATCTCTATCAACGTCAGGGGTTTTATCCCCCCCCACCCGGCGCAACCGATATCCCCGGCTTGGAGATCGCGGGAACGATCGTGGCCGTCGGAGAGAGCGTCGACTCGTGGCAGGTCGGTGACGTTGTGTGCGCCCTGGTCATCGGGGGAGGCTACGCGGAGTATTGTGTCGCCGCGGCGGCGCATTGTCTGGCTATTCCTTATGGCCTGGAGGTCGATGAGGCGGCCGCCGTGCCGGAAACGTTTTTTACGGTGTGGACGAATGTCTTCGAGCGCGGCCGTCTGGCGAGCGAGGAAATCCTTCTTGTTCATGGCGGCAGCGGCGGCATCGGCACCACGGCCATTCAAATGGCGCGGGGTCTGGGCGCGCGTGTTTTCGCGACCGCGCGGGGCGCGGAAAAATGTAGCGTGTGCCGGCAACTCGGAGCCGAAAGGGCGATCGATTCGACTCGCGAGGACTTTGTCGCGGTGGTGAAGGAGGCAACCGGCGGCCGCGGCGTCGACATCATCCTCGATATCGTGGGAGGTGACTATGTGGCGCGCAATATCGCCTGCCTGGCCCGCGAGGGACGGCTGGTCAATATCGCATTTCGCAAGGGAAGCCGAGTGGAGATCGACCTGATGCCGATCATGCTCAAGCGCTTGACGCTCACCGGCTCAACATTGCGGGTGCAATCGGTGGAGCGAAAGGCGGAAATCGCCGCCGCCTTGAAGGATCGCGTCTGGCCCCTGATCGCCGCCGGCGCCATCAAGCCGCTCATTCATGCGAAGCTGCCGCTTACGCAGGCAGAGGAAGCGCATCGAATGATGGAGGAGTCCCGTCATATCGGAAAGATCGTGCTGACGACGGATGCAATTTGACCCATCCGCTTTGATCCATGAAAATAATGCAATATCTCTAAGGAATGACCGCTCACGCCCAGCCCGATCTCGGCGTTCGGGCAGTGGTGAGCGTATCGAATTGATGGGAACCTGCTATGGCGCATCCGCTCATGCCTAAGGCTACCGCTGTGTGGCTGGTGGAAAATACGTCCTTGACCTTCGAACAGATTGCGGAGTTCTGCGGTATGCATGCGCTTGAAGTGCAGGCGATCGCTGACGGCGAGGTTGCGCACGGCATGCAAGGTCGCGATCCGGTGCTGAACAGCGAGTTGACCCAAGAAGAAATCGAGCGCTGTGAAAAAAATCCGGACGCGCGCCTGGAACCGGCGAAATCGCGGGTCCCCCCGCAGGTTCGCCCCAAAGGCGCCCGCTACACGCCGGTGGCGCGGCGGCAGGATCGTCCCGACGCCATCGCATGGCTCCTGAAAAATTATCCCGAACTGTCAGACGGGCAGATGTGCAGGCTGATTGGCACAACAAAGGCGACAATCGACAAGGTGCGCGAGCGTACGCACTGGAATTCACCCAATATCAAGCCTCAGAATCCTCTTGCGCTCGGCCTTTGCAGCGAGGCGGATCTTGAGAAACAGATCAACCTCGCGCGCGCCCGAGCCGGCACCGTGCACGGAGAGGCATGAGCGCCGCGCGGTGAACCGCCGGAGAGGCTAAAGGCGGTTGAACTCGATTGCGTCGCACGAATAGCCAAGCGCCGAAAGCCCCTCCTCCAGGTAGCTTGCGATCAGCGGAATGCTCATCAAGGCTTGCGGCGCACGCAGATCCGGATCATCGCGCGCCGCAGCCAAGGCGTCTTGCCAATGCACGAAATCGCCGCGGCCGAGGAGAACGAGAGCGAACAACTCGGCCGATGCATCGCCGCTCAGTGAAGCAAGCGCGTCCCGGATTTCCTCTTCGGTCGGATCGTCGGGATAGCTGAACAAGACTTCGCGCTGGGCGTCGTCGGTCGGATTATCCCCCCGCGTCGGCGCTTGCGGCGTCACCTTGATGGAAAACTCCCGGAACTTGATGATCAGATTGCACACGGTTTCGGCATCGATAGCGTTCAGCATGGTTTCCTCGTGGAACGTCGAGCGACAGCACCGGAGGAAACGGACGCCGAGCACGCCCGTTCCGCTTCATCATCTCGCGCGCCGCCGAAAATAAAAAGGGCGCGGGAGCCTTGTGGTTCTCCCGCGCCCGGATCGTCGGTTGCCGCTCAGCGAGTTACTACCGGGCGTCGGCGTAGCCGATTGTCTCCAATGCCGCCTTGATTTCGCCAAGGATCGCCGGGTCGTCGATCGTCGCCGGCATGTTCCAGGGCTGCTGGTCCGCAATCTTTTGCATGGTGCCGCGCAGAATCTTGCCCGAGCGGGTCTTGGGCAGGCGGTCGACGACGACGGCCTGTTTGAACGCCGCGACCGGGCCGATCTGGTCACGCACCATCTTCACGACTTCTTGGACGATCTCGTCATGGGGTCGATCGACTCCCGACTTCAGAACGATGAAGCCGACCGGAAGCTGACCCTTGAAGGAATCCGCAACACCGACGACGGCGCATTCGGCGATATCCGGATGCGCCGACAAGACTTCCTCCATGCCGCCCGTCGAAAGGCGATGGCCGGCGACGTTGATGACATCATCGGTGCGCGCCATGATGTAGACGTAACTATCGTCGTCCATGTAGCCTGCATCCGCCGTCGCGTAATAACCCGGAAATTCCGCGAGATAGGAGGATACGTAGCGTTCATCGTTGTTCCACAAGGTCGGCAGCGCTCCGGGAGGCAAGGGCAACTTCACGACGATCGCGCCGATCTGACCGCGCGGCGCCTCCTTGCCCGTTTCGTCGAGCACCCGGACATCCCAACCCGGCACCGGCTTCGTCGGCGAGCCCGGCTTGACCGGCAGCGGCTCCAACCCCATGCAGTTGGCGGCAATGGCCCAGCCCGTCTCCGTCTGCCACCAGTGGTCGATCACCGGCCGGTCAAGGGCCCGCTGCGCCCATGCCAGCGTGTCCGGATCGGTCCTTTCACCGGCGAGGAACAGGATCTTGAAGTTGGACAGGTCGTAATCGCCCATCAACTTGGCGTTGGGGTCCTCGCGTTTGATGGCGCGGAACGCGGTCGGCGCCGTGAACAGCGCCTTGACCTTGTGCTGGGAGATGACCCGCCAGAACGCCCCGGCATCCGGGGTGCCGACCGGCTTGCCCTCGTAGACAATAGTGGTCGCGCCGTGGAACAAAGGCGCATAGACGATGTAGGAATGGCCGACAACCCATCCCACGTCGGAAGCAGCCCACCACACCTCGCCTGGATCGATGTCGTAAATATTCTTCATCGTCCATTTGAGCGCCACGAGGTGGCCGCCGTTGTCGCGAACGACGCCCTTGGGTTGGCCAGTGGTGCCCGAGGTGTAGAGAATGTAAAGAGGGTCCGTCGCCGCCACCGGCACGCAATCGACCGGTTCAGCCGAGGCCATTGCCTCCTGCCAGTCAATGTCGAAACCCGGAGTCAAGTCGGCAAGCGCCTGCGGGCGCTGCAAAATGATGCTCTTCGACGGCTTGAATGTCGCCTGCTCGATGGCGCCGTCGAGCAGAGGCTTATACGGGATCGTGCGATTGACCTCGATGCCGCACGAGGCCGAGATCATCACCTTCGGCTGGGCGTCGTTGATGCGCACGGCCAATTCGTTGGAGGCGAAGCCGCCGAAGACAACCGAATGAACCGCGCCGATGCGCGCGCAGGCCAGCATGGCGATCAGCGCCTCGGGGACCATCGGCATGTAGATGATCACCCGGTCACCCTTCTCAACGCCTTGCGCCGCCAGCACGCCGGCGAACTTCGAAACCTCGTTCTTCAGTTCACTATAAGTGTAGGTGCGTACGGTATTTCCGGTGACTGGACTGTCATAAATGACAGCGACCTGGTCGCCCCTGCCGCTTTCGACGTGGCGATCCACGGCATTATAACAGGTGTTGACGACTCCGCCAGAGAACCAGCGATAGAATGGCTCGTTGGCGTCGTCGAGGACCTTGTCCCATTTCTTGTACCAACTGATCTCCTCAGCGGCTTCTCCCCAAAATGCTTCCGGATCGTCGATCGATCTGGAAAACGCTTGTTGGTAAGCTCCGGTCATTGTTCCTCCCGTCGGGCATCAGTATTGCTCGTTTTGCCGCCGGCGACCTGACGCGCCAGCGCTATGAGGGCCGGAGTGTGGTCCAAAATGCGGTTTTTTGCAAAGCCGGAATGTGGCAAAGTCCGCGCCCTTGAAGGGTCGGAACGACCTTATAAAAGTGGGAGGACTCAAGATAATGACCGGCAAAGACCCTGCAGCCAACCCTTTTGAGACCGACCTGGACCGCAATGCCGCAAACTTTGCGCCGCTGACGCCGCTTGGTCTGATCCAGCGGGCGGCGTCGGTCTATCCGGATCATCCGTCCGTGGTTCACGGCGAGCGGCGGTATACGTGGTCCGAGACATATGCGCGCTGTCGTCGCCTCGCCAGCGCCCTCAATGCCCGTGGCATCGGCATCGGCGATACGGTTGCCGTCATGGCCGCCAACACGCCCGAAATTTATGAAGCGCACTTCGGCGTACCAATGACGGGCGCTGTTCTCAATACGCTCAATATCCGGCTCGATTCCGCCAACCTCGCCTTCTGCCTCAATCATGGCGGCGCGAAGGTGTTGATCACCGACCGTGAGTTCGCCGGCGCGATGGGACCGGCGCTCGATCAGGTGGAACGGGATATTCTCGTCATCGACATCGACGATCCGCTTGCGCTCTCTCGCGGGCCACGACTCGGCAACATCGATTACGAAGCGTTCATCGAGAGCGGCGATCCAGCCTTCGCGTGGTCGCCGCCGGACGATGAGTGGCGGGCCATCAGCCTCAACTATACCTCGGGCACCACCGGGAATCCCAAGGGCGTGGTTTATCACCATCGCGGCGCCTATCTCCTCGCGCTTGGGAATGCGCTTGCCTGGAACATAAGTCGTCACCCTGTTTACCTTTGGACACTGCCCATGTTCCACTGCAACGGCTGGTGCTTTCCATGGACAATGGCGGCGGTGGCGGGAACCAACGTCTGCCTGCGACAAGTCACCGCGAAAGGCATTTTCGAAGCCATCGCAGACGAGAAAGTGAGCCACTTCTGCGGTGCTCCCATCGTCCTCAATCTCGTCATCAACTCGAGAGCAAATGAGCGGCGCTCTTTCGATCACACTGTTTACGTGATGACGGCGGCTGCCCCACCCCCGGCTTCGACCCTTGAGAGAATGGAACGCGACGGCTTCAGGGTCACCCATGTTTATGGTCTGACGGAGACTTACGGGCCGGCGGTTGTATGCGCTTGGCACAACGAATGGAATGATCTGCCGATGGAAGAGCAGGCCCAACTGAAATCCCGGCAAGGCGTGCGTTATCCTGTCCTAGAAAATCTGAGCGTCATGGACCCGGAGACGATGACGCCCGTTCCCGCCGACGCCGAGACGATCGGCGAAGTCATGTTTCGCGGCAATGTTGTCATGAAAGGGTATGTCAAGAACGCGGCGGCGACCGACGAGGCATTTGCCGGCGGTTGGTTCCACTCAGGTGATCTTGGCGTCATGCATCCGGACGGATACATCCAGCTCAAGGACCGATCCAAGGACATCATCATTTCCGGCGGAGAGAACATTTCCTCGATCGAGGTCGAGGACGTTCTCTATCGTCATCCGGCGGTGCAGGCGGCCGCAGTGGTTGCTAAACCCGATGAGAAATGGGGAGAAACCCCTTGCGCCTTTATTGAACTGCGAGAGGGCGCATCAGTGGGAGCGGGCGAAATCATCGAATTCTGCCGCGATAATCTTGCCCGCTACAAGTGCCCCCGAAGCGTTGTCTTCACCGAGCTGCCCAAGACGTCGACCGGCAAGATCCAGAAGTTCAAGCTGCGTGAGCTTGCGATGAAAGGTCTGTAAGGGAGGAATGCCGGGAAACGGGCTTGAACGCCAGAAGGCGTTCAAGCTTACAATGCGCCCGCGACGCCGTCAGACGAGCGCCGCGGGTCCGAAGAAAGGAGAGCCGAGGGGCGGGCCTAAGCCGTCGCCGCGTTCTTCAGCTTTGCCGATAGTTCGGCGATTTCATCTTTAATTTGCAACTTTTGCTTTTTGAGCCTGTGGATTTCAAGGTCGTCGGGTCGAGGACGATTGCTTTCCTTCTGGATAGCCTCGTCGAGAGCATGATGCTTCATTTTCAACGTCTCGATCCTCTCGTCCAGGCTCATGGCATGGTACCTCC
>CAZRWU010000014.1:0-36091 GCA_964603915.1 uncultured Rhodospirillaceae bacterium
GCGGCGTCCTTCTGCGGAAGAATGGGAAATGGGAGACGGTTTGCGGGTCCGAAGCTTCTTTATGATGTTGTGCAGCTTCGCCGCTAGAAACCCGAACCGCCGACCGAAGTTCCCGAAATCGCAGACCGGAGCGGCCGCCGGGCCTCCGTCTGCCCCCTCCCGCGGCGATAAGACATTAATGCTCATAAGGAATTTCTTGTCCGGCGGTGTCCCGCGAAAAACCGTTGCGGAAGAGACGGATTGCCGCTTTACGGCATTGTCCGGATCGCGAATTCGCCTTGCGCGGCGGCGGTAAATGCCGCTATGTAACTACAGATGATTTTCGTTAAATGAGGATCATTCGCAGGCGTCAACGCAGAGATTCATCACCGCAGAGTTTGACCGGTTTGCACGCACAGAAAAGAATTCTCCTCATCGTCGCCGGAGGGATCGCGGCGTACAAGTGCCTGGAGCTCATCCGCCGGCTGCGCGAGCGCGGTATCGGCGTGCGCTGCATCCTGACGCAAGCGGGCGCGCAGTTCGTCACCCCGCTGTCGCTGGCCGCTCTCAGCGAGGATGCCGTCTACAGCGAGCTGTTCTCGCTCAAGGACGAAAGCGAAATGGGCCACATTCGCCTGTCCCGGGAAGCCGACCTGGTGGTCGTCGCGCCGGCGACGGCGGATCTGCTCGCGCGCATGGCCGCCGGCATGGCGGACGATCTCGCCACGACGGCGCTGCTCGCCACCGACAAGCCGGTGCTGGTCGCCCCGGCGATGAACGTGCGGATGTGGGAGCACGCGGCGACGCAGGCCAATCTCGCGACGCTTGCCGGACGCGGGGTGATGCGGGTCGGCCCCGGCGAGGGCGACATGGCCTGCGGCGAGTGGGGCATGGGGCGGATGGCCGAGCCCGATCGGATCGTCGCCGCCATCGAGGCGTTTTTCGCCGGAGCGGCGGCGCCGACGGCCGGCCGCTTGCAGGGGCGGCGCGCGCTCGTCACCAGCGGTCCGACCTACGAGCCGATCGATCCCGTCCGCTACATCGCCAACCGCTCCTCCGGCAAGCAAGGCCACGCCATCGCCGCCGCGCTGGCCCGGCTCGGCGCCGCGACGACGCTGGTGAGCGGACCGACGCATCTGCCCGATCCGCCCGGCATCGCCGTCGTCCGGATCGAGACGGCCGAGGAGATGCTGGCGGCGTGCCGAGGGAGGCTGCCCCTCGACGTCGCGGTGTGCGCCGCGGCGGTCAGCGACTGGCGAGTGCGCGCGCCGGCGGACGAGAAGCTGAAGAAACAGCCGGGCGCGCCGGCGCCGTCGCTGGCGCTGACGGAGAATCCGGACACGCTCGCCACCATCAGCCGCGCAGGGCCCGAGCGCCCGCGTCTGGTGGTCGGCTTCGCGGCGGAAACCAGCGACATCCTCGCCAACGCCCGCGCCAAGCGCGAGAAGAAGGGCTGCGACTGGATCGTCGCCAACGACGTCTCCGTCGGCACCGGCACCTTCGGCGGCGACGCCAATGCGGTGCACCTGATCACCGCGGCCGGCGTCGAGGCGTGGCCGGCGATGAGCAAGGAGGCGGTGGCCGAGCGCTTGGCCGCGCGCATCGCCGATGCGCTGGACGAACTCTCGTGAACGCGCTCGCCGTTTGCGTGATCCGCCTGCCGCACGGCCGCGATCTGCCGCTGCCGGCGCACGCGACGCCGCACAGCGCCGGCGTGGATCTGCGCGCTGCGGTCACGGAGACGGTGGTGTTGCCACCGGGAGAGCGGGCGCTCATTCCGTGCGGGATCGCGCTTGCCTTGCCCGAGGGGCACGAGGCCCAGGTGCGGCCGCGCTCCGGGCTTGCCGCCCGCCATGGCGTCACCGTGCTCAACAGCCCGGGCACGATCGACGCCGACTATCGCGGCGAGGTTTCGGTTATTCTGATCAATCACGGCAGGAACGTGTTCGAGGTCGAACGCGGAATGCGGGTGGCGCAGCTTGTGGTCGCGCCGATCCGCCAGGTGACGTGGAGCCCGGTGGAAAGCCTTCCGCCGTCGAGCCGCGGCGACGGCGGGTTCGGCTCCACCGGCTGACGGCGTTGGATAGAAAAGTACTGATGAACACGGGGTGACACGACCCCGGATAATAAAGTGGGGAGGGGGAGATCATGCGGCTCTCGAGAAAAACGCTGTTCGCCATCGAGGCGGTTCTCGACATCGCCTACCACGCCGGCAGCGAGCCGGTGCAAAGCAGCGAGATTACGCGTCGGCAGGGGATTCCGCGGCGCTACCTGGAGCAGGCGCTGCAAAACCTCGTGCGCGACAACATCCTCGTCGGCGTGCGCGGGCCGAAGGGCGGCTACCGCCTCGCGCGCGAGCGCCGGCGCATCACGGTCGGCGACGTCGTCAGGGTGGTGCGCAAAATGGAGACCGCGGAGGATCCGCTCAACGAGGACTGCGGCTCGCCGCTCGCCCACGCGGTTGTCCGCCCGCTGTGGATGGATATTCAAAAGGAAGTCATGTCGCGGCTCGATGCGCTCACCATCGACGATCTGTGCGCCAAGGCTCATGCCGCCGGCATCGCCAGCGAGGGCCGCGACAGCCTGGACTTCTCTATTTGACTTTAATTCTTTGCGGCGATGGCCAGTTGATAGGATACTATTCGGGGCGCGGTCGGTCGCCGCCGCGTCGGCGTAAGCCTTGCGGGCGCCAAGATGTGGACGACGGGGAGGCGCGCGCCCGCGGCAACAGATCCGGCAGAGGAGCGTTGAAAGCATGGAAAGCCAATTGGCGGGGCGCATCGTGGAAACCGTAGCCGAAGGCCGGATCTACGAGAGCATTGTGGAGACGATCGGCAACACGCCTCTCATTCGGCTGGGCAAGCTCGCCGCCGAAACCGGCTGCCAGGCCGACCTTCTCGGCAAGTGCGAATTCTTCAATCCGCTCGGATCGGTGAAGGACCGGATCGGCCTCGCCATGGTCGAAGCCGCCGAGGAATCCGGCCGCATTGGATCGGGCGCCGTGTTGGTCGAGCCGACTTCCGGCAATACCGGCATCGCTCTCGCGTTCGTCTGCGCCGCCCGCGGCTACCGGTTGATCTTGACCATGCCCGAGAGCATGTCGGTCGAGCGGCGCAAGATGCTGGCGCTGCTCGGCGCCGAGATCGTCCTCACCCCCGCAGCCAAGGGCATGCCGGGCGCGGTCGCCAAGGCGGAGGAGATCGTTGGCCAGACGGCGGGCGCGGTGATGCTGCAGCAGTTCAACAATCCCGCCAATCCCGAGATCCACCGCCGCACCACCGCCGAAGAGATCTGGCGCGACACGGGCGGCGAGGTCGATGCGGTCGTCAGCGGCGTCGGCACCGGCGGCACCATCACCGGCGTCGCCGAGGTCCTCAAGCCGCGGCGTCCCGGCGTTCGGATGATCGCGGTCGAGCCGGAGGACAGCCCGGTCCTCTCCGGCGGCGTTCCCGGACCGCACCGCATCCAGGGCATCGGCGCCGGCTTCGTGCCCGCCGTGCTCAACACCGACATCGTCGACGAGGTCATTCGGATCGGCAACGAAACCGCCTTCGCGATGGCGCGGCGGGTGGCGCGCCTCGAGGGCGTGCCGGTCGGCATTTCAAGCGGCGCGGCGTTGGCCGCAGCGGTCGAGGTCGGCGCGCGGGCCGGAATGGCCGGCAAGAAAGTGGTTGTGATCCTGCCCTCGTTCGCCGAGCGCTATCTCTCGACGCCGCTGTTCGACGGCATCGGCGCCGACTGAAGGACGCGCGACGCGGTTTTGATCGGCCAAGGCCATGCAGTTCCGCGACGACCAGATTGTGCGCTACGCCCGTCATATCCTGCTCGATGAAGTCGGCGGCGCCGGCCAGATGCGGCTGCTCGGGGCGCGCGTGCTCGTTATCGGCGCGGGCGGTCTCGGCTCGCCGCTGCTCATGTATCTCGCCGCCGCCGGCGTCGGCGTCATCGGCGTAATCGATCATGACGTGGTCGACCTGAGCAATCTGCAAAGGCAGGTGATCCACCCGACCGCCCATATCGGCATGGCCAAGGTGGAGAGCGCGCGGCGGATGATCGCCCGGCTCAATCCGGATGTCCGGGTCGAGACCTACCGCGAGCAGTTGAGCGTGGACAACGCCATCGCGCGGATTGCCGACTATGACCTCGTCGCCGACGGCACCGACAATTTTCCCGCCCGCTTTGTGATCAACGACGCCTGCTTTTTCGCCCGCAAGCCCCTGGTCTCGGCGGCGATCCTGCGTTTCGAGGGCCAGCTCAGCACCTTCAAGGCCTATGCGGCGGGAGCCGACGGCGAGCATGGCCCCTGCTATCGCTGCATCTACCGCGAGCCGCCGCCGCCCGGCGAGATCCCGACGTGCGCCGAGGCGGGCGTGCTCGGCTCTTTCTGCGGCGCGGTCGGCGCGTTGCAGGCGACGGAAGTGCTGAAGGAGCTTCTCGGCATCGGCGACAGCCTGTCCGGCTGGCTGCTCGTTTGCGAGGCGCTAGGCGCGCGCTACCGCAAGATCCGGGTGCGCCGCGATCCCGGCTGTCCGCTGTGCGGCGATGCGCCGACGATTACGTCGCTCGAAGCGGCGACTCCCGCTGCTGAAGGCGCCGATCATGGCCCTTGAGCCGGAGGACGCTCCCCCGGGTCCCCGCAAGCTCTCGCTGATCGTGTACTCCGGCGCTTACGCCAAGGTCCATTACGCCCTCGTGCTGGCCTCGGCGGCCGCCGCCATTGGCACGCCGGCGACGCTGTTCTTCACCATGGACGCGGCGCGATTTCTGGCCAGGCCGCTTGCCGACGGCAGCCCCGGCTGGCGCCGCCTGCCGGCTCGGCCCGAGAACGCGGGAACGGGAACAGGCGGGGCCGAGGCGCGATCCGCCGGCGCCGCCGATGACGACTATGCCGCGCGGGGCGTCGCCACCTTCGAAGAGCTGCTGAGCGCGTGCGCCGCGTTCGGCGTCACCTTCATGGTCTGCGAGATGGGCCTGCGGGTGATCGGGCTCGAGGCCGCGGCTTTGCGCGACGATATCGCCATCGCCGAGGGGGGAGTCGTCTCCTTCCTCGCCGACGCCTCCGAGCGCGGCGCGACGCTGTTCATCTGAGTCGCGATAGCCGGCCTCGTCCTCCGCCCGATCGAGGCGGCGCGCGGCGGAACATCGCGAGGGAACGCGGGAGCGCGGAGAGGCGTTTCTTGGTCGTCGGTTCCGCGCCACAGATCGAGAGAATGGCCATGGCCCACAGCCTGTTCAAGCGTTCCCCTCAAGCCGATTCCCCGGTAACCGTTTCCTCCGGCGGGCCCATCGCCGGCGACGATGTTCGCCGCGCCGCCATGGGCGCATCGCTGCTCGGCATGGCCAGCATGATCGCGGTCGCCTTGTATCAGATCGGCGCCGTTCGTCACCTGCCGGATCCGCCCGTCGACGGCTTCGACGCCGATTACGTCAACGATCCGGAGCGGGCGACGATCTGGGGCGTTCCCGACGGCTTTTGCAAGCTGACCGCCCATGCCCTCATGCTCGGCCTGACCCGGGCGGTGACGGCCGAGGACGCCCGGCGGCAACCGTGGCTGCCTCTCTTCGCGGCTGGGTTCGCCCTGGGACAGGCAATTGTCGCCGTCCGCGGCCTGCGCCGGACGTCCGAGCGGGACGGCGCATGGTGCGGCTATCGCCTCGCCGACGCGGCGGCGCATGTCGCGACGGCGCTGCTGCTCCTTCCGGCCGCGCTGCGCACGCTGTGCCGCCGCATGCGCTGCCGCTTCGGCGGCGGTCCTAGCGCCCGAGCGTGAGCGGCGCGCCGACGCGATAGCGCGCCCAGTTGACGACCGTGAACACCAGGAAGCCGAGGGAAAGCAGCAGCTCGATCGACTCCTGATCGTCCCCGCTGGCGAAACGCGGCTTTTCCGCCCAATATTCCGGCCACTCGAGATTCCGGGGCAGAAGGTCCGTGTACCAGATGAATTCGTAGTAAGCGTAAAGCAGGAACGGAATGAAAAAATACAAGAAGAGCGCGCGCGGCGGCGTTACGAGATCGACCAGACGCTTGTGGCGATTTCCCAGGACGGCCATCGCGATCGGTCTGGAAAACGCCCCGTAAAATCCGACCAGCAGATACGCCTCGTGGAGCGGAAAGGCTCCGAGGTTGTGCAGGGTCAACTCGTCTTGAACGTTGATGGCTTCGATGAACTCCGGCGTCGCGATGCCGAGAACGCGTTGTCCCCAGCTGATCTCTTCCATCGCGATGAAGGCCATGCCGATCCCGAGGCCGCTGTACAACAGCGCCAGCATTTTTTCCTTCTGCCGCCAGAAATGAAAGACGAGGCTTACCGCGAAACCGGCGGCAATCAGATAAACGATCGCCGTCGCCCATTCGACGATGCCGTCCTCGCGGTTCAAGATCATATACATTCCCGGCTTGAAATGCTTGAGGGCGACAATCAGCATCACCGCGAACAAAGGAAACAGGGCCACCGTCCAGATGACCCAGCGTTCCCGGTCGAGGGCGATCTGGATCGGTTTGACGGCGGCCCTTGGCGACGCCGCTTCGTGCCATCGATGTCCCGCCGCGAAGTTTCTTGAGTTCTCTACGTACATTTGGTCCCGCTTCCTACTTGGTCTCAGCAGTTCATTAACATGGAGCGCCTCCCGACTCTTTCACAAATGTTTAATAAATAAGAGCTATTTTAGTAACGCCGAAGCCCGCGCAGGGATGCGTTTGGGGATGATGATGCACGCGAGGAGGGTGCGGATCGGCGGGGGGAAGCGCTTTGCCGCCGGTGAGGAAGGGGCGCGCTGCGGCGCCATGATCGCCTTGCCGGATCAAGGCGTACCGGTGAGACAGACGTAGGATAAGCGACATGCGGGAGAGGGAGCGCGAGCATGCCACGCGCGTTTCATGACATGCCGCCCCCATCAAAAAAGCACCGCACGCGTTTTTGCCGCGCCACGGTGCTTCCAAGTCATGCGTCGGCGCCGGGCTGCTAACCGGCGCCTCGGCCCAATTTGTGGTTTGTCAGTCGAGAACGACGAGATCCTCGGCGGAGGACTTGCCGTTCCGTCCCGGTACGAGCTGATACTTAACCTTCTGTCCTTCACGCAAGGTCGTGAGACCGGCGCGCTCCACAGCGGAAATGTGGACAAACGCGTCGCTCGAACCTTGGTCGGGGGCGATGAAGCCGTATCCCTTCGCGGGATTAAACCACTTCACTGTTCCGGTAGCCATTAGTTACTCCATAGTGTCGTTTCAATGTGATGCCTGGCGCTTTCAATCGCCAGAGCAATCATGCAGGTATCAGGAGTTTCGGGAGTAACCATGCTAGGCGTTACAGCAGCTAACTAGGTACGCCGACGAAAACTGTCACCTTGGCCGCGAAGATAAGCAATTTTCCTTCGTTTGGCAAGTAGAGTAGAAACGATCCCGTCGATATTCCCGTAAATCAACCAAAAGTAGCTCCGTCTGATCAAGCTGCAACTCAACCTTCGCGGGTCCTTGTCGCCGCCAACTTTGCGCCGCCTACCGCGGGGCGAAAACACAGCGCCGCCTTACCCGACCGACCTATGTGACGGCGCGGTATCGACCTTCTCTCCGGGCTTGATCCGTTGGCGTCGCGGCTTAACATGCCGCCCCCGCATCGAGTGTTCAAGGCAGGGTTGCGGACGCGCGTTGTCGACGAGAGGACGGATGCGCGATCGGCCGCGGGAGCGTCACAGGGGAGGATCGGATCATGAAGCTGCGGGAGCTGGGGAAAACTGGTCATTTCGTGTCGCCGATCGGCCTTGGCATGGCGGCGCTGGGGCGGCCCGGTTACATCACCCTTGGCCACGCCGCCGATCTTGAGCGCGATTACGAACTCGAAGTGATGCAGGCCCGCGCCGACGAGGTTCTCGACGCCGCGTGGCGCGCCGGCGTCCGCTATTTCGACGCCGCCCGCTCGTATGGCCGCGGCGAGGAGTTTCTTGGCGCTTGGCTGCGCGCGCGCGGCATCGATCCGGGGGCCGCAGTCGTCGGCTCGAAGTGGGGCTATATCTACACCGCCGATTGGCGGGCGGACGCGGAGGTGCACGAGGTCAAGGATCATTCGCTCGCGGTTCTCGAGCGGCAGTGGCAGGAAAGCCGCCGCAACCTCGGCTCCTACCTGCGTCTTTACCAGATCCACTCGGCCACCTTGGCCAGCGGCGTCCTCGCCAACCTGCCGGTCTTGCGGGCGCTCGCCCGTCTCAAGGCCGAGGGCGTCGCCGTCGGGCTGACCGTGAGCGGGACCGATCAGGTCGAGGTTCTCAGCCGCGCCATCACGCTGCGCATCGATGGGGTGCGCCTGTTCGACTGCGTCCAGGCGACGTGGAACCTGCTCGAGCCGTCCGCCGGATCGGAACTGGCGGCGGCGCGCCATGAGGGCATGGGCGTCATCGTCAAGGAAGCGCTCGCCAACGGCCGGCTGACGGAGCGCAACCGCGAAGCCCGCTTCGCCACGAAGCGCGCCGTGCTCGACCGCGAGGCGCAGCGGCTTGGCGTCGGGATCGACGCGCTCGCCCTTGCCGCCGCCCTTGCGCAGCCATGGGCCGACGTCGTGCTGAGCGGCGCCGCGACCGCATCGCAGTTCGCCGCCAATGTCCGCGCTTTGGAGGCGCGGTTCGACGATGCCGCGTGGACGGCGCTGGCGACGCTCGCCGAAGAGCCGGCGGCGTACTGGAAGGAGCGCGCTCGGCTGCCCTGGAATTGAGCGCGGATATGGGGGCCGCTGCCAGGGCTGCCGCCCTTTTTGCCGTCTATGCCGCCGCGAAGCGGGCGATGAGCCAGCACGCCATCGCCCAGGCCGCGCCGATGCACCACCCCGCCAGCACGTCCGTCGGCCAATGGACGCCGAGGTATATCCGGCTGAAGCCGACCAGGAAGGTGAGGACGACGGCGGCGCCGATGGTGTACATTTTCAGCGGCCACCAGGGCTGCACGCGGGCGAGGAGGGCGCCGAGGGTCAGGTAGGTCACCGCCGACATCATCGCGTGGCCGCTTGGCAGGCTGGCGGTCTGGACCTCGACGAGGTGGGCGACCAGTTCCGGCCGGGGCCGGCCGAAGGCGCCCTTGAGCGCGCTGTTCAACAGCGTGCCGCCGCCCAGCGAGACAAGCACGAGAAGCACCGCGCCCCAGTTGCGCAGGATCGCGAGATAGCCGGCCGCGAGAATGGCGAGGATCACGATCACCGGATAGCCGCCAAGGGCGGTCAGATCGCGCATGGTGAAATCCAGCCAAGCCGGTCCGATCGGATCGGCCGGATCGCCCGGGTTTCTCAGGGCGAGGAGAAGAGCGTGATCGAAGGCGTGGGCGTCGCCCTCCAGCGTCTCGTTGACGATTTCGATAAAGGCGTAAAGGGCGGCGGCGCAGAGGAACAGGACGGCCAGGGTGATGAATTCCCCCCGGCCGACCCGCTCCCGCAAGGCCGCGAGCAAGCGGCCGCCACGATCGATGGCGCCGTTCACCGTGGCGCCAGCGCCCCTGGCGTCAGTCGTCCCACTTCGGCAGGGCCTCGATCTGTTCCTTCGTCAGCGTCGTCACCAGCTGGTTGTTCTCCAGGCGGAGCTGGTCGAGAGGGATGATCACCTCGTCGTCGCCGATGCCGAGAAAGCCGCCCACCTCGATCGCCACGGCGATAACCTCGCCCGTCGCATCGATGAGAACCTCGTCAACCTCGCCGACCTTCTCTCCGCTCGGCGTGACGACGTTCATGTCGTCGAGCTTGAGATAGCCGGCGGCTCCTTCCGACTGCGTCGGCGACGGCGCCGGCGGCACGGCCGTCGCGGGAGCGCTTTGCTGCGCGGAAAGCATACCGGGCATTCCCACCATGGACACAACGAGGGCGGCGGACAGCATGTGAGCAATTTTCATTTCGCTTCTCTCCAAACAAAGGTTATCCAAATGGAGGCCATTCGACCGAGATCAACGTCATCGAAGGTGAGCTTGTTCCACGACGGTCTTCTTTTGAGCACACCGCTGGGGTCTTTGGCAAACCGGTTGCGTCGGCGTTCACTGCGGGTCCTGCGTTTCGGCGGCGCTCAGCACTCGGTGCAGCGGTCCGTCGGCGATGCCGATCGCGTCAAGATGGCGGACGACGTTGCGCAGATAGTCGAGCGCCGTGCCGCGCGCGCCGCGCCCTTGCCGCACCAGGCGGGCGGCCTGCTCCGGGCTCGCCGCCCGGTAATACTGGGCATGATCCGGGCGGGCGACGAAGGTCAGCGCCTTGACGCGCTCCGCGCGGTCGAGGCGGGCGGTGAGCAGGACCGGGCGATACGCGCCGGTGGCCATCTCGCGCTGCCACAGATAGCGCCGCGCGCTCTCGGCGTCGGCCGCGGCGATGCGAAAGGCGATGCCGTGGCAACTGCCGCCGCGGTCCATGGCGAGCACCAAGCCAGGCCGCTCCGGCGTTCCGCGATTGATCACCGACAGCAGGCAAAGGGCGCGGTGGTAGCCGAACACCCGCGCCGGCCGCGCCTCGGCATAGACGAATCCCGGCTCCCACATCAGCGAGCCGTAGGCGAACACCCAGAACCCGTCCCGCCAATCGTCGCCGTCGTTCACTCGATCTTCCCACCGTTCCCGCGCGCGCCGCGCCGCGTCGCCTTGCGTCCGCCCTTACCTCTATCGCGACCGATCGCGTGAAGGAACTGCGCCCTGCCATTAAGACGACGAAGAGCACTGCGGACCGCCCGCGCCGCGGGCTGCGCCTCGCCGCGACCGTGACGATCGTTCTTGTCCTTCTCGGCCTTGCCTGGAGCGGTTACTGGATGGTGTTGACCCGCCAGCTCGAGACCGGCCTTCACCGCTGGATCGCCGAGCGCCAGGCCGAAGGTTATGTGGTCGCCTATGCCGGCATCGCGCGCGGCGGCTTTCCCGGCGCGGCCGAGGTCATCGTCACCGGGCCGGCGATCAGCGCCCCCGGCGACGCCCGTGGCGCCGTCGTTCCCTGGGCGTGGTCGGCGGCCCGTCTCGTCGCCAGCGTGGATCCTTTCGATCCGCGCCGCCTCAGTCTCGATATTCCGGGCGCTCAGCGGCTCGCCGTCGCCGAGGACGCGCACTACGCGGTGGAGGCGGGACAATTCACGGTGATGGGCAAGGTCGGCGATCAGGGCGCCTTCCTGGCGGCGCGCGATCTGGTGCTGCGGCCGGTTCTCGGGACGGCGGCGGGCGAGGCGACCTTGGATTCCGTTGGCGAAAACGTTCAGGCCGGAACGATGACCGTCGCCGCGCTCGAGGCGGAGGGGCGGCCGGCGGAGACGGCCGATGGCGGCGACCTCGCCGCGAGCCGGCACGTGCGCGTTCGCGTGGCCGACGCGACGTTGCCGGCCTGGCTTGATGTGCCGCTGGGGCGCGTTGTCGAAAGCCTCGCCGCCGAGGCGACGGTGCGGGGCGAACTGGCGCTTGCGCCCTGGCCCGAGGCGCTGCTGCGCTGGCGCGACGCCGGCGGCGTGCTCGACGTCACGGCCTTGGAGGCGCGCTACGGCCCTCTCGCCGTGACCGGCAACGGAACCCTTGCGCTCGATACGGCGGGGCAGCCGGTCGGCGCCTTCGCGGCGCGGGTTTCGGGGCTCCCCCAGGCGATCGACATGTTGCGGGCGAGCGGCCGCATGAGCCAGGCCGAGGCGGCCGTGGCGAGACTGGCCGTGGGCGTGCTGTCCGGCACGCCCGACCGGCAGGCGCCGCTCGCCCTGCCGCTCACGCTCCAGGACCGGACCTTGTCGATCGGCCCGGTCAGGCTGATGCAGTTCCCGGAGATTGTTTGGCTGCCGGCCGCGGCGCCTTCCCATCCCTGACAGGACACTCAGCGCGTTTCCAAGATAGCAATGGCGGCGTCCAGGGCTTCGATCCGCTGCGCGAAGTTCGCTTCGTACTGGACCACGCCGGCATCCAGGACGACTTTTCGAGCCATCCTGGTGGCTTCCAGAGCCTTTTTCAGCAGACGCGGCTGCCCCTCCGCTCGCCCACTCGGGACATACGCCTCAGGTCAGCTTGATCGTGATGGTCAGCTTTCCGTCCTCTGTAACGGCCTTGAGAATCTTGGGTTCCTGATTCGCCTTGATGACGCTGATCTCGCCGCTTCGCTCAAGTCGCGCTTCTTCAACCTGCTCCCAGGTATCCACATTTCCTTGCGCGCGCAAAGCGCCAAGAAGATCATCCTTGCTCATGTGGCTTGCCCGCATTTGCTCCCAGTCTACTTGGCCATCCTTGACGAGGACACGGGTGTGGCCTTTGACGATGTTGCCGAACCGGTCGGAACGGAAGGCAAGGTGGGCAAGCGCCCAATGCAGCCCGACCAGAACGAAGCCGGCCACGACTGTCGGAACCAGTGGGGCTCCGCTATTGATCGCGCGGCTCACCACCGAGCCGAGGATGACGCCGAGAATCACGTCGAACGCGGTGCTCTTGCCCATGAAACGTTTTTCGCCCCACCGCACCATCACCAGTGCCGCAAAGTAAACGATCAAAGCGCGCACGGCCATTTGAACGACATCGGGATTTTCCTGCCTAGCGCCAAAAAGTTCCTTCAGGAAGTCAAGCATCTTCATGCTCCTCCATTGTTTCGTTAAACTCGGAAGATGTTTCGCTGGGGATGTCCTTGGCTGCCGGCGCCAGTGCGAACCCAACCCGCCAAGTGCGGTCGCAGCCACTGTCTCGGTTGAATCGCTTAAGCGTGCGACAGCGCCTCAGGCGGGCGTCTTGTGGCGCGGCTGTTTTGCCGTTTCCAGCGCGTCCTGCCCGGCCTCGATGACGCCGCGGCGGATCTCGCGGGTGCGCCGGAACAAGGTTTCGAGGGTGTCGCCCTCGCCCCAGCGGATCGCCCGCTGCAGCGCCGTCAGGTCCTCGCTGAACCGGCCGAGGACTTCGAGGATGGCTTCGCGGTTGGTCAGGAACACATCCCGCCACATCACCGGGTCCGAGGCGGCGATGCGGGTGAAGTCGCGGAAACCGCCGGCCGAGAACTTGATGACCTCGCCTTTGAGATGGTCTTCGAGATCGGTCGCGGTGCTGACGATGGTGTAGGCGATCAGGTGCGGCAGGTGCGAGGTAATCGCGAGCACCAGATCGTGGTGCGCCGCGTTCATGATCTCGACGGTCATGCCGGCGCGCCGCCATAGCGCCGCAATCCGTTCCGTCGCCGCCGGATCGGTGTGCGCCTCCGGCGTCAGCACGCAGAAGCGGCCTTCGAACAGCTCGGCGAAGCCGGCTTCCGGACCCGAGTGCTCGGTGCCGGCGATGGGGTGTCCCGGCACGAGATGAACGCCCGCCGGCAGGTGCGGTCCGACATCGTTGATCACCGACCGCTTGACCGAGCCGACGTCGCTGACGATCGCGTCCGCCTTCAGCCCCGGCGCCATCGCCTCGGCGATCCCGGCGTAGGCGCCGAGCGGGGTGCACAGCATGACGAGATCGGCGTTCTCGACGGCTTGGCGGATATCGGTCGTCACGCTGTCGGCGAGACCCAGCGCCTTGGCCTTGTCCAGCGTGGCGTAGCTGCGCGCGCTGACGCTGATGTGGCCGGCGAGGCCGTCGCGCCGCATCACCCGCGCCAGCGACGAGCCGATCAGGCCGATGCCGACAAAGGTGACGCGATCGAAGAGGGGAGCGGGGACGTTGGTCATGGGTTGTCGACGAAGCTGGCGAGAGCGGCGACGGCGGCGCGCATCTCGTCCTCGAGGCCGATGGTGAGCCTCAGGCAATCGCGCAGGCCGTAGGCCTCCATGCGTCGGGCGATGATGCCGCGTTCTTTGAGGAAAGCGTCGGCGGCGGGCGCGTCGCGGCCGGGCGCTTGCGGGAAGCGGACGAGAACGAAATTGCACACGCTGTCGGGGACGCCGAGGCCGAGCGCCCGCAGCGCCTCGCTCGTCCATGCCCGCCAGCGCCCGTTGTGGTCCTGCGCCCGCCGGATCAGGTCATCGTCGCCGAGGGCGGCGCAGCCGGCCTCCTGGGCGGGGGAGGAAACGTTGAACGGGTTGCGGACGCGATTGAGCACGTCGGCGACGGCGGGCGGACAATAAGCCCAGCCCAGGCGCAGGCCGCCGAGACCATAGATCTTGGAAAAGGTGCGGGTGACGACGACGCCGCCGGTGTCGACGAGGGCCTCGCCGGCGGCATAGTCGTCGCGGCCGACGTATTCGGCATAAGCGGCGTCGATCACCAGCAACACCCTCTCCGGCAGGCCGCGGCGCAGGCGCTCCAGTTCGGGCGCCGGCAGATAGGTTCCTGTCGGGTTGTTCGGGTTGGCGATGAAGACGAGCCGGGTGCAGTCGGTGACGGCGTCCAGGAGCGCGTCCACGTCGGCGGTGAGGTTCGTCTCCGCCGCCGTGACCGGCTGGGCGCCGACCGTCCGGGCGGCGATCGGATACATCAGGAAGCCGTGTTCGGTATAGACGACTTCGTCCCCCGGTCCGGCGTAGGCGCGGCACAGCAGCGCGATCAGCTCGTCCGAGCCGGCGCCGCAGACGATCTGCTCGGCCTTGAGGCCGTGGCGGGCGGCAAGGGCGTGGCGGAGGGCGACGCAGTGCCCGTCGGGGTAGCGATGGATGCGGCTGGCGGAGTCGCGCAGGGCGGCAATCGCGCGGGGACTCGGTCCCAACGCGCTTTCGTTGGAGGCAAGCTTGATCACCCGCTGCGCGCCGGCCACGGTCGATTCGCCGCCGACGTATGGGCGGATCGCCATGATGCCGGGGCGGGGCGCGGGCGCGATCATCATGACCTTACCTCGGCCGCCGCCGGCGCCGCGCGCGCTTCCGCTCCCGCCGGAATGTTCGGCTCCAGTTCCTCGGCAGTGAGCGGCTTGGCGTAGCCGCCCAGCAGGACGATCCGGTTGACCGTTTTGCCGAGGCGGTCCTTGAGCAAGCCGAGCCGGGGATCGGCGGCATCGAGAAAGGCGTCGACCTCGATGAGGGCGAGCCACGCCTCCGGCCCTTCCTCTTCGCCCCACAGGGTCGTGAAGCTCGGCGGCAGGCCGAGGTCGGCGAGCACGGCGGCGATCTGATCGGGCCCCACCCGGCTTTCGCTGTCGATGACGAACAAGGAGCGATCCCGCCCCGTCGCCGTCAATCCGACCGGGCAGATCGCCAGGGCTTCAGGCCGTCCGCCATGGCCGCCGGCGGGCTCGGCGAAGGGCAGCCGGGCAATGATCCGCGGCGTTTCCGGCTGCTCGGTGACGAGGTAACGCCACCACGGATCGGCGTCGTCGCAGCGGGGCAGCGGCAGAATGCCCACCGTCGCGTCCTGGCGATGCACCGCTTCGACCACCACGCGCATCGAGCCGTGCCGCGACATCGGCGTGAAGGAGGCGAAGTGATCGCGGGCGAGGTCCCAGTATCCCATTTCGTCCTTGTCGCCGTAGACGGCCGCCGAGAACGGCCCCTCGAAGGCGAGCGTGGCGGTGATCAGATGGCGCCAGATGACGATCAGCTCGCGCTTGGGAAAGCGGCCGCGTTGGCGCCCGACCAGCCGGTAGAGAATTTCCGCTTCCCGCGACGGCCGGATTTTGATCTTCGAATCGTGCTTAAGCTCGCGCACTTTCTCCACCAACTCGGTGCGGCGAATGATGAGATCTTGGATGGCGTCGTCGATCGAGTCGATCTCGCGCCTGAGGGCTTCCAGGGAGTCTTCCGCGTTCATCCACTCAAAGTCCCGGAAAATGCCCACATGAAGATGCTGCTTGGGAGGCCGCCACCCGGTCCCCGCAACGCTCCTCAGTCATAATGACAAGGTCTTTCAAAAGCAAAGAAAACGTTGACTCCGCCAGGGCGCGTTCCTAGCTATGGGTGCCGGACGAGACGGGCCCTGTCATTATCTGATGCATAAGCCGCGACCAGACATCGGCGGACGCTCCGCTGAACACGCCTTCCCGTTGCCCGGTTACCGCGTGAGGCTCGGTCTCGATCGCCCGCTCAAGCTCGACTCCGGTGCGGAGCTGCGGGATTTTCCTGTCGCCTATCAGATGTACGGCGCGCTCAACGCCGACAAATCCAACGTCATCGTCGTGTGCCACGCCCTGACCGGCGATCAGTTCGTCGCCGAGACGCATCCGATCACCGGCAAGCCGGGATGGTGGGAGAATATGGTCGGCGGCGGCAAGCCGCTCGACACCGACCGCTACTGCATCATCTGCGTGAACGTCCTTGGCGGCTGCATGGGCTCGTCCGGACCGAGCGAGATCAACCCGGAGACGGGCGAGCCGTGGGCGCTGTCGTATCCGGTGATCACCATCGCCGACATGGTCCGCGCCCAGGCCCTCCTCCTCGATCATCTCGGCATCGAGCAGGTGTTCGCGGTCATCGGCGGCTCGATGGGGGGCATGCAGGTGCTCGAATGGGCGTCGCTTTTCCCCGAGCGTGTGTTCGCGGCGGTGCCGATCGCGACCTCGGCGCTGCACAGCGCGCAGAACATCGCCTTTCACGAAGTCGGTCGGCAGGCGATCATGGCCGACCCCGACTGGTGCGGCGGTGATTACTGGCGCTGCGGCAAGACGCCGCACCGCGGCCTCGCCGTCGCCCGCATGGCGGCGCACATCACCTATCTCTCCGAGGCCAAGCTGACCGAGAAGTTCGGCCGCCGGCTGCATAACCGCAACGCCGTGGCGTGGGGTTTCGACGCCGACTTCCAGGTCGAGAGCTATCTGCGCCATCAGGGGAGCAGCTTCGTCGAGCGCTTCGACGCCAACTCCTATCTCTACATCACCCGGGCGATGGACTACTTCGATATGGCGGAGCGCCACGAGGGGGTGCTCGCCAACGCCTTCCGGAACACGCCGGTGCGCTTTTGCGTCATTGCCTTCACCAGCGACTGGCTCTATCCGACTCCGGAAAACCGCAAGATCGTCAAGGCGCTGAACGCGGTCGCCGCCAACGTCAGCTTCGCCGAGATCGTCTCCAACAACGGCCACGACGCCTTCCTGCTCGACGAGCCGGAGTTCCACCGCGTCCTCGCCGGCTTCCTCGGCGGCGCGGCGATCCACCACGGGCTCGGCGGCTCGGCGGCGCGATGAACGACAATCGCGGGAACGGCAATCAGAGGACGCCGATCCGCGCCGACCTTCAGCTCATCGCCGACATGATCGCGCCGGGCTCGCGGGTGCTCGATGTCGGCTGCGGCGACGGCGTCCTGCTCCATTACCTCGTTCACGAGAAAGCCGTCGATGGCCGCGGCATCGAGCTGAGCAGCGAGGGCGTCAACGCCAGCATCAGCGCCGGCCTTTCGGTCATCCAGGGCAACGCCGAGATCGATCTGTTCGACTATCCCGAGGCCGCCTTCGATTACGTCGTGCTCAGCCAGACCTTGCAGGCGATGCACGAGCCCAAGACCATCCTCGAGCAGCTCTTGCGCATCGGCCGCCATGCCGTGGTGTCGCTGCCCAACTTCGCGCACTGGCGGCTGCGCTGGTATCTTCTCGTCTTCGGGCGGATGCCGATGAGCGCGGTGCTGCCCGACGAATGGTACGCGACGCCGAACATCCACCTGTGCAGCATCAAGGACTTCGTCGTCCTCTGCCGCGATCTCGGCATCGTCATCGAGCGCAGCGCCTGCCTCGACGAGCGCGGCGTGCGCTATCGCTTCGGCAAGAGCATGCGCTTCGCCAACCTGCTCGGCGAACAGGCGGTGTTCCTGCTGCGGCGGTGAACGGCGTCGCCGCCGCGATCCGTCGTTATCGAAGGCGTGCGCCTCGGATTCACGGTCCGGCGCGGGCGGTGCTGACCGCCTCGACGGTCCGCTCGTCCTCGGCCGCTTCCTCGGGGGACGGCTTGATCCACACCGCCATCGACGTCGGCTCGACGGTTCCGAACAGGGTCGAGAACGACACCTCGGCGGCGTCGCGACCGACGCCGATGCGCACCAGACCGTCGAGATTGGCCTGACGCGTCGGATCGAACAGATACCAGCGATCGCCGAGATAGGCCTCAAAGACCGCGTGGAAGTCGGGCGGCTCCAGGCCCCAGGCATAGCCGCTGACGAACCGCGCCGGGATGTCCAGGGCGCGGCAGAAGGTGATGCCGAGATGCGCGAAATCGCGGCACACGCCGGCGCGCTCGATCAGGGTGTCGCAGGCCGAGGTGCCTGTGTCGCTGCTGCCGCGCCGATACTCGACATGCTCGTAGATCCAGTTGCAGATGGCCGTGACGCGGCCGTGCCCGGGCTCCAGGTCGGCGAATTCCTGCACCGCCCACGATCGCAGCTTGTCGACCGGGCAATAGCGGCTCGGGTAGAGATGGGGAAGCACGGCGAGGGGCAGGTTCTCGGGCGGAATTTCAGGGATCGCCGCGGGATCCTGGCGATGAATCTTCAACTCGACGGCGGCGTCGTAGCGCACGCTGAGCTCACCCCCGGCAACGCGCAGTCTGATATACCGGTTGTCGCTCTCGGGCATGACGTAGGCTTCGGCCGGGAGGGTTGCCGGCGTGATTTCCAGGCTCTCGCGCACGATCATCTGCCGCTCGATCCGCGCCGCCTCGATATTGAAAATCAGCGTCGACGGAGCTTCGACCTGATAACCTAGCTCGCATCCCAATAGGAACTTCACCCGCGGGTCCTCCTCGTTCGCCCTTCAAGGCGTTGTTGATGAACGGTAAGCGGCAAGAACCCCGAACCGCCCCAATATCGAGGGGCGCGAACGAAGGAAATCGTCTATCCTGCGGAGTCGATGCCGTCGCGCTTTATCGCGGGAATCGCGCCGCGATGCAAAAATTCTTTGCGGGCAGGCGTCGCATGCGTGTCCGGGGGATGGCGTCAAAGCCTTGCGGCCGATGAAGCAAGCGCGCCGCGGTGTGCATTGACACGAACATCGGATCATCGTAGTGGGCGGCGAACCTGCGATTCCGATGGCGCGGCCCCGGGTCCGGCATCGTCTCCGGCATCGTCCGCGATCTGGGCGACCACGCGCTTGGCCGCGTTCCTCGGCGACGGCAACCGCCCACGGTTCTTCGTTCCACTTTCCGAAGAATGAAATTCGATGAGCTATCGTTTGGAAGCGAGCCAAGATGTTCAAATGCGCGAGACATGGATAGACGCGCGGCGCGGCCGTCTCTTCGCCAAGATCTGGGGTGAAGCCAGCCCCGGCGACGGCGCCAAGCCGCCGATTGTGCTGCTCCATGATTCCCTGGGTTGTGTGGAGTTATGGCGCGACTTCCCGGCCCATCTGTCGCGGGCGGCCGGATGCGCGGTGGTCGCTTATGACCGGCTTGGCTTCGGCAGGTCCGATCCGCATCCGGATCGGCTCGGCGTCAACTTCATCCGAGAGGAAGCTCAAGACAGCTTCGCGGCGCTGGTCGAGCAACTGGGCTTGAGGAATTTCGTGGCGCTGGGGCATAGCGTCGGCGGGGGGATGGCCGTTGTCGTCGCAGGTGCGTTCCCCGGGCGATGCCGCGCTTTGGTGACCGTGTCCGCCCAGGCATTCGTCGAGGATCGCACATTGCGGGGCATTTGCGAGGCGAAGAAGAATTTCATGCGGCCGGGTCAGATCGACCGGCTGAGAAAATACCATGGCGACAAGGCCGAATGGGTCTTGCACGCATGGACAGAAACGTGGTTATCGCCGGAGTTCGCCGGCTGGATACTCGATGAGGACCTGCCGAAGGCGTGTTGTCCTGTTCTGGTCATCCATGGCGATAACGATGAGTACGGCTCTCGGCGACATCCCGAGCGCATCGGGGCGCTGGCGGCAGGTCGGGCGACGATCGAAATCCTGCCAGAAAGCGGGCATATTCCTTATCTTGAGAGAAAAGACCTCGTGGTCGCCATGATCGCAACGTTTCTCGAACGAAACGTCAGCTAGCGCCCGAGGACGGAAACCGGAGTCATGTTGACGGTCCCGCCTTCGCCGCTGAGGCTGCGGGTATTGGCCGGGGCCGCGGCTGTGCGTTAGCGCCGGACGACGGGCGCGTAGGCCTTGCTCTCGGCCGTCGAGAAGGTGAAGGAGCCGGCGTAAATCTCCTTGATCGCCTCGGCGACGATGACCCCGGCGAAGCCCGGAAAAGAGCGCTGGCCGATGTTCTCCAGCGCCGGCGCGGCCGACAGCAGCAGCCGCGAGCGCACGGGCGGGATGAACAAGGCGGCGGTCGTCCGGTACGGCCTGAACAGGGTGTCCTTGAGGGTCTGCGCGAGTTGGCCCGGCGAGTAGGGCCGGCCGCGGCCGAACGGCGTGTGCTCGAACTGCGCCCACAGCCCGCGCCGGTTCGGCACCACCACCATCATGCGCCCGCCGTCGGCCAACACCCGCCAAAGCTCGCGCATCATCGGCCGCGTGTTCTCGGCGCACTCCAGGGCGTGAACCAGCAGCAGGCGGTCGATCGAGCAGTCGGGAAGGGGAAGCCTGCTTTCCTCGGCGAGCGCGGTCAGGTTCGGGCTGTCGGGCGGCCAATGGACCACCCCCTGCGGCGCCGGCATGAGGGCGATGACGCGGGCGGCTTCGGCGCGAAACGGCCCGAGAAAGGGCGTGGCGTAGCCGACGCCGAGCATGGTCATGCCGCGCACGTCCGGCCAGATCTCGCGAATCCGCCGCGCGATCACGCGGCGCGTCATCGTGCCAAGGACGGAAGCGTAGAAAGCGTTCAAAGCGACGGCGTCGTTCCACATGACGGCGAGAACTCTAGCGCAGCCGGAGGCGATGGTGATAGCCTGCCGCTACCCATCGCTGCGCCGTCGCGCGTGGCCTATGTCGAGTAGGTGTCATGGCGGAGCTTGAAATCCAACAAATTCCCGTCCTTGCCGACAATTACGTCTACCTCGTGCGCGACAGCGCGAGCGGCGCCTGCGCCGCCGTCGATCCGAGCGTCGCCGATCCGGTGCTCGCCGCGCTCGATCGTCTCGGCTGGCGCCTGACGCATATCCTCAACACCCACCATCACCACGACCACGTCGGCGGCAATCTCGAGATCAAGCGCCGGACCGGGTGCGTCATCGTCGGCAACAAGGCCGACGCCGGGCGCATTCCCGGCATCGACGTGACCGTCGCCGACGGCGAGACGTTTCGGCTCGGCGACAACGAGGCCAAGGTGATCGACGTGTCGGGCCACACCCTCGGCCACATCGCTTACTGGTTTGGCGAAAGTGGGGCGGTGTTCTGCGGCGATACCCTGTTCGCGCTCGGTTGCGGTCGGCTGTTCGAGGGCACGCCGGCGCAGATGTGGTCAAGCCTGTGCAAGCTGCGCGCCCTGCCCGCGGCCACCGAGGTTTATTGCGGGCACGAATACACCAAGAGCAACGCCGCGTTCGCCCTCGCCGTCGAACCGGACAATGCGGCGTTGCGGGATCGCGCGGCGCGGGTCGCGACGCTGCGCGCCGAGGGACGGCCGACGGTGCCCTCGACCATCGCCGAGGAACGGGCGACCAATCCGTTCCTGCGCGCCGACGATCCGGATTTCCAGCAGGCGGCCGGCCTGAGCGGACTCGACGCCGTCGCCGCGTTCGCCGCCATCCGCCGCCGCAAGGATTCGTTTTAGCGGATCCGGCCGCCGTCCACAGTTCAGCCCGAATTTTAGAGACCGGCGGCGCCGGTTCCGGCCGCCGCCGCGGCGTTTTCCCTGATCGTATGGACGTAGGCTTCCAGCTCCTGCGCCCGGATCGCCGCGGTGTGCGCGCGCAGGACCCGATGCCGGGCGGCCTTGCCAATCGCGCGCCGCGCCTCGTCGCCGAGATCGCCGAGAATGGCGAGGACCTCCTCGGGCGACGACGCGATGAGGATTTCCTTGCCGGGCGTGAAGATCGTATCGAGCCCGTCCCAGTCGTCGGAGATGATCGCGGCGCCGCAGGCCGCCGCCTCGAACAGGCGGACGCTCGGCGACCAGCCGTGGGCGATCATTTCGGCGCGGGTGACGTTGAGGGTGAAGCGCTGGGCGTTGTAGAAAGCGCGGTGCTCGTCGGGCGGCAGGTGCTCTATCCGCTCGACGTTCGTCGGCCAGGCGACGTCGTCCGGGTATTGCGGCCCGGCGACAACGAAGCGCACCTCGGGGCGGGCGCGGGCGGGTTCGAGCAGCAACCGCTCGAGTTTGGGTTGGCGGTCGGCGGAGTAAGTTCCGAGGTAGCCGAGGTCCCAGCGGGCCGTCGCCCTCTCCTCCGGATAGTAAAGTTCCGGATCGACCGAGCAGTAAAGAACGCCGGTCTGGCGCGCGCCGAACTCGCGGCGGATCCGCTCCAGCAGCGGGCCGCCGGTAAAGGAAAGATAGATGTCGAACAGCGGAACCTCCGCCGCCGACAAATATTCCTCATCGCCCGCCGTCAGCTTGGCGACGGTGATCGGCGTGTCGATGTCGTAGAACCCTGTGACGCCGGACGCGGTCTTGAGCATCCACCGTGCGACGCGCGCGCCTTCGGGGACATAGGAGCCGAGGATGACGACGTCGGCCTTGTGGACGAGCGGGGCGAAGCGGCCGGTCAGGTCGTCGAAATCGCTGTACAGAAAGGTCTGGCAGAATGGGGGCGCCGGCTCGTCGCGATGCGCGCCGCCATACCACGGGACGTCCCGCTCCAGGAAGGTCACCTCGTGGCCGTGCCGCCCCAGCTCCTTGACGAGGCCGCGATAGGTGGTGGCGTGGCCGTTGCCCCACGACGAGGTGATCGACAGGCCGAGTATGACGATCGAAAGGCCGCTCATCCTAGGCGACCTTTCCCGGAGCGACTGTCGCTCCCATCAGCGTCTCCTCAACGATGCGCGCGCGCTCCTCGTAGGTGTGGCCGGCGAGAATGCGGCGGCGCGCCCTGGCGCCGATGCGCCGCGCCCGCTCGGGGGTCAACGCCGCCAGCAGCGCGGCGATCTCGGCGCCGTCCTTGGCGATCAGCACTTCCTCTTCCGGCTCGAGGAAGAACTCGATGCCGGGCCAGGCGTCGGTGATCAGGCACGCGCCCGCCCCGGCCGCCTCGAACACGCGCGTCGGCGGCGAGAAGCCGAAATCGGCCATGCTTTCGCGGTTGATGTTGAGCACCGCGAGAGCCGAGCAGTTCAGCGCGTTGTGATCGCCGGTATAGACGTGGCCGATGGCGTCGACGTTGGCGGGCAGGGCGCAATCTTGCCAGCCGTTGCCGCCGAGCAGGAAGCGGCGCTCCGGCGACAGCCGCGCGGCCTCGAAGAAGAACGCGGCGACGCGCGCCTCGCGGTCGGGCAGGCGGTTGCCGACGAAGCTGAGGTCGGCGGCGAAACGCGCCTGCGCGGGGACCGGAAAATGCGTCTCGGGATCGAGCGCGTTGTAGATGGGCGTGCACGCGCGCGCGCCGTGGCTCAGGTACTCGGCGACCACGCGATCGCCGCCGCCGTAGGTGAACACGAGATCGTAATGCGGGATCAGGGCGGCGAGGGGAGTCTCCGTCTCGCGGCGCAGAAGGTCGAGCGTCGCCGGGGCGTCGACGTCCCAATAGACGGCGAGAGCGCCCGGGCGGCGCGTGTCGAGCACCGCCTCGGCGAGAAGATCGTCGAATACGCCGACGCCGCTCGCCTTGACGATAATGTCGGTGCCGCGCGCGTCGTCCAAAGCCTCGCCGACGCCCGTCTCGCTGGCGGCATAGACGACGACGCGCGCCCACTCGGGATCGGCGATGTCGCGATGGCTCTGACGCTCGAAGGCGTCGGGCTCGTAGAACGTGATGGCGTGGCCGCGCCGGCTCAGCGCGCGCAACAGTCCGCGATAGTAGGTCGCCGCTCCGTTCCAATAGGCGGAGACCAGACTGGATCCGAAAAACGCGATGTTCATGGCGCGGCCCCCCTTTCTTTTCCCCATGCCGGCGCCCGGCCTGTCCGCTCGTTTTTTCTCGCCGCGCCGATCCGCGATTCATCGGCGCGCTTGCGGTGAGCCGCGTGCGCGCGGGCGCCGCGATAAGCGGCCAGATAGCGCTCCGTCATCGATTCCGGCGAAAAGGTTCCCGCCCGCTCTCGCGCCGCCGCGGCGAGCGCCCGGCGCAAGCCAGGATCGTCGATCAGCCGCCGCAGCGCCGCTTCCAGGCCGGCCGGATCGTCCGGATCGACGAACAGCGCGGCGTCCCGCCACAGCTCCCGCAAGGTGGCGATGTCGCCGAGAACGAGGGCGCATTCGCGGAGCGCGGCTTCGAGAACGGCGAGACCGAACGGCTCGTAGCGCGCCGGCAGCGTGAAGATGGCGGCGCGCCCCAGCCACCCGGCCAGCGCCGCCTGGTCGAGGACTCCGAGCGCATGAACGTTGGCCGCGCCCTGCCGCCCGCCGCCGTCGCCGGCCATGGCGACCGGCCATGGCAGCCGCGGCGCCACCGTCTCGACGAGGGCGACATTCTTCGCCTGATCCCACAGCCGTCCCGCCGTAACGATTACAGGCTCCTTGACGGCGGCGGGACGAAAAACGCCGGCGCTGCGGCTGTTGTGAATGACGGCGGCGGGCGGCAGCGGCCCGTACAGCGCGCGCATGTCGGCAAGGAACGCCGCCGTCGGCGCGATGACCGCATCGGCCGCCGCCAACCCTTGCGCAACCCGCCGCCCATAAGCGCGCCACTCCGGCGGCGCTTCGCAACCGCGCACCGCGCGCCACCACGATCGCACGCAGGAATGGCAGACGACGACGACGGGGCAGCGCCAAGGCGATGTGGCGGCGGCGTATCCGTTGATCTGGACGATGTCGGGTCGGAACCGGCCGGCGAGATCCATCAGCCACGCCCCAGCCGGGGCGAGGTCGCCCGCGCCGTCCGGCATCCATTCGAGCCGGAACGGCCGATGAACGAGCTGCACGCCGGCAATCCGGGCGGCGTCGCGGCGCTGCGCCGGGGTGGGCGCGTCGCCCATTGCGGCGATCAGGCTGAGGACGCCGCGGCGGGCAAGGCCGGCGGCGAGTTCGAGGGCGTATGGCCAGACTCCGCCGACAGTGTCGGCCGTCATCATCACTCGGCGTGGAAATTCCGCTGTCCCGGCGCCGTTTAGTCTCATGACAGGACGGGAGCGGCCGCGGCCGACGCGGAGGCCTGTTCGAGCACGTGCAGGGGCAGCGGCCGCGTGTCCTGCAGGTCGCTCATCTGGTCGAACGCGGCGAGGTAGTGGCGATGCGCCCGCTCCCAGGCCTGATCGTCGGCCGGCCCGAACAGCTTGCGGTATTCCGGCGTGCCCGGATAGGGGAACAGCGGCACCGGGTCGTTGGCCCACACGCCGTTCTCGCGCAGCTTGTCGCGCCAGCCGCGGATCGTGGCGGCGTCGTCTCCGGGCAGGCCGATCAGGTTGCCCTGAACGAACGGCACGAACTGCTTGGCGTAAATGAGCCGGTCGGTCAGCTCGTCGGTGTCGACGCGGCAGTCCTTGGCGAGCAGAGCGCGTCCCTCCACCGAAAGGCTCTCGACGCCGGCCTCGATGGACACGCAGCCGGCTCGGCCGAGCAGCTCCAGCATTTCCGGCTTCCACAAATCGAGCCGCGTCTGCACGCCGAAGACGACATCGCGTTCCGCAAGGGCGTGGAGCAACGGCCGGTTCGGCAGGAAAATCTCGTCGATGAAGTAAAGGTAGCGCACTCCCTGGGCGAGAAGTGCGTCGATTTCCGCGAGCAGCGCCGGCAGCGCGCGCCGGCGATAGGTGTCGCGGAAGTTCTCCTTGGCGCAAAAGGTGCAGTGGTAGGGGCAGCCGCGCGAGGCTTCGACCTCCGCGCCGGGGCCGACGGGCGCGCTGTCGAAGCGGTGATGGTGGTGGTCGTGGCGGGCGATCCACGTGTCGGGCCAAATCAGCGCCGGCGCCTCGACGAAGCCGGCCGCCTGCGGCCCGCCATTGACCCGGACCCGCTCGCCGTCCCGGAAGGCGATTCCGGCGATGCCCTCGGGCTTGGCGCCGTCCGCGAGGCGCGCCAGCGTCTCCTCGCATTCGCCCATGACGACGACGTCGACGCCGAGCTTGCCGATAACCGCGCGCGGCGTCGCCGATCCATGCGGGCCCACCGCCACCATGACCGCGCCGAGCGGCGCCAGCGCTCGCATGACCTGCTGGGGTACGCGGAGCTCGGGCGGCGGACAGCGCCAGAACAGGTAGGTCGGCGCCGTGGTCACCACCGTCATCTCCGGGGCGAACCCGGCGATTTCGCGCGCCAGCTCCACTGTGTCGAGCGTGAACAGGTGAGCGTCGAAGATCCGGGCTTCATGGCCGGCGCTTCGCAAGAGCGCCTCGGCGTAGCCCAGTTCCAGCGGCAAATGCGGCTCGTGGCAGCCGAAGTAGATGCTGCCGTCGAACGACCAGCGAGGGTTAACGAGGGCGACTCTCACGCCGACATCTCCTTTGCCTGCAGCGACCGGGAGTCGGGGCTGAACCGGTTCTCGATCCAGCGGGTCAACCGGTCGAGACCATCGTTGACGCCGACCCGCGGCCGCCAGCCGGTGGCGGCGGCGAAGCGGCGGATGTCGGAGACGTAATAAAGCTGGTCTCCGGGACGGACCGGACGGAACGCGTGCGCCGGCCGGACGCCCGCCCGCTGCTCGATCAGCGCCAGGAGCTCGAGCAGGCTGATCGCGTTGGCGGGACCGCCGCCGATGTTGAAGGCCTGCCCGCTCAGCGCCGGCATCTGCTCCTGGGCGCGCAGCAACGCGTCGACGAGGTCGTCGATGAACAGGATGTCGCGGACCTGCTTGCCGTCGCCATAGATGACGATCGGGCGATCCTCGACGGCGGCGCGCACGAAGTGGGCGACCCAGCCCTGATCCTCGTTGCCGAACTGGCGCGGCCCGTAGATGCAGCTCATCCGGAACACGACGGTGGGCAAGCCGTATACCCGGGCGTAATCCTGAACGTACTGATCGGCCGCGCCCTTGGAGCAGCCGTAGGGGCTGCAGAAGTCGAGGCCGGCGGTCTCGGCGAAACCGAATTGCGCCGCGTCTCCATTAGGGCTGTGGCGGGTCTTGCCCTCGATCAGCGCGTCGTCGCCGATAACCCGCCCGTACACCTTGTTGGTCGAGGTGAACACCAACGACGGCGGCTCGGCGCACGCCCGCATCGCCTCGAGCAGATTGAGGGTCCCCCGCGCGTTGACCTCGAAGTCGTGAAGCGGATCGTCGACGCTGGTGGTGACGGCGACCTGGGCGGCAAGATGGTAGATCCGGGCGGCATGGCGCACCGCGTCCCGCAAGGCGTAGAAATCCCGGATATCGGCGACCTCCACCGCCACCCGCGGTCCGTGCCGCTTCGCCAGCCATTCCAGGTTTTCCTCGACGTGATCGCGGGCCAGGGCGTCGTAGATGATGACGTGGTGGCCATCCGCGGCGAGACGGTCGGCGAGATTCGCGCCGATGAAGCCGGCGCCGCCGGTGATCAGCACGCTGCGCTGGGCCGGCCGCACGCGCGGCGCGGCGGCGAGGCGGGCCAACGTCGAAGGCTGGCCTCCCGCCGTCCTCTCGAGGACGCGGTAAAGCAGCTTGCGGGTTCCGTCGGCCTTGAGCATGCCGGTGTGATAGTGGCGCTCGTCGAAGTGGAATCCCTCCTGGCTGTCGAGGTCGGCGTGCAGGTCCTGAAGAGAGTACCAGTACATGCGCTCGGCTCCCGCCTGGAGAGCGTTCATGAAGGTGGTAGCCTGGCGCGCCTCCTTGTGGTTCCACGTCGAGTAGCCGCCCTCGGTGATCCACACTTGCGGGTCGTGGCCCTCCTCGTGCAGCGCTTTGCGCGCCGCGTCGACCTGCGCCTTCCATCCTGGCCATTCGCAGTCCCAGGTGCCGGGGAAGCCGTGAACGCCGACGGCGTCGATATAGGCCATCACGCCGCGCCGGCACATCAGCCTCAGCCAGTTGGGATCGGTCGGACAGGTGCCGCCCAGGACCGTCTTCCAGCCGCGCTGCTTGATCCAGTAGGCGGCGGCGCCGATCATCTTGCTGAACTCGACCCACTCGTGATCGAGGCGCCAATCCCAGTCGTTGATGTTGTTGGGCTCGTTCCACAGCTCGATCCACGCGAAGTGATGGCCGTGGCGGGTGATTGTGACATCGATGAAATCGGCGTAGAGCTTGGGATCGATCGGCGGCGCCGACGTCTTGGCGACGATGCCGAGGGACGGCGGCGTGTAGGCGAAGCACGGCAGCACCTCGACGTCTTTCGCCAGCCGGGGCAAAAGCCAGTCGTACCAGGCGACGCCGGCCTCGGTGTGGCAATCGGCCCAGGAAACGCCGGTCCGCAGGCGCTCGATCCCGACCGCGCGCATCTGCGCGAGGGCGCGTTCGACCCGGTCATGTTCGCCGGGGCGGAAATACTCGACGACGCCGGGGCGACTCATCGACGCCGCCATGTCCATGATGTGATGGCCGGCATGGGAACCCTCCCCCCTGCTGAAAACGTTCTTGCTCATGCTACGAGTCCCCGGCGGGCCAGCTCGTCCATGGCGTCCTCGCTGCGGTCGACCGCCACTTGCCCGGCCAGCCAAGGCAGCAAATCGCGCAGGCCTTCTTCGAGAGGGACCCGCGCCTCGAAGCCGAGCACGCGGCGAGCCAGTTCGGTGTCGGCGAAGCAGTGGCGGACGTCGCCGACGCGGAACTGCCCGGTGATCCGGGGCCTGAGGTCGGGCCGGCCGAGCGCCTCGGCCAGCCGCAAGGCGATCTCCTCGATCGTGACATTAAAGCCGCTGGCGATGTTGAGCGTGCGCCCCGCCGCTTCCTCGCGCTCCAGCGCCATTCGGAAGGCGCGGGCGACATCGCTGACATGGATGAAATCGCGGCGTTGCAGGCCGTCCTCGAAAACCAGCGGGCGCCGGCCGTTGAGCAGGCGCGAGGCGAAAATGGCGATGACGCCGGTATAGGGATTGGACAGCGCCTGCCGGGTCCCGTAGACGTTGAACAAGCGCAGGGCGACGGCGTCGATGCCGTAGGCGCGACCCATCAGCAGGCACATCCGCTCCTGGGCGTACTTGTTGAGCGCGTAGATGGAATTGAGCTGGGGGTGCTTGCTCTCCGGTGTCGGCGCCGGCTCCAGCGGCGTGTCCTCGGCCGAGCGCGGCTCCCACTGCCCCCGCCGGAGCTGCGCCTCGGTGCGGCCCTCGACCTCGACCAGCCGGCCCCGCCCGTCGCGCATCAGGCCCTCGCCGTAGATGCTCATCGACGAGGCGATGACCAGCTTGCGGATCTGGCTTTCGGCGACGGCTTCGAGCAACGTCGCGGTGCCGCGTTCGTTGACGTCGGTATATTCCTCGATCTGATACATGCTCTGCCCGACGCCGACCTTGGCGGCAAGGTGAATGACGGCATCGACGCCTTTTAGCGACTCGCGGACCCGATCCCGATCGCGCACGTCGCCGATGACGACCTCGACCTCCGGATTGAGGTCCGGCGGGAGGTTTCCCCCCTCGCCGTGAACCTGAGGATCGAGATTGTCGAGGATGCGGACCCCGTGCCCCTGGCTGACAAGCTCATCGGCGACGTGCGAGCCGATAAATCCGGCTCCTCCGGTGATCAAAATGTGCAAGATATGCCTCATCCGGTTGGATCTTCTTCTGCTCCAAGAACGCTTTGCAGTTGTCATGGTTCCGAAAAATCTTATCGCCTCCGTGGAACCTTCCCGTGATGCGCAGTTTTTTCATGGGGCGAAGGCGCAGCAAGCGGCCGGAGCGAGAACAGAATTGTCGGTTCTTCTGCGCAATGCGCCTTCTTTTTCGGTGGAGCGAGAAAATGCAACATGAATCGCAAAAAACCACGGATCACGACACTATCCGGAAGTGGGTCGAGGCGCGTCAGGGCCGCCCCGCCGCCGTCGCCGAGACTCACGAGGGCGATGAAGTCGGGGTGATTCGCATCGCCTTTTCCGACAAATCGGAAGGGGATGGCGCGGAAGGCCTCGACGACATCACCTGGGAGGAATTTTTCGACAAGTTCGAGGAGAAGAAGCTGGCCTTCCTCTATCAGGAGAAAACCAAGGACGGCGGAACGAGCCGATTCTTCAAGTTCGTCAAAAGATAGGCGCTCCGACGCGGGCGGCGCGTCAAGTCTTGCGCGTCCAGCCTTCGTCCGTCTTCTCGTACACCTTCTTGACCGCCGCCCACGCGACCTTGTGAGCGGTCTCCTCTCGCGAGGCGCGGCCTCTGCGCCCTTTCGGATCGGTGTATTGGTCCCAGGCGCTGTTGAAGGCTTCGCGATAGATGTCCTGGGCGTGCTTCGGCAGGTTATTCCTGACGTTGTCCGGGAGATCGGCGTTGCGCTCGTAAGGCATGGCCTGCCTCCTCATCCCGCTGCTGGTTTTTTACGGGGCCGCCCCTTGCGCGAGCGCTTGCGCTTCGGTCGGCGTTCCGGCGCTCCGGCCGTCGCTCCGGCAAGAGGCGCATATCGCGAGCAGTTCCTCGACCCGATGGCCGCAGGTATGACGCCGGCGGACCGTTTCCAAACCGCTGGCGGCGAGTTCGGACGCCATCGCCGGATCTTGCAACACATCCGCGAGCAGGGCCGTCATCCGCGTCCCGTTCTTGGCGATGAGGAAATCGCGCCCTTCGCGGAACAGGCCTTCGCTGTCGCTCCACGGCGCGGACACCAGCGGGATGCCGCAGGCAAGCGCCTCGAACACGCGAATCGTGGGGATGCCCGGCAGCGCGGCGGCATAAGGACGGCGCGGCACGTGCACGGTGACGCGATGCTCGGCAAACGCCCGCGGCACGGCATCGTTGGGCAGCCAGCCGGCATAGCGGGCGCCGGCCTCCTCGATGGTGGCGCGCGCGGTTCGCGGATAACGCACGCCGTGAATCGTCGCCCGCAGTCCCAGCTTCTTTTTCAGCCGCCGCACCGGCGTGAGGAGAAACTCGTCAAGCTCGGCGGTCCGCTCGTCGTCGCCCCAGTTGCCGATCCAGATCAGTTCGCCTGTTCGCGGCGTGTCCGGCAACGGCCGGAACATCGTCGTATCGGCCGCTTCATGCCACGTCCACACCCGTTGAACCCAGCCGCGGCGGAGATAGATCTCCCGCAGCGCCTCGCCGAACACCAAGGCGCCGTCGAATCCATCGAGGGGGAACTGCGCCATCGCCTCGGGATTGGTGACGGCGCGATGGTGGGTGTCGTGGAATAACAACACATAGTGGCCGCCGGCGGCGCGGTGCCGGCTGAGGGCGCTGACCAGCCACGGCTCGTTCCATTCGTGCACCAGCACGACGTCGGCGCCGTCGAGCGCCCGCTCCAGATCGAAGCGATTCCAGTGATACGTTTCCGACCTGAGCTCGGGAAACTGCCTATAGAAGCGGGCAATGACGCCCTCTCCCGCTTCCTTGATCAGATTCTGACGGCTCCAGCCATCGGCCGGCTCGAACACGCGGGTCTCGTGGCCGCGCGCTTGCAACTCCCGCACCACGCCGCGCAAGAAGTGCGCGTTGCCATGGTTCCAGCACGAGACGAGCGAATGCGTGAACAGAACAAAGCGCATCGCTTCAACCGTTCCCCGCCCTGCATGCCGGCCTCACGATGGAGCGTTCCAGCCGAGATCGCGAATGCGCTCGAAGATTCGCCGCTCAGTCGCGGTGCGTGGCGGCGGCAGATGACGCACCCACAGCAGCCGCTGGATTGCGACCGAATGCTCGACCTGATCCATGGCCGGGTAGGGAATCCGCGAAGCGACGCCGTCGCTCGATTCGCGCTCCTCGCGCAAATCCGCGAGACCGGCGCCCGCCAACCGGTCATCCCCGCGAAAATCGGCGGCGAAACCGCTGGCTGGTTGATTGACCACGATGGTGTCGGGGTTGGCGAGCGTTTGGTTTATCATCGTCATCGTCTGCTTGAGGACGGTTGTCCCGCTAGGGCCACTGAACATCCCGCCATTCTGACCTCATGATGTTGCCGTATCATGTCGGTGCGGCGGGTTTGCTGTTTCAATCGTATCGGCGAGGCGCTTTTCCGGACACGCCCGCGTCCAGCAATCTTCTAATCCCTCCGGGAGCCAATCGCAACAGGCGCTTGACCGCCGGCGCACGCCTTCCCGCCAGAGACAAAACGCCGGGCGGCCGGGATGGCCGCCCGGCGTTTTGGCCCCGCCACGGCGGTTGTCGCCCTTGCGCCCCTGCGGCGTGCGTGGCGCTCGGCGCCCAGCGTTTCCCCGGCGGATCAGCGCGCTACGCTTTACCGGATGGCGCGCGATTTGCCTTGATGACCCACTGCGTGCAAGATGACGCGTGAGCGCGCTCTACAGCGCCGCGATGGTTTTCTCGATCCAATCGCGGTGCTTGCGCTCATCGCCGAGGGCGGCGTGATTGAGCTGGATGAGGTCATTGAGCATGTCAAAAACGTTCGATTCAGTTCCTGCTTCTGCTGCCGATACCATCGACCTCGCTCCTGTTCGTTTCGGCTTCTGGCCGCGTCAGAAAGGAAGCAGCGTGCAGTTGACAAAGTTCCTTGGTTTTTCTCCCCTAAATATGGGAACCAGTGGCTTCTTATGGCCGTTGACACCGCGCGGGCCGGGGAGCAAAGCGCAAACAACGGGCGAGGATTTTGATCTTGGAACAGCTTTCGCGGCGGACGGTCGAGCGCAAAGGGCCACGCGTGGTCGTCGTCGGGGCTGGCTTCGGCGGTCTTGCCGCCGTGCAGGAGTTGCGCGGTAAAGCGGCAGACGTGGTCTGGATCGATCAGCGCAACCATCACCTGTTCCAGCCGCTGCTCTATCAGGTCGCCACCGCGGCTCTTGCCGCTCCGGACATTGCGGTTCCGACCCGCGGTTTCGCCCGCGGCTATCGCAACGTCGATGTCCTGATGGACAAGGTGGTCGACGTCGATAGGGACCGCCAGGAAGTGGTCACCGAGCACCGGCGCCTGCCCTTCGACAAGCTGATCGTCGCCACGGGGGCGGAAACGAGCTATTTCGGCAACGAGCGGTGGCGCGACATAGCCTTTGGACTGAAATGCCTCGAGGAAGCGACGGCGCTGCGCCGCCGCATTCTTCTCGCTCTCGAAGAAGCCGATCGGGAAGAGGACGAGCAGCGCAAGCGGCGACTGATGACGTTCGTCCTGATTGGCGCCGGACCGACGGGCGTCGAAATGGCCGGGGCCGTCGCCGAGATCACCAAGGGTGTGCTCAGGGCGGATTACAGGCACCTCGATCCCGACCAGGTCTCGATCGTCTTGATCGAGGCGATGGATCAGGTGTTGCCCGGCTTTCCTCCTGACCTCGCCCGCTACGCGCACGACAGACTGGAGCGGATGGGCGTCGACGTCCGCGTCGGCACGATGGTGGAAGACATCACCGAGGACGCCTGCGTCGCCGGCGGCGAGCGTCTCGTCGCCGCCAACGTGATCTGGAGCGCCGGAGTGAAGGCGACTCCGGCGGCGGAATGGCTGAAGGCCGAGGCGGACAAGAAGGGGCGGGTGAAGGTCGGCAAGGACCTCCTCGCGCCGGGCGCGACCAATATCTATGTGATCGGCGACGCCGCCGTCGCCCTCGATCCCGACGGCCGGCCGTATCCGGGCCTTGCCGCCGTCGCCAAGCAGCAGGGCCGGTTCGTCGCCCGCCGCATTCTCGCCGAGGCGGCCGGCAAGCCGCCGCCCGCCGAATTCCGCTACGTGGATTGGGGGACGATGGCGACCCTTGGCTACACCTACGCGGTCGGCGATTTGCGCGGCGTGCATGTGACAGGCCGGATCGGATGGCTGGTCTGGGCGATGGTCCATGTCTGGTACCTGATCGGCTTTCGCAACCGCTTGCGCGTCCTCCTCAATTGGTTCTGGGAGTACGTCACTTACCGGCCAGGAGCCCGGCTGATCACGGCGGGCGCAGAACCGCCGCCGCGCGCCGAGGCGGCGCTGGAGCACACCCGAGCTTCCGCGCCCTGAAGGAAGGGCGATCGAGAAATTCTACGCCCTGCTGGGAACTGGGACTGCTACACTGGTGTCTTATGCGCGCTGGGCCGGCGCAGATTGGCGCGGCGCGTGGATGCGCGATGGATCAGGAATGGAAGCACCGTCATGAACGAGGAACGCGAAGGCGAGAAGCGGCGGCAAGAGGAGCAGGCGAAGCGCGAAGAACAGAAAAAGCAGGAAAAGGAAGAAGAGCGCGATCCGTGCGAGGTCATCGACGAGGCGAGCGACGAGTCGTTCCCCGCAAGCGATCCGCCGTCTTGGACTCCGGGGACCTGAACGCGGCTGAGACCGGCGCGCGGGATCGCTGGCGCGCCGGCATTGATTCCATCGAGCCGCTTTAACTAAGAGCGGCTCGAATCCTGTTCAGCGGTCGAAGACTCTCGATACCTCATGATGCCAATCAGACGGCCGAGCAGGAAGGCCGCCGCCGATGCAAGATTCCGCCACCCTGGCCGCGTTCGCCCTGACGGCGATTGCGATCGTCATGTCGCCGGGGCCCGATACCCTGCTGATTCTCCGTTATGGCTTGGTATCGGGACGGCGCGCCGCCTTTGCCGCCGTCGCCGGCGTTCAGATTGGGCTCATCGTTCATACGGCGCTGGCTATCGCCGGGTTGTCGGCGCTGATCGCCGCCTCGCCGTCGCTGTTCGGCAGCGTCGCGATCGCCGGCGCCCTCTACCTCGGTTGGCTCGGAGTCGAGGCGCTGCGCGCCCTTCCTCTCATGGATGACGAAACGGCGCGGCCGCCCGCCTCGGCGCGCAAGGCCTGCCGCGACGCGGTTTTGACCAACATTCTCAATCCCAAGGTCATCTTGTTGTTCGTGGCGCTCTATCCCAATTTCATTGTGCTCGGTCGCGGCGACGTGACGCGCCAATTGCTGGTGCTCTCGGCGCTTCTCATCGCGATCAACCTCATGTGGCAGCTGCCGCTGGCGTGGGCGGCGAAGTCGGTGCGCGCGTGGCTCGGACGAGCGTCGGTCCAGCGCCGCGTTTCCCGTCTGGCGGGAGCGATTTTGTTGGCGTTCGCCGTGCTGATTCTGATCGAGCACGTCATCTGAGAGGTGCCGCCAGACGCTTGAACCGACAAGCGTCTGGCGCGGCGTCAACGCGAGGGACGTTTGCTCAGCGGGTCTGCAGTCGGTTGTGGCCGTTCGGGATCATCTGACCCGGCCGGCGGAAGACGCTTTTCCAGGACTGAAGGCTCTGCTTCAGCCATTTGCGCAAATAGGCGGTGCGCGCCGCGCTGATGCGGCGAGGCATCAGGTGGATCTCCTCCCACAACACCGGCACCGGCTCGGTAACCACCGAGTCGGGATGCTGCGCTGCGGGATTGGTCGTTGAGGGCGTGTAGTCGAATCCGCTCATGGTTGTACCCTTTATCAAAGTGGGCTTGCGCCAACCTGGTTCCGGATCCTCCCCATTCTCCGTTTTTGGAACCGGTTTTTCCGGCTCGTGGATCTCTCCGATAAGGTAAGGACGAAAGCGGTCTGTCGCAAGAGGCGTTTTTGTGCGCCGCATCAACAACGAAAAGTGGTGCCTTTATGCAACAGTGAGCGGCGCGTCCACGCCATTGCTCAGCGCCGGATGAAGCCTTCGAGCAGATCGCGAATGACCTTCTCCGGTTGCGGCGCCTGCTGCGGGGCCGTCTCGGGAGCCGGCTCTTGCGGCTGCGGCGGCTGTTCGCCCCGCTGCGGCAGCATTTCTTTGGGAATCAGCCTTTCCAGAACGCCGCCGAGCCCTCCCTCGCCGGTTCCCGGGATGGCGATCCCGCGGGGGATGCACTCGCCGCCGATCTGCACGTTCGGCTTGTCCATGGGCCCGCGGGCGGCGAAAGTGCAGCGCGACGGGACCTCCTTGACGCCGCCGAGGAGGGCGCCGATCGCGCTTTGCGCCAGCGTCATCTCGCCGGCCAGATCGATCTGCCATGCCGCCAGATTCGCCGTGCCGCGCGCCGTCGCCTCGTAGATCGGGGAATGGACGCGAATCGGATCGAGTCGGGCGACGCCCTGCTCGACGGTGAACGGCGCCGAGATGTCGGCAAGGCCAGGACCCGTTCGTCCGCCGGCAAGACCGAGCAGAGGGCCAAGTGCGGTATCGAGAGCGCCGGCCAGGCGCAGGGTCGAGCCGAGAACCGGACCGAGAACGGGCACGCCGGAGGCGTCGACCGCCGGATCGAGGCCCTGAACGGCGAGCGATCCGCCGCCGCCAAGGGCGGCGACGAAATCGGCGATGCTCGTCCCCCGCGTCGCGAGGCGCGCATCGGCGTTGAGGCGCCCGCCGGCGATGCCTTGCGGCGTGGCGGGCGCTTGGCCGAGCTCGGCGCCCGCGACGGTTAAGGCGATGGAGCCGGCCGGCGTGCCGGTGGCGTCGACGCGGGCGCTCCCCGTGAACGGGCCGCCAA